>NZ_JBICYR010000042.1:0-27524 GCF_043201175.1 Streptomyces sp. NPDC048337
GGTTACATTCCGAACCCGGAAGCTAAGCCTTTCAGCGCCGATGGTACTGCAGGGGGGACCCTGTGGGAGAGTAGGACGCCGCCGAACAATCATTGCGGAAGCCCCGCACCGGATCTCTGATCCTGGTGCGGGGCTTTTCTGCGTTTGTCGCTATGATCTCCAGCCATGAACCAGCACGTGATACGTCCTGTCCGAGCCGACGAGTGGGAGAAGGTCAAGGAGTTGCGGATCGCGGCCCTGCGGGATCCTGCGGCGGCTGTTGCCTTCCTGGAGACCGAGGAGGCTGCCGTGCGGAGGCCGGATGCGTTTTGGCAGGAGCGGACCGAGGGCGCTTCGCACGGGCGGTCGGTGCGGCAGTTCATCGCCGAGGCGCCGGACGGGACGTGGAACGGCAATGTGGTGGTGCTGGTCGAGGAGGCCGGGAGCACCGGCATCTTTGATGAGGACATCACCGTGCACCAGGGGCACCTGGTCGGGGTGTTCGTGCGGGCCGAGGAGCGGGGGAGCGGGCTGACCGAGGCGCTGTTCGAGACCGCGCTGGAGTGGGCCTGGTCGTTGGAGGAGCCGGCGCTGGAGCGCGTACGGCTGTTTGTCCATGAGGACAACGGGCGGGCTGCCGGGTTTTATCGGCGGTTCGGGTTCGAGGCTACGGGGCTTGCTGTGCCTGTGCCGACCGATACCGCTGCCCGGGAGGTCGAGTACGTGTTTCCGAGGCCGTCCGTCTAGGGGAGCTCTGCCTCCGGCCAGCGGGAGCGGGCCTGTTCGCGGCTGCGGCACAGGGCGAGGAGGGGGAGGGGCTCGGTGGCGAGGAGTTCCGGGAGTTGGGGGATCGGGGCCACCGCCGCCACGTCGTCCAGGACCAGGGAGAGTGGTGGGTCGAGCCGACCGTGGGATGACCGTGCGGCCATGCGGCGGCCGTGCTCGACCACGTGAGAGGCGAGTGCGGTGAGCAACGGCATCGCACCCGGGTGGGTACGAGGGTCCTCCAGAGGTTCACCCACCACGTAGAGGGTGCCCCCTTCGGCCACGAACGAAGCCAGGGTCAGCGAGTCTCTTTGGTTGGGATTGCAGGCCTCGCGGATGTGGATCGAGGTCAGGCAGGAGAGGGCACGGGCCGTCAGGTTCTGTGCCAGCTCCCGGCGTTCGGGGTGCGCGGTCAGGGCGCTCTCCAGTTCGCCGGCCGTGCCGGGGGCGGCCTGGGGGTGGGTGCGCAGGATGCGGACCGGGTCCTGGGCGTTGTTGCCCTGGGTCCAGCGGTGGAGCTGCTTGAAGGGGCGGTCGTCCAGGGCGGCGGCCTGGAGCCAGCTGCGCAGGAGCGTTTCCGCGGTGTCCGCGATCGCCGCGTCCATGCCTGCCTGGGGGCGTACGGGGGCCAGCAGGGCGATCGCGCGGGCGGCGGCGGTGTCGCGGTCGGCGCAGCCCTCGGTGGGGGTCCAGTGCATGCGGGCCGGGGTGTCGCACAGGTGCGAGGGGTCGTAGAGGAGGACCGGGCCGAGTTTGGCGCGGGCGTCCTTGGTCTCGGCCCAGAGGGCGGGGGAGGAGGTCACGATCAGGGCCGCGCCTTCCGTCTCCCCGATACGGGCCACGGCCGCGCGGAAGCGGTCGTGTGGGGCGGCGTAGGCCAGGCGGGCTCCGCCCAGGGGCTGCGGGTGCGCGGCCGGGGCTCCGGCCGAAGCCCGTGTGCCCGCCGGGCGGGGGCTGCTGGGGGCGCTGTCTCCGGACCCTCCCCCAGCTACTGCTGGGGGGACCCCCAGCGCCTCAAACGCCGGCGAGGCTGGATGGGCCCCGGCCGAGCGGGTGGGTGCGGCTGGTTCTACCGGAGAGTGCTGAGCCGCCGAGGCGGAGGGCTGTAGGGGCTCGGAGTCTGCGGGCGCCCGTGTGGCCTGGCGGGCCAGGGCGCGGCGGGACTTGGTGCGGGCGATGACGCCGATGGCGAAGACGGTGAGCACGAACAGCACCAGCAGCTGGCTGATGAACAGGCCCCAGAACAGGCCCCACCCGGAGAGCGCCGCCGGGTCGGTGTCCGGCCAGGCGCCCGGGATGTCGTGCGGTTGCGCTATCAGGGCGCGCACGGCTCCCGGGGTCCGGGTGAAGGTGACGGTGGCCGGCCAGGCGCCTTTGGCGAAGAGGGCGGCCAGGCCGGTCGCCGACCAGATGAGGACGGCGAGGCCGAGGAGGAAGGCCAGGAGGCCGACCAGCAGTCCGTCCGGGATGCCGCCCCGGGCCGGAGCCTCCGTACGGCGTGGGTCGTGTCGTGCGTCGTGCATGGTCAGGCCACCGTGGTCGCGGAACCCGGGCCGCCGTTGCCTCGGCGGCGTTCGATGGACAGGGCGCGTTCCTCCGCTTCCAGTTCGGCGGCCAGCAGGTCGTCGGGGAGCCGGTTGGGGGTGGAGGCCTCGGTCATGGCGCGGTCGGTGTAGACGAGGGGGCGCTCGGCTTCGGTGATCAGGTGTTTGACCACCTGGACGTTGCCGTTGACGTCCCAGACCGCGATGCCCGGGGTGAGGGTCGGGATGATCTCCACGGCCCAGCGGGGCAGGCCCAGGACGCGGCCCGTCGCGCGGGCTTCGTCCGCCTTCTGGGCGTAGATCGTGCGGGTCGAGGCCATCTTGAGGATGGCCGCGGCCTCGCGGGCGGCCGCGCCGTCGACGACGTCGGAGAGGTGGTGGACGACGGCGACGAAGGACAGGCCGAGGCGGCGGCCGAACTTCAGCAGCCGCTGGAACAGCTGGGCCACGAAGGGGCTGTTGATGATGTGCCAGGCCTCTTCGACCAGGAAGATGCGCTTCTTGCGGTCGGGGCGGATCCAGGTGTGTTCGAGCCAGACGCCGACGATCGCCATGAGGATGGGCATGGCGATGGAGTTGCGGTCGATGTGGGACAGGTCGAAGACGATGAGGGGGGCGTCGAGGTCGATGCCGACGGTCGTCGGGCCGTCGAACATGCCGCGGAGGTCGCCGTCGACGAGGCGGTCGAGGACGAGCGCCACGTCGAGGCCCCAGGCCCGGACATCGTCTATGTCGACGTTCATGGCGAGTGCCGACTCGGCTTCAGGGTGGCGCAGTTGCTCGACGATGTCGGTGAGGACGGGCTGGCGGTCCTGGATGGCCTCGACGACGTAGGCGTGGGCGACCTTGAGCGCGAAGCCGGCGCGCTCGTCGAGGCCGTGGCCCATCGCCACCTCGATGATGGTGCGGAGCAGCGCGAGCTGGCCGGTCGTCGTGATCGCCGGGTCGAGGGGGTTGAGGCGGATCCCGTCGTCGTTGGCGGCGATGGGGTCCAGGCGGATGGGGGTTATCCCCAGCTGCTGGGCGATGAGGTTCCACTCGCCGACGCCGTCCTCGCCCTGGGCGTCGAGGACGACGACCTGGCGGTCCTTGAAGCGGAGCTGGCGCAGGACGTACGTCTTCTCGAGGGCGGACTTGCCGTTGCCGGATTCGCCGAGGACCAGCCAGTGGGGCGCCGGGAGCTGCTGTCCGTACAGCTGGAAGGGGTCGTAGATGTAGCCCTTGCCGCTGTAGACCTCGCGTCCGATGATGACGCCGGAGTCGCCGAGTCCGGGGGCGGCGGTGGGCAGGTAGACGGCCTGCGCCTGCCCGGTGGAGGTGCGTACGGGCAGGCGCGTGGTTTCGACTTTGCCGAAGAGGAAGCTGGTGAAGGCGTCCGTCAGGGCGGACATGGGATCTCGCATGGGCGGCACTTCCTTCCGGCTAGCGTCGGATGCCGGTGGCGAACGGCAGGGTGTTGACGAAGGCGCGGTGGTGCTCGCGGTCGCACCACTCCAGCTTCAGGTAGGACTTGCCGGCCGAGGCGCGGATCGTCCGCTTGTCGCGGGCGAGGGCTTCGGGTGACCGCGAGGACACCGTGATGTACCCGACCAGGTTGACTCCCGCCGCACCGCTGGCGAGATCTTCACCCCTCTGGTCGAGCCGGCCGTGGGCGGCGATGTCGCGGGGGTCGACGGTGCGGTTCATCTTGGCGGCGCGGCTCGCGTCGGCCTCGTCGTTGGTCTTCTCCGTGAGCATCCGCTCGATGGCCACCTCGGTGGGCTCCAGGTCCATGGTGACGGCGACGGTGCGGATGACGTCGGGGGTGTGGACGAGGAGCGGGGCGAGGAAGTTGACGCCGACGGGGGTCATCGGCCACTCCTTCACCCAGGCCGTGGCGTGGCACCAGGGGGCGCGGGTGGAGGATTCGCGGGTCTTGGCCTGGAGGTAGGTGGGCTCGACGGCGTCGAGTTCGGCGGGCCAGGCGTTGCGCTTGGTCATGGCCTGGATGTGGTCGATGGGGTGGTCCGGGTCGTACATGGAGTGCACGAGGGAGGACAGGCGGCCCTGGCCGAGGGGCTGGCGGACGCGGATGTCGGCTTCGGCGAGGCGGGCGCAGATGTCGGTGAGCTCGCGGGCCATGACGATGGCGAGGCCGGCGTCGCGGTCGAGCTTGCGGCCCTTGTGGGGGGTGGCGGCGCGGGCGATGGTGTGGGCCTCGGCGGCGAGGTCGCGCGTGTAGTGCATGCAGGCGACGAGGTACGCGCGGTGCTGCTCGGAGGAGGTGGACACCATCGACTGGAGTTGGTCGTAGGAGTCGCGCAGCCAGGTGGGGGCGTTGGTGTCCCCGCGCTGGGCGACGTCCTTGGCGTGCGCGTCCGGGTCGGCGGGCAGCGTACGGGCGAGCATCTGGAGGCGGGTGACGAAGCCGTCGCCGTTGGCCACGTGCTTGAGGAGGGTGCCGAAGCGGTCGACGAGGGCCTCCTGGTCCTCGCTGTCGCGCAGGCCCACGCCGGGGCCCTCGATCTCGATGGCGGCGGTGACGGTGCGGCGGTCCGCGTGGAGGAGGACGGCGATCTCGTCGGGGCCGAAGGGCGCGGCGAGCCAGTTGATGCGGCCGATGCCGGGGGGCGGGCCGACCTCGACCTCGCGGCCGTCGGCGGCGCGGGTGCCGGCTTCGATGGCCGATGAGCGGTAGGTCGTACCGCGGCGGAGGGTGCGCTTGTAGCTGCGGCTGATCTCGAACCAGCGGTAGAAGGTGCGGCCCTTGTACGGGACGTACACGGCGGCGAGCGCGAGCATGGGGAAGCCGGCGAGGCTGACGATGCGCAGGGTGAGGTCGGGGACGAGCAGTCCGCTCATCATGCCGAAGAACGCCCCCGCGATGATCAGGGCGATCTCGCCGGTCTCGCGGTTCTTGCCGACGATCGCGTTCGGCCGGGCGCGGCCGATGAGATACGTGCGGCGGGGCGCGACCGGGTGCAGCTGGTGGGACTGGGTCGTCAACGCCCGTCACCTCCTGTGTTCCTCGTACTCGAACTCGTGCGGGGTGTGGGTGCGGCGGAGGGGACAGATCCGCCGCCGGCTCCGCCGCCGGAGGTGGGGCGGCTGCTGTGGGCGGCCACGCCTCCGGAGATGGGGTTGGCGGGGCGGGGCGCGCTGCCGCCGCCGTCGCCTCCGCGGTGGGCGCCGCGGCTGCTGTGGGTCTTGATGCCCTGCGAGACGAGGGAGGCCGGGGAGCTGATGACAGCGGCTGCCTGGGCGCCGTCGGTGGCCTTGCTGCGGTTGGAGCGGGCGGAGGCGATCTCGTCGCCGAAGCCGGGGACGAAGCGGTAGATCATCGCGGAGGCGAAGATCGCCAGGAGGATGATGGCGAGGCCGGTGACGACGGCGGAGAAGGCGTTCGGGCCCTTCTCGCCGGCGAGGGCTCCGGCGAGGCCGAGGACGATGACGATGACAGGCTTAACGAGGATGACGGCGATCATGATGCCCGCCCATCGGCGGACGTGGCCCCAGAGGTTGCGGTCGACGAGGCCCGCGTAGACGACGACGCCGAGGAGGGCGCCGACGTAGAGGAGGGCGGCGCGGATGAAGAGCTCGAGGAAGAGGACGCCGGCGGCGAGGACGGTGACGAGGGCGACGACGATCAGCATGATCGGGCCGCCGCCGATGTCGTCGCCCTTCTTGAGGGCTTCGGAGAAGGAGCCGAAGAAGACGTCGGTCTGGCTGCCGGTGGCGGAGGCGATGACCTCGGTGACGCCGTCGGTGGCGGAGACGACGGTGTAGAGGATGAGGGGGGTGAAGGCGGAGGCGAGGACGGTGAGCCAGAGGAAGCCGACGGCTTCGGAGAGGGCGGTGGTGAGGGGGACGCCGCGGACGGCTCGCTTGGCGACGGCGAAGAGCCAGAGGACGAGGGTGAGGATGGTGGAGGCGGCGAAGACGACGGAGTACTGCTTGAGGAAGGCGGGGTTGGTGAAGTCGACGTTGGCGGTGCCCTTGACTGCTTCGCTGAGTTTGCCGACGATCCAGGCGGCGGCGTCGGCGCAGCCCTTCGCAAGCGAGGCGAGGGGGTTGAGGGCGTCGGCTGGGTCGTTGGGGGCCAGGCCTGTCCGGGGTGCTCCGCCGGTGGAGCCTTCGCCGCGCTCGCAGTAGTCCTTGGCAGGACCGCGGATCAGGTCGCAGGGGTTGTTGCTGGGCTGCGGCGTCGGGGTGGGCGTGGGAGTCGGGGCGGCTGCTGCACGCGTGGCGAGGAGTACGGCAGCTGGCTGTACGGCCGCTACGGCGGCCATGAGCGACAAGCCGTGACGGCTAGCGTGCATAGGTGAGCCCCCCGAACTGAGACACCGCGGCGGCCATCTCCTCCGCCGAGGAAGCGGTCTGGTCCCGGCCCACCGGGGCCGGGCCTTCCTTCTGGGTGAAGTCAGCGACCCGCCAGTCGCCGTTGAGCCACCGGAGTTCGTAGGTGTTCGTGTACCAGCTCTCCGCGACCGGGTTCTTGGAGCCCTCGCCGGCGAGCCCGAACAGCGCCGAGTACCAGACGGAGACGCTGGCGGTGTCTCCACCGAACTTCTCCACCTTGGTGCCCACCGGGTTCAGGCGGGAGATGAAGGTCTGTCCCTTGGGGGCCTTGCCTGCGGCATCGAGACCGATACGGGCGAGGAACTCGGGGTCCCCATAGACCTTGTCGAGGTCGCTCTGCCGGGCGCCGGCCACGTCGGGCAGGTACACGGCCTGGACGATGGGCCGTCTGCGCGCTGCGTCGAACATGGCGTCGGAGCCGAGGGCCACTGCGTAGTTGGCGGCCGCCGATTGGGCGCCCTGTTCGTCGTGGGTGAAGCCCTTGGGGATCGTGCCGTTCTTGCCTGTCACCGGGGATGTGCCCGTGGCGGCCGTGGAGGATGTGGCTGGGGCGTTGTCCGAGGGCTTGCCGGAGGGGGAGTCGCCGGACTGGTTCGCGAATGCGATGGCGGCGATCAGGAGGACCACGACGCCGACCACCGTGATGAGGCTGCGGGTGGCGCGGGGGGTGCGGCGGGTGGGGCCGTAGGGGTCCGCGGGGGGGTCCGGGAGGCGGGTACGGGTCTGGCCCGTGCCGCCGTACTGGTCGTCGTTGCTCATTCCGTGTCGGCCCCCTCCGCGTCGTACGACGGTAGCGCTGGTTCCCGCGTAGGCGCGGTGTGGTGAGTCCTCATCAGGTACGGCCGCGGCGGCCCGGCTAGACGGCCATTCCGTAGACGATGGTGAAGAGGGTGCCCAGCGAGCCGATGATGAAGACGCCCGTGAGGCCGGCCACGATCAGGCCCTTGCCCTGTTCCGCGCTGAACGTGTCGCGCAGGGCGGTCGCGCCGATGCGCTGCTTGGCCGCGCCCCAGATGGCGATGCCGAGGCAGAGGAGGATCGCCACGGCCATGACCACCTCGATCATGACCTTCGCTTCGTTGCCGAGACTGCCGAACGGCCCCCAGTTCGGGGCGATTCCGCCGATGATGGTGGTGATGTCGCCTTTTTCGGCTGCCAGGATCATGTAACTCACCGCCCCTGTATGGGTAGTTCCGGAAGCCCGTGCCCGAACGGCAAGGGTTACGCACTATCTTCGCTGATGAAACCGCCGCCGTCGTCGACTTGACGGCTCTCTTTACCCGATCTCCCGGCGTGTGGCCCGCTCGTGCGCTCTGACCTGGGCACGGGTGGTTTCTATGCGAAAGAACGTATGGTCACTCTGTGTATCACGGGGGGTGACGCCGGGCAATGATTGTCGTCTCGGCGTACGGGGGACGGATCAGGTCCAGTGCGCGGGGCGGGTGAGGGTTGCCGGGATGCGCGTGGTGAGGTCGCCCTGGGCGGCGTTGAGTTGGGGTTGGGTGAGGAAGATCGTGTCGCGGAGGTCCGCGCCGCGCAGGTTGGTGTCGCGGAGGTCCGCGCCGATCAGGTCGGCCGTGCGGAGGTCGGCGCGGGTGAGGTCGGCGGCGATCAGGTAGGCGCCGCGGAGGTTCGCGCCGCGGAGGTCCGCGCCCGGGAGGCGGGCGCCCATCAGGTCCGCGCCGCGGTGGTTCTTCTTGCGGCCCGGGACTTTGGCCCGTACGAGCTCGCTCGTCTTGAGGAGGAGTTCGTTGATCTCCTGGCGGAGGGCGCCGATGTCCAGGGTGGCGAGGGTGTCCGGGTCGGAGCCGGTCCACTCGGAGGTCTTCGACAGGGCGCGGCGCAGGTCCGCGTGGACCGGGGCGGCGGCCGGGAGGGTCAGTGCCGAGGACACGTAGAAGAGCAGTTCGTGCAGCTGCCGCATGACCGGGAAGGCGTCGAACATCCTGCGGGCCGTGTCGGGGTGGGTGCGCCAGTCCTGGCCGCCGAAGGTGACCTGGGAGACCTGCTGGCCGGCGCCGAAACAGTCGAAGACCGTGCAGCCCTGGAAGCCCTTGTCGCGCAGCCGGGTGTGGATGCCGCAGCGGAAGTCCTGCTGGAGGTTCTTGCAGGGGGTGCCGGCGGGCTTGTTCACGGCGAAGTCGGTGGACTTGGCGAAGGGGAGGGCCACGCAGCAGAGCGCGAAGCAGTTCGCGCAGTCGGCCTGGAGGACGGGAAGGGGGGCGGGGGTATTACTGGGCACGGTTTCATTGTCGCCGGTCGGGGGCGGTGAGTGTCATCTGGTGGGCGGTCCAGGGGGTGCCGTCGATCTCTTCGACGTCTTCGAGTACCTGCTCCGTGCGGAAGCCGAGCTTCTCGTAGATGCGGATCGCCGCCGTGTTGTGGGCCCAGACGCCGAGGTCGAGGCGGGGGAGCCGCAGCTCGCCGAAGGCGTGGGAGACGGCGAGGGTGACGAGGGTCTCACCGAGGCCCCGGCCGCGGGCCTCGGGGGCGATCAGTATCCGGCCGAGGCGGGTGCCGGCGATGGAGGCGTGTCCGACCGGGTCGCCGACGGGGGTGACGGCGGTCCAGGTGTGGCGGCCGGGCTCTGTGGCGTAGGCGGCCAGCTGGGGCTCGTCCAGGGGCCAGGAGAAGGCCGGGCCGGCCCAGGTCAGTGGCCGAGGAGGCGGTGCCGGCCGTGGTGTCGGGGCCGCAGCTGCCGCCGCCCGGGGAGGTGGAGCAGACGCCGTTCTTCCCGGTGCCGTGGGAGACCGGGTACCACTCGGCGATGGAGACGCGGTTCGCCGAGGGCGCCTTCGTGGAGCCCGGTCCGGGCAGCTGCTGGATGCGGATGAAGGTGGCGCTCGTCGCGGGCGAGGGGATCAGGCCGCTGGACCGGGTGCTGGTCGCCGCAGACTCGGGCAACGGCATCAGCGCGGTGATGGACTTCGGGCGGTACGTCTTCATCAACAGCGACCTCACCGTGCACCTGCATCGGCATCCGGTGGGGGAGTGGGCGTGCGTGGAGGCCCGGACGAGTGTGGACGGTGGCGGGATCGGGCTGGCCGACGCGCGGCTGCACGATGAGAAGGGGCCGATCGGGCGGAGTGCGCAGAGCCTGTTCGTCGCTCCGAGGTAGGTGCGGCGCCGTTGGCCCCGCCGGGGGTGGACGGTGGTGCGGTGGGGCGTTGAGGATGGGGGGTGGTCGGATCGTGGAGCAAGTGGGCTAGTACGACAGGCGACACGGGCGAATCGCGGTGGAAAGCCGGGGGCATGGGGGAGGGTTGACGGGTGCGCAGATTCTGGATGGCCGGCGGGGTCGGGATCGGGCTGTGTCTGACCTTCGTCGTGCTGCTCGTGGTGGGGACGTACTCGGCCGCGGCGGGCCTGGTGGGAGCCGGTGCGGGGGCCGGTGGGCGGGCCGTGGGGCTCGCCAAGGGGGCGGTGCCGGCGAAGTACCAGGCGTTGGTGGAGAAGTGGGGCAATCTGTGCCCGGCCGTCACTCCGGCGCTGCTCGCCGCCCAGCTGTACTCGGAGAGCGGCTGGAACCCGAGTGCCGTCAGTCCTGCGGACGCGCGCGGGATCGCGCAGTTCATCCCGGGTACGTGGGCGGGTCACGGCATCGACGGGGACGGGGACGGGGACCGGGACATCTGGGACCCGAACGATGCGATCCCCTCGGCCGCCTCGTACGACTGCGAACTGGCCAAGGACGTGGCGAGTGTGCCGGGGGACCCGGCGTCGAACATGCTCGCCGCCTACAACGCGGGGGCGTACGCGGTCATCAAGTACGGAGGCGTGCCGCCGTACAAGGAGACCCAGGGCTACGTGAAGGCCATCACGACGCTGGCGAAGAGCTTCGCGCGGCCCGTGGGGCGGGTGGCGCCCTCGCAACAGGCCGCGGGCGCCATTTACTTCGCGCAGAAGCAGCTCGGGACTCCGTACCTGTGGGGTGGGAACGGGACGCCCGATCAGGACGGGCGGTTCGACTGCTCCGGGTTGACCAAGGCCGCGTACGAGACGGTGGGGGTTGAGCTGCCGCGCGTCGCCAATGACCAGTACAACGCCGGGTCGCATCCTCCGCGTGATCAACTGCTCCCCGGCGACCTGGTGTTCTTCTCCGATGATCTGACGAACTCTCGGGAGATCCGACACGTCGGGCTCTACGTGGGTGGCGGATATATGATCAACGCCCCCTATACGGGTGCTGTGATCCGTTTCGACAAGATTGACACGCCTGATTACTTCGGTGCGACGCGCGTGACGAAGGACGGGGCGGAGGCCCTTCCGGAGCGGGCGGGGGCGAGTCGGGCCCCTTAGTAACTCTCCGTCAGGCCAGGGCCCTGAGCTGCGACGATGAGTCACTCTTCGGTAACGTTGGAGTGATCATTCGGTGGAGAGTGGAACGTAGTTGCCAGAACGGGCGTTCCATGGACACAGGGGAACCACGGCAAGGGCAAGGGGCCGCATCACCATGGCTGGACTCACGAGCGGTGGGCCGAATGTGGATGTCAGCCTGCTGTACGAGCTCAACGGAGTTGCCCGGCAGGCCCCGAGCTGGCTGGACCGGGCCGTGAGCCTGGCCGGTGAGTACGGGATCCTGCTCGCGCTCGTGCTCCTGGTCCTGTGGTGCTGGCGCGGTGTCCGCCGGCAGGACGAGGCCACCGCCGTCGAGTCCTTCGCCGCGCTCGTGTGGGCCCCGCTCGGCGCCGGGCTGGCGCTGCTCGTCAACGCGCCGCTGCGCGAATTCGTCGGGCGGCCGCGGCCGTTCCGGCAGCACGAGGGGCTTCAGGTGCTCGACCCCGGTCCCGGGATCGGGCTCGCGAAGTCGGACTTCTCCTTCGTCAGCGACCACGCCACCCTCGCGATGGCCCTGGGCGTCGGCCTGTTCGTGGCCAACCGGAAGCTCGGGCTCATCGGCATCGGGCTGGCGCTCGCCGAGGGACTGTGCCGCGTGTACATGGGCCTGCACTACCCCACCGATGTGATCGGCGGCTTCGCCCTCGGCACCGCCGTCGTACTCGTGCTCGCGCCGCTCGCGATGGCCCTGCTGAACCCGGTGGTGCGGGCGGTGGCCGGCTCCCCGCGTGTGGGGTGGCTGGTGCGGGCCAAGGGGCGGGCGCTGCCGAGGCCGGTCGGGCTGGCGCAGCCGCAGACCCCGCCGGCGGAGCGGCGTACGCACGACAACGATCTCGCCGCCTGAGCTTCCGTCTCCCCCGGCTCACGGGGCCCCGTACGACTCCCAGGCCGCGATCAGGACGGCCCCCAGCAGGCACAGCAGTGCCGCGCCGAAGCACAGGAGCACCGCCGCCGGGCGGGGGCGCGGAGTCACGGCTCGCGCCGTTCGTCGCCTTCGCGGCGGTAGCGGGAGCGCAGCCACAGCCCGGTGGCCGCGGCCGCCGCGGCGGTGAGGCCGATGGCCATGGCCACGTCGGCGGGGCCGTCCGCCTGGCCCACGGGCCGGGCCCAGGCCCCGGCGGCCGGGGTGAGCGTGATGAGCAGGGCCCAGAGGAGGGCTGCTAGGCGGGCTGCGGGTCCTGGCATGAATCAAGGGCATCCGCTCCGGCGGGCCCCGGCCAGCCGGGCCGTCCGAACGGGTTACCCCTCAACCCCTCAAGGGCCGCTACCCCACGGTGTGTCGGGCGGCGTCCTTCCGGGCCAGGTCGCGGGAGCGGCGGGCCGGGCCGGTCCAGCCGCAGGTGCAGACGGCCAGACAGAACGATCCGCGTTCGGCGGTGGAGGTGGTGTGCCCGGTGGGCGGCTGCGGCTGTGGCTGCGGCCGCTGGAGGGGCACGGAGGCAAGCGGAGGGACCAGGGTCGCTTTGGTGTGCGGTTCCACGCCTCCACGGTACCCGGGTCCGGCACGGCCCGGGGAGGTGCGTGGCCCGTGACGGGAAACCCCGGACCTCGTTAAGCGGAGCGGGTGGGGGCCTCGGGCAAACAGCGGTCACGCGTTGGGGGTTGGCAGGCGATGGTGGTTCACCAGCACAGGCGGCGGCGCGGGCGTGCGGGTGAGGTGATGCTCGCCGCCGGGGTCACCCTGGCGGTCGCAGTGACGGGCGGCTGCGCGGGCGCCGACGGCAGCGAAGGCAAGCCCCCCGCGGACCCGGCGGCGGTGGTCCGCGGGGCCGCCGACGCGCTGGCGAAGACGGGCAGCGCGCGGGCCCGTACGGCGATGGAGATGGCCACGGGCGGCACCCGGGTCACGATCCGGGGCGAGGGCGGCGTCGACTTCAAGAACCGCATGGGCCAGCTGCTGGTGATGCTCCCGGCCGATGTGAAGGGCAAGGCCGAGCACCGGCCGATCACCGAGCTGCTCGTACCGGGCGCGCTCTACATGAAGAACCGGGGCTCGGGCGTTCCCGACGACAAGTGGGTCCGGGTCGACACGACGACGCTGGCCGACGGGAACCTGGTCACGGGCGGCGCCACCGATCCGCTGGTCGCGGCCGAGCTGCTGCGGGGGGTGCAGGAGGTTTCGTACGTCGGGGAGACCGAGGTGGCGGGCACCAAGGTGCGGCACTACCGGGGGACCACCGACATCGGGCGGGCGGCGGGGAGTGCGTCGCCGGAGGTGCGGGGGGCGTTGGAGGCGGCGGCGAAAGGGTTCAGCAAGGACGCCGTGCCGTTCGATGCCTATCTGGACGAGCAGGGGCGGTTGCGGAAGGTCCGGCACCGGTTCACGTACGTCAACAATGGCGTGATCGATGTCTCGTCGACCACGCTGCTGTACGGGTTCGGGACGCCGGTGACGGTCGTATTGCCCGAAAGTGCGGATATTTATGCGGGGAAGATCGCCGATTAGGTGGGCTGCGAGCGGGCACAAGCGGCGCGATCGGGCCATGGGCCGGTATCCGGAAATGGTCCATCCGTGTCATGCGCGGTGAGCCGGGGGCTCCCTACGCTGAGGAGTCGAGTGCCGATGACGATGACGGCAGATTGAGGTGACACGCGTGACTCCCGCTGGCGGTACGACGGTGCAGGACCACGTGGCGCTCGCCGAGATCGAGTTGTGCGGTGAGCTGATCATCGCCGCTTCGGCGGCGGATGAGGATCGGCTGAGTCTGGACCGGATCGACGAGGTGCTCCTGGGGTTGGCGGGCGGCTGACGCGCCGTGTTCTGGGGCTCTGCCCCGGACCCCGCGCCTCAAACGCCGGCGAGGCTGGATGTGCCCGTCTGAGTGCGCGGGTGCGGCCACAGGCGGGCGCGTCACGTACGCAGCAGGCGGGCGATGGCCTTCGTGGCCTCTTCCACCTTGGCGTCGATTTCGGTGCCGCCCTTGAGGGCCGCGTCGGCCACGCAGTGGCGGAGGTGTTCCTCCAGGAGCTGGAGGGCGAAGGACTGGAGGGCCTTCGTGCTCGCCGAGACCTGGGTGAGTATGTCGATGCAGTAGACGTCCTCGTCGACGAGCCGCTGGAGGCCGCGGATCTGGCCCTCGATCCGGCGCAGTCGCTTGAGGTGCTCGTCCTTCTGGTGGTGGTAGCCGTGGACGGCTCCGGAGCCCTCTGTCTCGATGGTCGTCATGGGTCCTCCCGTGGTCAGTGGTCCGTGGGTCGGGAATGAGGGGTATACCCATGAGGGCTATACCCCTCATGGGTATAGGGTACCGGGCTCCCATCGAAGGGACAGGGGTCCGTGGTCCTCACTCTGCCTGATGGAGGACACTGGGGAACCGCCGGTTAGCCGTGGCCGGGGGATGCGCCTAGCATCAGCCTGACCGAATCCAATGCACCCCGAGGACCTCACGTGCGATTTCGTCTGACCCCCAGGGAGACGAGCTTCTACGACATGTTCGCCGCATCCGCGGACAACATCGTCACGGGCTCCAAGCTCCTGATGGAACTGCTCGGAGCGGACTCCTCCGCCCGGGCCGAGATCGCGGAGCGGATGCGGGCTGCGGAGCACGCCGGGGACGACGCGACCCACGCGATCTTCCACCAGCTGAACTCCTCGTTCATCACGCCCTTCGACCGCGAGGACATCTACAGCCTGGCCTCGTCGCTCGACGACATCATGGACTTCATGGAGGAGGCCGTCGACCTGGTCGTCCTCTACAACGTGGAGGAGCTCCCCAAGGGCGTCGAGCAGCAGATCGAGGTGCTGGCGCGCGCGGCCGAGCTGACCGCCGAGGCCATGCCGCACCTGCGGACGATGGACAACCTCACCGAGTACTGGATCGAGGTCAACCGTCTTGAGAACCAGGCCGACCAGATCCACCGCAAGCTCCTCGCGCAGCTCTTCAACGGCAAGTACGACGCCATCGAGGTGCTGAAGCTCAAGCAGATCGTCGACGTGCTCGAAGAGGCGGCCGACGCCTTCGAGCACGTCGCGAACACGGTGGAGACCATCGCGGTCAAGGAGTCCTGAACCTCGTGGACACCTTCGCTCTGGTCGTGACCATCGGGGTCGCGCTCGGCTTTACCTATACGAATGGTTTTCACGACTCCGCGAACGCGATCGCGACGTCGGTTTCGACGCGGGCACTGACCCCGCGCGCCGCCCTGGCGATGGCGGCCGTGATGAACCTCGCCGGTGCCTTCCTGGGCAGCGGGGTCGCCAAGACGGTCAGCAAGGGGCTCATCGAGACGCCGCACGGCGACAAGGGGATGTGGATCCTCTTCGCCGCGCTGGTCGGAGCGATCGTCTGGAACCTGATCACCTGGTACTTCGGCCTGCCCTCGTCCTCCTCGCACGCGCTCTTCGGAGGCATGGTGGGAGCGGCGCTGGCCGGCGGGATCGGCGTCATCTGGCACGGGGTGCTGGAGAAGGTCGTCATCCCGATGTTCCTGTCGCCCATCGTCGGCCTGGTCGTGGGCTACCTGGTGATGGTCGCGATCATGTGGCTCTTCCGCAGGGCCAACCCGCACAAGGCCAAGCGCGGCTTCCGGATCGCCCAGACCGTCTCGGCGGCCGCCATGGCCCTCGGCCACGGCCTCCAGGACGCCCAGAAGACCATGGGCATCGTGGTGATGGCCCTGGTCATCGCCGATGTGCAGAACTCCGGCGACCCGATCCCGGTGTGGGTCAAGGTCGCGTGTGCGGTGATGCTCTCGCTGGGTACGTACGCGGGTGGCTGGCGCATCATGCGCACCCTCGGCCGCAAGATCATCGAACTCGACCCGCCGCAGGGCTTCGCCGCCGAGACGACGGGCGCGTCGATCATGTACACCGCGTCGTACCTCTACCAGGCGCCGATCTCCACCACCCACGTCATCACCTCGGCGATCATGGGCGTCGGCGCAACGAAGCGGGTGAACGCGGTCCGCTGGGGCGTCGCCAAGAACATCATCCTGGGCTGGTTCATCACCATGCCGGCCGCGGCCCTGGTCGCCGCGCTGAGCTTCTGGATCGTGAACCTGGCCGTCGGCTAGGCAGCAGGACAGCGGTACGAAAGCGGGCCCGGCTCCCCCTCGGTGGGGGAGCCGGGCCCTTCGTCGTGCCGCCCGCTCATTGGCGGATGCACGTAGTTCGTACGGGGGACCCGTGCGGACCGTCACGAGCCGCCTCCACCTCCCCTGCCTAGCGTGAGCGCCCGTGCCCCAACGAAAGCGGGCCGGCTCCCCCCACCCAGGGGGAGCCGGCCCTTTTTCTTTCTTTCGCCTTGCGGTGGCACCGCCATGCAGCACCGCAGGACGCTTACGACATCCCGGTTTAGCCGAAGCGGCCGGAGATGTAGTCCTCGGTCGCCTGCACGGACGGGTTCGAGAAGATCCGGTCCGTGTCGTCGATCTCGACCAGCTTTCCGGGCTGGCCGACCGCGGCGAGGTTGAAGAAGGCGGTGCGGTCGGAGACGCGGGCGGCCTGCTGCATGTTGTGCGTCACGATGACGATCGTGAAGCGCTCCTTCAGCTCGCCGATCAGGTCCTCGATCGCGAGGGTGGAGATCGGGTCGAGGGCCGAGCAGGGCTCGTCCATCAGCAGGACCTGCGGCTCGACCGCGATGGCGCGGGCGATGCACAGACGCTGCTGCTGGCCGCCGGAGAGGCCGGAGCCCGGCTTGTTCAGGCGGTCCTTGACCTCGTTCCAGAGGTTGGCGCCCTGGAGAGACTTCTCCACGATGTCCGTGAGCTCGGACTTCTTGAAGGAGCCGTTCAGGCGCAGGCCCGCCGCCACGTTGTCGAAGATCGACATGGTGGGGAAGGGGTTCGGGCGCTGGAAGACCATGCCGACCGTGCGGCGGACCGCGACCGGGTCCACGCCGGGGCCGTAGAGGTTCTCGTCGTCCAGGAGCACCTTGCCCTCGACGCGGCCGCCGGGGGTGACCTCGTGCATGCGGTTCAGGGTGCGCAGGAAGGTGGACTTGCCGCAGCCGGACGGGCCGATGAAGGCGGTCACGGAGCGGGGCTCAACGGTCATCGAGATGTCGTCGATGGCCTTGTGGCTGCCGTAGAAGGCGGACAGTCCGCTGACGTCGATTCGCTTCGCCATGAGGGGTCACTTCGCTTTCATTGGTCGCGTCAGCGACCGGTCTTCGGGGCCTTCCAGCGGGCGATGCCGCGGGCCACCAGATTGAGGATCATGACGAAGGCGATCAGGACGAGCGCCGCGGCCCATGCCCGGTCGTAGGAGGCTTCACTGCCGACCTTGTACTGCTCCCAGATGTACAGGGGGAGCGAGGACTGAGCACCTTCGAAGGGGTTTCCGTTGATCAGCTGGGAGCCGAAGACCAGCAGCATGATCGGCGCGGTCTCACCGGCGATACGGGCGACGGCCAGCATCACACCGGTGGAGATACCGCCGATGGCGGTGGGGAGCACGACCTTGAGGATCACGCGCCACTTCGGCACACCGAGGGCGAGGGCGGCCTCGCGCAGCTCGTTCGGGACGAGCTTGAGCATCTCCTCGGTGGAGCGGACCACGACGGGCATCATCAGGATCGACAGGGCCATGGCGCCGGCGAAGCCGGAGGGGCCGAAGCCGAGCATCAGGTTCCAGGTCGTCAGGATGAAGAGGCCCGCGACGATGGAGGGGATGCCGGTCATGACGTCGACGAAGAACGTGACGGCCTTGGCGAGCGTGCCCTTGCCGTACTCGACCAGGTAGACGGCGGTCAGCAGGCCGATGGGGGCCGCGATCGCGGTGGCCAGGCCGACCTGCTCGATCGTGCCGAGCAGCGCGTGGTAGACGCCGCCGCCCTGGTCGAAGCTGGTCACTCCGTTCATGGAGTGGCTGAGGAAGTTGCCGTCGAGGAGCTTGATGCCGCGGCTGATCGTGGTCCACATCAGCGAGAGCAGCGGGATGACCGCGAGGACGAAGCAGACCCAGACGACGGAGGTCGCGACGCGGTCCTTGGCCTGGCGGCGGTTCTCGACGACCGCGCTGGCGGTGTACGTGATGCCGACGAACAGGAGGGCGGCGAGCAGACCCCACTGGATCTTGCTGTGGAGGTCGAAGGCGAGGCCGATGCCGGTGCCGAGGGCGACCGAGAGGACCGCGATGCCGGCCGGGGCCCAGCGGGGCAGGCCGCCGCGGGTCAGGCCGGCGGGGGCGACGGACCGGGGGGCCCGGGCGGGGCGCTGGTCCTGGAGTGCGTGGCTCATCAGGCGTTCGCCCCCGAGAAGTCCTTGCGGCGAGCGATGATCAGGCGAGCTGCACCGTTGACCAGCAGGGTGAGCAGGAAGAGGACCAGACCGGAGGCGATCAGCGCGTCCCGGCCGAACTCGTTGGCCTCGTCGAACTTCGCGGCGATGTTCTGAGCGAAGGTGCCGCCGCCCGGGTTGAGGACGTGGAACGAGATCAGGAAGCTCGGGGAGAGGACGGTCGCGACGGCCATGGTCTCGCCGAGCGCGCGGCCGAGGCCGAGCATCGAGGCGGAGATGACGCCGGAGCGGCCGAAGGGCAGCACCGACATGCGGATGACCTCCCAGCGGGTCGCGCCGAGGGCCAGGGCGGCCTCCTCGTTCATGCGCGGGACCTGGAGGAAGACCTCGCGGCTGACGCTGGTCACGATCGGCAGGATCATGATCGCGAGCAGGATGCCGACGGTGAAGAGCGAGCGGGCGACGCCGACCTGGGTCTTCTCGAAGACGTAGGTCCAGCCCAGGTACTCGTCGAGCCAGAGGTTCAGCCCGTTCAGCTGCGGGACGAGGAAGAGGGCGCCCCAGATGCCGTAGATGATCGACGGCACGGCGGCCAGCAGGTCGACCACGTAGGCGAGGGGGGCGGCCAGCTTGCGCGGCGCGTAGTGCGAGATGAACAGGGCGATGCCGACAGCGATCGGAACCGCGATGGCCATCGCGATGATCGAGCTGACGACGGTGCCGAAGAGCAGGACGGCGATGCCGAAGACAGGGGGGTTGGCCGACGCGTTCCAGTCGAAGGTGGTGAGGAAGTTGCCCTCGTTCTTCGACAGGGCGATCGAGGCCCGGTAGGTGAGGAAGACGGCGATCGACGCCATGATCACCAGGAGCAGGATGCCGGACCCCTTGGAGAGCCCGGCGAAGATCTTGTCACCGGCGCGGCCGGTGGACCTCTCGCTCTTGGAGACAGGCGGAGCCGTGTCTATCTGGGTGGGTGTGGTGGAAGCCATGGTCTTTCCGGTCTGTGTGGGGGGCAGGCCCCCTGGCGGCGGTGCACCGGATTCCCCCGGGTGGAGGGGAAGGGTCCCGCGGGCCGGCCCGCCCCCGGACGGGGGAGCGGACCGGACCTCGGGGTCAGGGATTTAGCCGAGCGAGGCGATGGCCGCGCGGACCTTGGTGTTGATCTCGGCCGGGATCGGGGCGTAGCCGTTCTCGGTGAGGACCTTCTGGCCCGCGTCCGAGGCGGCGTAGTTCAGGAAGGACTTGACGGTGGCGAGCGTCTCGGGCTTGTTGCCCTTGTCGCAGACGACCTCGTACGTGACCAGGGTGAGCGGGTAGGCGCCCTCGGCCTTGGTGGTGTAGTCGAGCTTCAGGGCCAGGTCGGAGCCGGTGCCGGAGACCTTGGCGGCGGCGATGGCCTTGGAGGCGTTCTCACCGGTGGCCTTGACCGGGGCGGAGGCGCCGGTGTTCAGGTCGACCGTCTTGATGCCCTGCGAGCTGGCGAAGGAGAGCTCGAAGTAGCCGATCGCACCGTCGACCTGCTTGACCTGGGCGGCGACGCTGGAGGAGCCGGAGGCGGCCTGGCCACCCGGGGCGGCCCACTTCTTCGCGGGCTCGTACGGCCAGGCGTCGGGGGCGGTGGCCTTGAGGTACTTGGTGACGTTCTCGGTGGTGCCCGAGTCGTCGGAGCGGTGGAACGCCTGGATGGCGGTGGAGGGAAGCGTGACGCCCGGGTTCAGCTTCTTGATCGCCTCGTCGTCCCACTTCTTGATCTTGTCGTTGAAGATGTTGGCGATCGTGGCGGCGTCGAGGTTCAGCTTGTCCACGCCGGAGACGTTGAAGCCGAGGGCGATGGGGCCGCCGACCATCGGCAGGTCGATGCCCTGGCCGCCGGTGCAGATCTTCTTCGACTCCTCGATCTGCTCCGGCTTCAGCGCCGAGTCGGAGCCGGCGAAACCGACGGTGCCCTGGTTGAAGGCGACGATGCCCTCACCGGAGGAGGAGGACTTGTAGTTCACCTCGACGCCCGGGCAGGCGGCCATGTAGTTCTTCACCCACAGCTCGACCGCGTTCTTCTGCGCGGAGGAGCCCGACGCCAGGAGCTTGCCCTTGGCGTCGTCGCACTTGATGTCACCGGCGGCCGGGGCCGAGGCCTTCGGCGTGCCGTCGGCGGTCTTCGTGTTGTCGTCCGAGCCGCACGCCGTGAGGACCAGGGCGCCGGACACGACAAGCGCCCCAAGGGCGGAGGCACGAAGCATGTTCTTGCGCTGAAGCTTCACTTTCGGGTGTTCCTTCCAGAAGCCGCCGGCCGCTTTCTGTATCGGGGCGGCGTGCGAAGAGGACTACGTCGGTGTGCCCGGCCGAGCCGCTCGACTTGCGGGCGGTTCGCACCGTGCACCACAGAAATTAGGCAGAACAGGTGAAGCAGCCGACCGGGCCGAGTGAACGGACGGTGAACCGTGGCGGACGACCCGGTGCGTTCGGGCGGGTCGGCGCACAGGTGTAACCATCCGTTATCCGGCCGTTATCGCGGCGTGACTCCCGACGGCACGGGCGCCGGGAGCCAGACGTGCCTGAAGGTCAGGCGGGCGGCCTCGGCCTCGTGGCGCTGGTCGGCGTGCAGCACGCCGAGGGCGTAGGCCGTGGCGGGGGCGATGCGGGGGGTGCGGGCGGCGGTCGCCGAGGCCCCCGCCGCCTCCGCGGCGTCGCGGTGGCGGTCCAGGGCCTCACCGGCGATTTCCAGCCGGGTGACGTCCTCGCCCAGCGCCTCCTGGGCATACCGGTGGACCCGCAGGAGGCGGCGTACCTCGTGCCAGAGCCCGTCGTGGTCCGCGTTGTACGGGTGCTCGTCCTCGGCGGGCGGCAGCGCCGCGACCGCCGCCGACAGGCGGGTTTCGGCCACTGTCGCCAGGGGTACGAGGACCTCCGCGACCCGGCCCCGGGCCGCGACCGCGTCCAGGGGGACCTCCGAGGCCAGGACCGCCACCGCGTCCGCCACCGCGTGGAAGCGGGCGGAGCCGAGCGCCTGCAGCGTCGCCGAGTGGGCGCGGGTCCGCGCCAGGGTCAGCTGGCGCTCCAGCAGCGCGCCCGCCCGGGCCGAGCCCACCGTGAGCGCGCCCGCTCCGCCGCGCGGCGCCGGGACCTCGGGCGCCCCCGACAGCCGGTGCAGCGCGTCCAGCAGCCGCGCCAGCCGGGCCGCGTACGCGTGCTCGTCGGCCAGGGTCGAGGACAGCCACACCAGCTCGGTGCGCAGCGAGTCCGCCCAGGACGACTCGGTCACCACCCGGAAGGTGGCCAGGGATCCGCTGATGCGGCGCGCAGCCCCCCGCAGGCTGCGCGCCGCATCGCTTCCTTCCGTGGCATCGGCTCCGCTTTCCTCGTGCAGGCGTAGCCCGCGCAGGAAAGCGGTGGCCTGCGAACGCAGGTACGCGCCGAGCACGTCACCCGCGTCCGCCCGTGCCATCGGGTCATGGTTTGGCTGAGCCACGCCGGCGCCTCCGGGCGTCTATGAGCATCTCCTGTACGTGCCGCAGCGGCTGGCCGTCCGCGTCCGTGCTGTGCCGGGTCCATTCGCCGTCCGGGCCCAGGTGCCAGGAGGACGTGAGGTCGGACATCCCGGTTTCCAGCATCCGGTCCAGGGCCGCGCGGTGGGCCGGGTCGGCGACCCTGACCAGTGCCTCGATGCGGCGGTCGAGGTTGCGGTGCATCATGTCGGCGCTGCCGATCCACACCTCGGGCTCGCCGCCGTTGCCGAAGGCGAAGACCCGGGAGTGCTCCAGGAAGCGGCCGAGGATCGAGCGGACCCGGATGTTCTCCGAGAGCCCGGGGACTCCGGGGCGCACCGCGCAGATGCCGCGGACCCAGATGTCGATGGGGACCCCCGCCCGGGAGGCCCGGTAGAGCGAGTCGATGAGCGCCTCGTCGACGATCGAGTTCATCTTCAGGCGCACGGAGGCGGGGCGGCCGGCCCGGTGGTGGTCGGCCTCCTTGTCGATCCGCGCTATCAGACCGTCGCGCAGCGACCGCGGTGCCACCATCAGGCGGCGGTAGGTCTCGCGGCGCGAGTAGCCGGACAGCCGGTTGAAGAGGTCGGAGAGGTCCGCGCCGACCTGCGGGTCGGCGGTGAGCAGGCCCAGGTCCTCGTAGAGGCGCGCCGTCTTGGGGTGGTAGTTGCCGGTGCCGACGTGCGCGTAGCGGCGCAGCTGGTCGCCCTCCTGGCGCACGACGAGCGACAGCTTGCAATGGGTCTTGAGGCCGACGAGCCCGTAGACGACGTGGCAGCCGGACTCCTCCAGCTTGCGCGCCCACTTGATGTTGGCCTGCTCGTCGAAGCGGGCCTTGATCTCGACGAGTACGAGGACCTGCTTGCCGGATTCGGCGGCGTCGATCAGGGCGTCCACGATCGGGGAGTCGCCGGAGGTGCGGTAGAGCGTCTGCTTGATCGCGAGGACGTCCGGGTCGGCGGCGGCCTGCTCCAGGAAGGCCTGCACCGAGGTGGAGAAGGAGTCGTACGGGTGGTGCAGCAGGACGTCCCGCTCGCGCAGGGCGGCGAAGATGTCGGGCGCGTGCGCGGACTCGACCTCGGCGAGGTCCCGGTGGGTGCCGGCGACGAACTTCGGGAACTTCAGCTCCGGCCGGTCCAGGGAGGCGATCCCGAAGAGGGCGGTCAGGTCCAGCGGGCCGGGCAGCGGGTAGACCTCGGAGGCGTTGACCTTCAGCTCCTGGACCAGGAGGTCCAGGACGCCCGGGTCGATGGACTCCTCGACCTCCAGGCGGACGGGCGGGCCGAAGCGGCGCCGCATGAGCTCCTTCTCCAGGGCCTGGAGGAGGTTCTCGGCGTCGTCCTCCTCCACTTCGAGGTCCTCGTTGCGGGTCACGCGGAACATGTGGTGCGCGAGCACCTCCATGCCGGGGAACAGCTCCTCCAGGTGCGCGGCGATGACGTCCTCCAGCGGGACGTAGCGCTGCGGGGAGGCCTCCAGGAAGCGGGAGAGGAGGGGCGGGACCTTGACGCGGGCGAAGTGGCGGTGGCCGCTGACGGGGTTGCGTACGACGACGGCCAGGTTGAGGGAGAGGCCGGAGATGTACGGGAAGGGGTGCGCGGGGTCCACGGCCAGCGGGGTGAGCACCGGGAAGATCTGGTTCCGGAACAGCGTGAAGAGGCGGGCCTGCTCCTTCTCGGTGAGGTCGGGCCAGCGGATGAGGTGCACGCCCTCTTCGGCGAGCGCCGGGGCGATGTCCTGCTGGAAGCAGGCGGCGTGGCGGGCCATGAGCTCGCGCGAGCGGGTCCAGATGAGGTCGAGGACCTCACGGGGCTGGAGGCCTGAGGCCGAACGGGTGGCGACGCCGGTCGCGATGCGGCGCTTGAGGCCGGCCACGCGGACCATGAAGAACTCGTCGAGGTTGCTCGCGAAGATCGCCAGGAAGTTGGCGCGCTCGAGGAGCGGGGTGGTGGGATCTTCGGCGAGCTCCAGCACGCGCTCGTTGAAGGCGAGCCAGCTGCGCTCCCGGTCGAGGAAGCGGCCCGGGGGGAGCTCGCCGCCGTCCTTGTCCTCGTAGACGTCCAGGTCGGCGTCGAGGTCGGGGTCGAGGTCGACGAGGGGGCGGTGCGCGGAGATGGACCCTATGCGGGTGGGTCCGGCGGTTACCGTGCCGTTTGCTGCCGCGGCGGTGGCAGTGTGAGACGGGTGCTGGGCGGGGACCTCGGTGGGGCCGGCGCTGGGCTGGTGGCTCATGACTCCATTCTTCCGCGCGCGGGGGAGGACAGGCGCGTCGGAAGTGTCGGCCGTCAGGCGGAGGCGGGGCTGCCGGGGCTGCATGGGGGGAGAGTCGCAAGCGCGTATTAATGCCCGGTGAATGGCGCGTGGCTTCCCGGCTGTGGATATGGCCCGGCGCGCCCCAAAGACCGGGGCTCCGCCCCGCGCCCCGCCGGCGGGGCCGGTTGCGCCCGCCTGAGTGCGCGGGTGCGCCTCAAAGACCGGGGCTCCGCCCCGTGCCCCGCTCCTCAAGCGCCGGAGGGGCTGGATGTGGCTCGGCTGGATGGGCCGGTGCGGGTCCAGGATCGGGGCTCTGCCCCGTGCCCCGCTCCTCAAGTGCCGGAGGGGCTGGATTTGGCTGGGTGGGCCGGTGCGGGTCCAGGATCGGGGCTCTGCCCCGTGCCCCGCTCCTCAAGTGCCGGAGGGGCTGGATGTGGCTCGGCTGGGTGGGCCGGTGCGGCTCAAGGATCGGGGCTCTGCCCCGGGCCTCAAGTGCTGCCGGAGGCAAAACCAGCCCCTCCGGCGCTTGAGGAGCGGGGTCCGGGGCGGAGCCCCAGGGGGACCGGCGGGAGACGGTTCAGCTTTCGGTGCGGTACATCAGGTCCACCTCGTGCGTGGTGAAGCCGAGGCCCTCGTACACCGCCAGCGCCGCCGGATTGTCCGCGTCGACGTACAGCATCGCCGTCGGCAGCCCGGAATCTGCCAGGTGGTGGAGGCCGATGGCCGTCAGGGCCTTGCCGAGGCCGCCTCCCTGGGCGCCGGGGCGGACGCCCAGGACGTAGACCTCGCCCAGCTGTTCCGCCCGGTGGACCTTGGTCCAGTGGAAGCCGACCAGCTCGCCGTCCCGCTCCGCGAGGAAGAAGCCCTTCGGGTCGAACCACGGCTGCGCGATCCGGTCGTTGAGGTCCCGCTGGGTCAGCGCGCCCTGCTCGGGGTGGTGGGCGAAGGCGGCCGCGTTCGCGGCGAGCCAGGCGGTGTCGTCCGCGCCGGGGACGAAGGCGCGGATGGAAACCCCGGGCGGGAGCACCGGCTCCGGCAGCGGGGCGGCGCCCGAGCCCAGGGGCCTGCGGAGCTGGCGCAGTTCGCGGAAGAGGGTCAGGCCCAGGACCTGGGCGAGGTGCCGGGCGGCCGATTTGCCCCCGTGCGCCCACACCCGGATCCGCTTGCCGGAGGCGGCCAGCAGGGCCGTGCCCAGCGCCCGCCCGTGGCCGCGTCCGCGCAGCGCCGGGTGGATGACCAGCTCGGCGGCCGGGGCCTCCACCGGGTCGGTGTCCTCCAGTTGCCCGTATCCGGCGAGTCGGCCGCCGTCGGTGAGCAGGAAGTGCCGGATGCCCTCGCGCGGCCCGCCGCGCAGCTGGAGCCGGCCCTGCTCGGAGACGGCGGTGGTGCCGTCGGTGCGCGCCGCCTCCTCGATCAGGGCGAGCACGGCTTCGGCCTGTTCCTCCGTCAGCTCGTCGAGGGTCTGAATCTGCCGTCCCGGCTCCAGGGCCGCTGCTGCGTCAGTCATGTCATGAGCCTACGACCGTCGCGGGCGCCCGGCGGGGGCGGGCACGGAGTCGGTCCGTCTTCTGCACGTAACCAGCTCGATACCCGTTCCCCCCTGTCGTGCTACGCGCGTTGACAATAGGCTGCGGCGGACCTCCCAAGCAGTATCGCTGTCCACAAAGGGGATTAAATGTCAGCGACGCCACAACGGCACCGCCGAGCCCGCCGGTTGACCTTCACCGCCCTCGCCGTCACGGCCGGCGCCGGAGCCATGGTCGCCGCCGCCCTCCCGGCCGGAGCCGCGAGTGGTGGCGGTGCGGCCGCCAAGAGCCGGACCGTCGATGTGCAGATGCTGTCGTTCAACGACTTCCACGGCACCCTCGAGCCCCCGCAGGGCTCCTCCGGCACCGTGACCGAGCGTCAGGCCGACGGCACCACCAAAGCCATACCCGCGGGCGGGGTCGAGTACCTCGCGACCGGCCTGCGCGAGGCCCGCAAGGGCCACGAGTACTCCGTCACCGCCGCCGCCGGTGACATGATCGGCGGCAGCCCGATGCTGTCCGGGCTCTTCCACGACGAGCCGAGCGTCGAGGCGCTGAACAAGCTCAAGCTGGACGTCAGCAGCGTCGGGAACCACGAGTTCGACGAGGGCAAGACCGAGCTGCGCCGCATGCAGTACGGCGGCTGCCACCCGGTCGAGGGCTGTTTCGAGTACGGCAAGGAGTTCACGGGCTCCGAGTTCAAGTACCTCGCCGCCAACGTCACGGACGAGAAGACCAAGCGTCCGCTGATGTCGCCCACCTTCATCTGGAAGAAGGGGGACGTGAAGATCGGCTTCATCGGCGTCACCCTGGAGGGCACTCCGGACGTCGTCACCGCCGAGGGCGTCAAGGGCCTGAAGTTCGGCGACGAGGTCGAGACGATCAACAAGTACGCCGCCGAGCTGAACAAGCAGGGCGTGAAGTCGATCGTCGCGCTGATCCACGAGGGCGGCCTGCCCGCGAGCGGCGCGTACAACTACGACTGCGACGTCCCGGGCGCCGGCGCCGGCATCTCGGGCGCGATCGTGGACATCGCCAAGAACGTGGACCCGAAGGTCGACGCCCTGGTGACCGGCCACACGCACCAGGCGTACTCGTGCAACATCCCCGACCCGGCGGGCAACCCGCGCACGGTCACCTCGGCCGCCTCCTACGGTCGCCTGTTCACGGACACCACCCTCACGTACGACCGCGCGACCAAGGACATCGTCCGTACGGCGGCCTCCGCGCCGAAGCCGGTCAACAAGCTGGTCGGCCGGGACGTGCCCAAGGCCCCGGACATGACCGAGCTGATCACCCGCTGGAAGGCTCTGGCGGCCCCGGTCGCCAACCGTCCGATGGGCTACATCTCCGCCGACATCCCGGGCCGCGGCGCGGAGTCCCCGGAGAAGCCGCTCGGCGACCTGATCGCCGACGCGCAGCTGGAGGCCACGGCCCCGGCCGACAAGGGCGGCGCGCAGCTGGCCATCATGAACCCGGGCGGCATCCGTGCCGATCTGGCCTACAAGGCCGCGGGTGACGAGGGCGACGGCGTCGTGACGTACGGCGAGTCCTACACGGTCCAGCCGTTCAACAACCTGATGAACATCGTGGACCTCACCGGCGCGCAGCTGATCACCGCGCTCCAGCAGCAGGTCAGCGGCACGGTCAACGGCCCGAACCCGAAGATCCTCCAGGTGTCGAAGGGCTTCACCTACACCCTGGACATGACGAAGGCGGGCGCGGACCGCATCGTCGTGGACTCGGTGAAGCTGAACGGTGCGGCGATCGACCCCGCAAAGACCTACCGCGTCGCGATGAACGAGTTCCTCGCGGGCGGCGGTGACGGCTTCACCGTGCTGAAGGAGCACAAGAACAAGCTCGTCGGCGTGGCCGACCTGGACGCCTTCAACACCTACCTGGCCAGGTCGACGGCGGCGACCCCGATCGCCCCGCCGGCGGCCGACCGCATCACCGTCATCAAGTAGGACGAGGAAGCGAACCCCCGAGGGGGGGGGGGGGCGCGGGGGCCCCCCCCCCCCCCGGCCGCCCCGCCCCCCCCCCGCGGGGGGGGGGGGGGGCGGCCGGGGGGGGGGGGCCGCCCCCCCACCCCGGGGGGAAGGGGGCGGGGGGGGGGT
>NZ_JBICYR010000043.1:0-3247 GCF_043201175.1 Streptomyces sp. NPDC048337
GGGGGGGGGGGGGGGGGGGGGGGGGGGGGGGGGGGGGGGGGGGGGGGGGGGGGGGGGGGGGGGGGGGGGGGGGGGGGGGGGGGGGGGGGGGGGGGCCGGGGGGGGGGTGTCGTCCGGGACGGGCTTCGATGTTCGGCGCCTGTCCCGGGTCGGCTCTGTTGGAGCTGCCTTGCGCCGAATTCATCTCGTTTTAGTCCCGGACGACACCCCACCCCGTCCCCGCCCCCGGCCCGGGCGCCCCGGTGCATGAGGATGGGCAGCCAGCCCTAGACCCCCGGAGGCCCGCATGTCCGCACCCGAGATAGCGGTTCCCGGCCCGCTGGTTGGGACCGACTGGCTGGCGGAGTGCCTCGGGGCGCCCGGGTTGGTTCTCTTCGACGCTTCCGTGGGGGGCCATCGGGGAGCCTCCGAGCGGATACCCGGCGCGCGGCCCTTCGACCTTGACGGCCCGTTGTCCGACCACGAGGCCGCCGCCCCGCACACCATGCCCGGGGCCGCGCAGTTCACCGAGGCGATGCGGGGCCTGGGCGTGGACGACAGCTCCACCGTCGTCGTCTACGACGGTGCCGGCATCTACTCCAGTGCCCGCGCCTGGTGGATGCTGCGCGCCATGGGCTTCGACCGGGTCGCCGTCCTCGACGGGGGACTGCCCGCCTGGACCGCCGCCGGGCTGCCCGTCGAGGCCGCAGGGCCGGCGTACGAGGGGCCGCGAGGCTCCTTCACCGCCCGGCCCCGTGCCGGGCTCCTGGTCGGCGCCGAGGCCGTCACCGCCGCCCTGGCCGACCCGGCCGCCGTCGTTCTCGACGCCCGCACCCGCGAGCGGTTCGCCGGGACCGCCCCCGAACCCCGGCCGGGCCTCCGCGGCGGCCACATGCCGGGCGCGCTCAACCTCCCCTTCGGCGAACTCCAGCGGGGCGACGGCCTGATGCGCCCGTCCGGTGAACTCCGCGCCGCCTTCGAGGCCCTGGCAGGCACCCGCGAACGCCTCTACGTCAGCTGTGGCTCCGGGGTGACGGCCTGCGTCCTGGCCCTGGGCGCCACCCTCGCCGGTTACCGCGATGTGTCGGTCTACGACGGCTCCTGGAGTGAATGGGGGCTTCCCTCACCCCACCGTCCCGTTGTCACCTGCTGAATTCCTCCCACAGTTCTCGGCTTGCGATCGTGAAGGGGTGAGTGGGGCCGAGACTGTTGCTGCGCCTCCTCACCACATCCGCCATCAGTTCGATGCCTGATTCCCGATGGCCCAGCGCCGACTGCGTTCGGGCAAAGAGCTGTTGGGCCGCCAGTGCGATCGGATAGTCCGGGCCGAAACGCCGCCGGTATCCGTCGACGGCCTTTCTGATCGATTCGTCGGCCGCCTCGAAATTCCCCAACACGTACATGGCCCAGGCGTAGTTGTGCCGGGACCCCACCGTGACGGTGTGATCCGGGCCGAGGTGCCGGACGCATTCCGACGGCAGGGAGAGGAGTTCCCTGCCTTCTTCCGATGCGAGTTCGGCGGCGGTCAGCAGGGCCAGAAGGCTGGACCTGGAGCGAAGGCTCAAGGGGTGTGAGGGCCCCAGGACCTCCTGCCGGCCCCGCACCGTGGACCGGAGCAGTGCGAGGGCCTCCTCGCGTCTGCCGAGATTGGCCCATACGAGCTGAAGTCCGTGGCTGCTGTCCAGGGTGTCCGGATCACCGGCCCCGAACAGCCGCTGTTGCGTTTGGTGGACGCCGCGGAACAGTGATTCGGCTTCGGAATACCTTCCCAGCCGGAACAGCGCCCGGCCGGCCCGGGAGCGTACGGCAAGAACGAGGCGGTGTTCCGTACCGAGGGATTCCTCCGTGAGAGCCACCGCCGCGTGGGCGGTTTCCCACGCGCCCAGGTAGTCGCCCGTGCGGTGCAGAGCGGTGGACAGCCGTCCCGCGAGGCCGAGGGCATCGGCCTTGGTCGCCGGGTCGGGGACGCGGCTCAGCAGAGCGAGGACGTGCGGTGTGAGCAGCCTTAGTCGCAGGTCGTAGGGCCCGGCATCGGGCAGGGCCGGGACCTCGGCGTCGAGCAGGCGCAAGGCCGTGGCGTTGAGCGCGGAGAGCTGCGCGCCGGGAGTGGCAGAGGCGACGCTGTCGAGTAACACCCCGTGGCTCTGTACGCACCGCACGCCGACATCGACCAGTTCGGTGAGCGATTGGTCGAGCAGGGCTCGAAGTGCCGTCTCCGACCGGTTGCGCGGGAGGAGCGCGCTGATCTCGGAATGGTTCAGTACGGAGAGCGGCAGCGGTACGGCAGCGAACCGGGCCAGCAGTCTGAGCAGTGTGGCGGCCTCGGCCAGGCCGTGTGCTTCGAACGCGTCGAGCGTCAGCTGCCAGGTCCGGCCCACCAGGTGGCGGGGGTCCTCCTCGGACAAGGCCTCAGCTCCTTGGTCGATGAGCTCGATGCGTTCCCCCTCGTCGAGCCTGCGCCCGTAAAGGTCCAACGTCCACGGGTCGAGCACCTGGTGGGAGAGGAAGCCGCCCGCGAGAGTGAGCGCGAGCGGCAGGAGCCCCAGCCGGTCGGCGATCGCGGCCGCTTCCTCCAGGGTGCCGCTGTGTGGTGCGAGATCACACAGCACCCGTGCCGCGTCGTCCCGCGGCAGCACCCCGATGTGCTGGAGTTCCGCACCGGGCCACCAGCGCGAGGCGGCCCTGCGTGTGGTGACCGTGACGGTGCCGCGGTCGCTGGTGCGCAGCCAGTTGCCGTCGCGGAGGATCTCGGGATCGTCGGCGTTGTCGAGTACCAGCAGCCAGGGCTCGGCGGAGCGGTCGAGGTGTTCCCACGCGAGGTCGGCGGCAGGCCGGAGGCCGTTGCGGGCGGCCAGCAGTTCGCCGTTGCCCGCACCACGATCGGCTGCGACGGCGAGCATGCCGGCCCGCAGGCTCGCCCGGTCGGAGGCGTTGACCCACAGCCCGATCCGGCCGGTCACCGAAGTGGCGTACTGGAACAGCGAGCAGGCCACGGTGGTCTTCCCGGAGCCACCCATCCCGTGGAGGACGTAGACCTCGCCACCGCGCCCGTCGGCGACGGCTGCCTGCAAACGCTCCAGCACCTCGGTGCGGTCGCGCAGCACCACGGGCGCCCGGCCGACCGCCGGGCTGCGTACCGAATCAGGGCCGTGCGGCCCCGGGGCCGCGCCGCCGGAGTGGTGGTGTTGAGTGGTGTACTTTTAGCCCGAATCCGGGGCGTCGCCCCCCCGGTCCACGGCGCGGGCGGCCCACCCCCCCCACACCCCCC
>NZ_JBICYR010000043.1:3257-24913 GCF_043201175.1 Streptomyces sp. NPDC048337
GGCAGGTTCTTTCGCTTCTCGCGCTGGATCCCGGACGTGTCATACCCGTTCCCACCCTCATGGAGGAAATCTGGGGAACGCCGCCGCCGTAGTGGTGGTGTTCATTGATGTACTGATCGCCCGATGCCTGGTAGACGCGACCGCTGTCCTCGGCGCGGCCGTCCATCCCACCACTCACCGCCGGATGGCTGCGCAGTCGTGTGTAAATGACATCTGCTCCGGATCCATGACACTCCCGATTGGATGTGGCTAATTAGCTTCCGGATTTACGGTAATGGAGTGAGTAATTTAAGCTTGATGGGATTTTATGTTAACACTCTGTAATGGTCAAGCATTATTACGGCTGCGCCCCGCGTGGCTGGGGTGGCGGACCGTTTCGGCGGCACGTGCCATCTGCAAGTATCCGGCTCGAAGTCGCGCGCAGGCCTTGCTTGGTGAGGGTGTCGGCGACTACGGTTCGCCTCCACTGAGTCGAGCGTGGGGAGCGAAAACTGTGGCCAGGCCGTGGGAGGCAGATCCAACCGCAGGATTCAAGAGGCGTCTGGGCAAATCGCCTCGTGAATTGGGGAACACGACGGACAATCCTGACTGCCCTGATATGTGGGAGCTGGACAACGGTGATGTCGCGATTATCGGAAGGGATCTGACCGCATCGCTCGGAAAAGTCCTGCCCGAGGGGGTGTCTATCGGGGCCGATGAGCGACTCGTGGTGATCCCAAGGAATATGATCATCGCCGCGAAGCCGGACATTCCCAATGTTTGATTCGTTCCAGGATGCGGTTTCTGAGCCTCTGGAACGTCCGAACTATCACGAAGATTTCCGCCGCTTCTATGAGGGTGGTATTCGGTTCCTGAATAAACTCGAGCGCGGGCAGCACTTCAAGGAGCGGGGCTTCGCCAGCTGGGAAGCGTTCTCCTCGGGGGAATGGGAAAGGGCAGTTTCTCTCGTCGAGGAGAAGCGCGAGCTGTATGCGCGTCAATTCGATAAGGCTGCCCGGCTCGGAATTCTGGAACGTCGCCTCAGAGTGGTGGAATTTCCCGTCACGCCCTACGTGCAATGGGAGCTCCATGTGCTCCGGCTGCGCGTGGAATTGGGCGACAACATCAGGGTGATGGATGCCCGCAAAATTGCGGATGTCGAGAAAGCGCGCCCGGTGCCCGAGGTTGTCATCCTCGGGGACGTCGTCATGTACGAGGTTGTGTACGACGGCGACGGGAATGCGGCAGGAGCAAATCGGTTCACTGATCCTGAGGTGATCGGGGACGTGTCGGCCGGATTCAATGCACTCTATGAGCGTGGAGAAGATTTCTTCGCCTTCTTCGACCGGGAGATAGCTCCTCTGGCTCCGCCCGTCGTCGGCTGAGTGCTCGCAGCCGGTGACGGGGTGGGGTGGGGGCGCGGCGCGTGCGTCGCGGTCCCACCCCACCGAGTCCGGGGGAGGTGAATCAGGATGCGCGTCCGCGCTCCAGGCAGCACCTCACGAAGTCCTGGACCACGGGGTTGGTGTCCTCGCAGGGGTCCCAGGCAACGCCGACCCGGCTGGGAGTCAGGCCGCTGACGGGGCGGTAGGTGACGCCGGGGCGGGCGTAGAAGCGGGCGGAGGACGCGGGGGCGAGGGCGATGCCGTAGCCGTTGGCGATCGCGCTGAGCCAGTCGTCGGGGAGGTCGGTGACCGCGCCGATGCGAACGGGATGACCATCGCGTTCGTCGGCGGCCAGCCAGTAGTCGCGCCACCGGCCCGTTTCGGGTGGGGCGGCCACGAACGGCTCGTCCCACAGGTCCCGAAAGGGGATCAGCTCGCGCCGGGCCAACGGGTGGGCGTCGGGGAGGGCAACGCAGCGGGGCTCGGTGAACAGCACCTCGACCCGCAGGGCGTCCTGGCCGGGGAAGGGGAGCCGCAACAAGGCGACGTCGGCCTCTCCGCCGGCGAGCCCGGCGGTCGGGTCGGACCAGGCGGCCTGCCGCATCTCGGCCCGCCAGCCCGGCCGGCGGCGGGCGAACTCCCCGACGATGTCCGGGGTGGCCTCGTTGGCGGCGCTGGCCAGGAAGCCGATCCGCAGGACGCGTCCCGCCCGGCCGACCGCGCCCTTGGTCTCCCGCAGGATCCGGCCCCAGTCGGCCAGCAGGCCGGGCACGCGCTCGGCCAGGACACGGCCGGGCTCGGTGAGGGCCATTCCCGTGCGGGAGCGCGTGAACAGCTCCACCCCGAGTTGGGTCTCCAACTGCCTGATCTGCTTGGTCAGCGCGGGCTGGGACACGAACAGCCGACCGGCGGCGCGCGTGAGGCTGCCTTCCTCCGCCACGGCGTTGAAAGAGCGCAGCAGCCGGGTGTCGACGTCCATGCCGTCAGGTTATGGATACAGGTATTGGACGCCAAGACGGCGGCGCGGCGAGGGTGGTCGGGGCGGATCGGCCCCGTATCCCGAGCCCGACCGACCTCCATGGGGGAAACGCGCATGTTCACCGCCTACGCCGCCGTCACCGTCCTCACGATCGCGGCCAATGCCTTCGAGGCCGTCGCCAACTTCGCCAGGGCCAGGTTCGTCCTCGCCAACGCCGCCGAGGTCGGCGTCCCGACCTCCTGGCTCCCGATGCTCGGCGCCCTGAAGGGAGCGGGAGCCGCCGGGCTCCTCCTCGGACTCCTGGGGCTGCGCTTCGTCGGCACGGCCGCGGCCGCCGGGCTCGTCCTGTTCTTCGTCGGCGCCGTGGCCGCCCATGTGCGAGCCCGCGTCTTCTACAACATCGCCTTCCCCGGCGCCTTCCTCGCCCTGGCCGCCGCCTCCCTTGTCCTCACTCAGGCCGTCACGCACTGAGCGGTGCTCCTTGCGGCGCCACGGGCTGTTCGCCCCGGGCGAACGGGGGTTGGGGAACATCGGGCCGCGCCGATGCATTGAGTCGGCATAGCTCAACTTCACTGCCGGAGGGAAGATCATGGCTTCGACGTCCGTAACGCTCACTCTGCCCGTGCTGCCGCTCGACGACGAGGTCGTGCTGCCCGGGATGGTCGTACCGCTCGACCTGTCCGACGCCGAGGTGCGCGGGGCCGTGGAGGCGGCGCAGGCCGCGGCGGGGACCGGGAAGCCCCGGGTGCTGCTCGTGCCGCGGGTGGACGGGAAGTACGCCGGGACCGGAGTGCTCGGGACCGTCGAGCAGGTGGGCAGGCTCTCCGACGGGGACCCCGGCGCGCTCATCCGCGGTCGCGGGCGGGTCCGGATCGGGGCCGGGACCACCGGGCCCGGGGCCGCGCTCTGGGTCGAGGGCGAGACCGTAGACGAGAAGGTTCCGGATCCGCTGCCCGGGGCCGTCACCGAGCTCGTCAAGGAGTACAAGGCGCTCGCCACCAGCTGGCTCAAGAAGCGCGGGGCCTGGCAGGTCGTGGACCGGGTCCAGCAGATCGAAGGGGTGTCGGCGCTCGCCGACAACTCCGGCTACTCGCCGTTCCTGACGGTGACCCAGAAGGTCGAGCTGCTGGAGACCGCCGATCCGGTCGCCCGGCTCAAGCTCGCCATCCAGTGGCTCAGCGACCACCTCGCCGAGCAGGACGTCGCCGAGTCCATCGCCAAGGATGTCCAGGACGGCGTCGACAAGCAGCAGCGGGAGTTCCTGCTCCGGCGCCAGCTGGAGGCCGTGCGCAAGGAACTGCGCGAGCTCAACGGGGAGAAGGACGGCGAGGAGTCCGACGACTACCGGGCCCGCGTCGAGGCCGCCGACCTGCCCGAGAAGGTACGCGAGGCCGCGCTCAAGGAAGTCGACAAGCTGGAGCGGGCCAGCGACCAGAGTCCCGAGGGGTCCTGGATCCGGACCTGGCTCGACACGGTGCTGGAGCTGCCGTGGAACGAGCGCACCGAGGACCGGTACGACATCCGCGGCGCGCGGGCCGTCCTCGACGCCGAGCACGCCGGGCTGAGCGACGTGAAGGACCGTATTACGGAGTACCTCGCGGTGCGCAAGCGGCGTTCCGAGCGCGGGATGGGCGTCATCGGGGGCCGGCGCGGCGGGGCCGTGCTGGCGCTCGTCGGACCGCCCGGCGTGGGCAAGACCTCGCTCGGCGAGTCCGTGGCGCATGCCATGGGGCGCAAGTTCGTCCGCGTCGCGCTCGGCGGCGTACGGGACGAGGCCGAGGTGCGAGGCCACCGGCGCACGTACGTCGGCGCGCTGCCGGGGCGGATCGTACGGGCCATCAAGGAGGCCGGGTCGATGAACCCGGTGGTGCTGCTCGACGAGATCGACAAGGTCGGCTCCGACTTCCGCGGGGACCCGGCGGCCGCCCTGCTTGAGGTCCTGGACCCGGCGCAGAACCACACCTTCCGGGACCACTACCTGGAGGTCGAACTGGACCTGAGCGACGTGGTCTTCCTGGCCACCGCCAACGTCCTGGAGGCCATCCCCGAGGCGCTCGCCGACCGCATGGAACTCGTCCGGCTCGACGGCTACACCGAGGACGAGAAGGTCGTCATCGCCCGCGACCACCTGCTGCCGCGGCAGCTGGAGCGCGCCGGACTCGGCGCCGACGAGGTGGTCCTGGAGGAGGACGCCCTGCGCAAGCTGGCCGGGGAGTACACCCGGGAGGCGGGCGTCCGCACCCTGGAACGGTCCATCGCGCGGCTGCTGCGCAAGGTGGCCTCGCAGCACGAGCTGGGGGAGCGGGAGCTGCCCTTCCGGATCGGCGCCGACGACCTGCGCGGGCTGATCGGGCGGCCGCATCACGTACCGGAGTCCGCCCAGGACCCCGCCGAGCGGCGCACCGCCGTCCCCGGCGTGGCCACCGGCCTGGCCGTCACCGGCGCGGGCGGCGACGTGCTCTTCGTGGAGGCCTCGCTGGCCGATCCGGAGACCGGGGCCGCGGGGCTCACGCTGACCGGTCAGCTCGGCGACGTCATGAAGGAGTCGGCGCAGATCGCGCTCAGCTTCCTGCGCTCGCACGGCGCCGAACTGGAACTCCCGGTCGCCGACCTGAAGGACCGGGGCGTGCACATCCACTTCCCGGCGGGGGCGGTGCCGAAGGACGGCCCGAGTGCGGGCATCACGATGACGACGGCGCTCGCCTCGCTGCTCTCCGGGCGGCAGGTCCGCACGGACGTGGCGATGACCGGAGAGGTCTCCCTGACGGGGCGGGTCCTGCCGATCGGCGGGGTCAAGCAGAAGCTGCTCGCCGCGCACCGGGCCGGGCTGACCACGGTCATCATCCCCAAGCGGAACGAGGCGGACCTGGACGATGTCCCGGCGGAGGTGCTGGAGGGGCTGGAGGTGCACCCGGTGACGGATGTGCGGCAGGTGCTGGAGCTGGCGCTGTCGCAGGCGGAGGTGCCGGTTACGGCGGCCGCCTAGCGCACAGGGCGGTTTTCAGCCCCGCCGGCGTTTGAGGCGCGGGGTGTGGGGCGGAGCCCCAGGCGGCGAAGCCGCCGGCCGTCGAGCGCGGCCCGGGTCCCCGCTCCGGCGGGGTCCCGGGCCATCGGCATGTCCGCTGCGAAATACTGGCCCCCCACCACACCGGCCACGAAGGAGCGGCACGTGCACGCGAGCGAAGACCAGGAGTTCCTTGCCCTGGAGCGGGAGCTGTCCGTCTTCCTCCGGCGCGCCCGCGCCTCCTCCGGCGAGATGGCCCGGGCCCTCCACCCCGAGCTGGAACCCGCCGCGTACGGGCTCCTCACCCGGCTGGAGGCCGCCGGCCGCCAGCGGGCCACCGAGCTCGCCGCCTACTTCGGCGTCGGCAAGGCCACCATGAGCCGCCAGTTGCGCGCCCTGGAGGTCCTGGGCCTGGTCGCCCGCGAGCCCGACCCCGCCGACGGCCGCGCCTTCCTGGTCGGCCTCACGGAGGAGGGCCGCGGACGGTTCCTGCGCGTACGGGACGCCCGCCGCGAGCAGTACATGCGCAAGCTCGCCGACTGGGACCGGGGCGAGGTCGCCGAGCTGGCCCGCCTGCTCCACCAGTTGAACGCCGGCGCCGAGTAGCCCCGCAGGTTTCGGCGGGGGTCGGGCGTGTGGCGAGGTGTCCCGCAGGGCGCCGAAGGCAGTCCGCATCACTGTCCTACCCCGGCGCGCGCCCGGCCCAAGGGCCCCGGTCCGGCGGGCCCCCGGCCCCCGGCCCCCGGCCCCCGGGCCGCCGCCGCCGTCCGACGCTAGAGCTCCGCGTACGCCGCCGACGCGTCGTCGTGCCGCTTGTGCCGGGCCGACGGACGCCCCGGGTCGGACTCGATCGCGCGGACCCGCCCGATCAGCCCCTCCGCGCCCTCCTTCCGCAGCACCGACAGGCACTGCGCCCAGTCGCCCTCCCCGAACGTGTCCGTCCACCGGCTCGCCCCGTCCGTGAGCGCGGCCACCGCCCGGACCCCCTCGCGCGGCGTCCGCCCCGTCACCGCCCGGGCCGCCACCGCCGGATCCGCGGCCGCCGTGAAGAAGCCACCCTCCGCGTTCCGCAGGGCGTCCGTGGCGGCCACCGACCGCAGCACCTCCCGCGGGATCCGGTCCAGCCGGTCGTCGAGCACCGCCGTCACCTCGCCCCCGGGCCCCTCCAGGAGCAGTACGGAGTCCGAGAGCACGAGGTGCTCCACGAAGGCCTCGTCCCAGCGGACCATCACCACCGTCGCCTGCGGCGTGCGTACGTGAGAAAGGTCACACGCGTCCCGGTGGGCGTCGGCCGTGGCGCGGATCGCCTCCGCCAGGATCCGGTCCAGCGACATGTCCCGCCGCGATCCGGACAGTTCGGTCAATCGGCCGCCGAGCCGGGCCGCGAACCACGGCACCCCGTGGACGCACCCGTCCTCACCGCCTGGCGGGGTGACCCCGTCCAGGGCGACCAGCACACCGCCGCCCGAGGCCGGGATCGCGGCCGACAGCCAGTCCTCATTGGGGCGTTCCGGGTTGCCGGGGGCCGAGGCGAGGTCGATGCGCATGCGGGCATTCTGCCGGGCGGGGCACGGAGTCGGCGGGCAGGTCCGTACCAATGGCGGAGGGGGGCGGCCGGTGCGCCCGCGCCGGGTCGCCAGGGGCCGCCCGGCGGCCGCCGCCCCGCCAACCGGAATGTGGGCGGGCATCCTGCCAAAGCCCCCATCGATCTTTCAACCGCCTGTCCACGGCGGCGCTCTGACACGGGGTGTCCGAGTTGGTTGCCAACTCATCCGTGATGTTCACTCGTTCGAGTGGCCGGGTGGGCGATGTGCGGCTCTCTCCCCATCACACTGCAAAGGTCTGTGGCGGTACGAGGGGGCAGGGGGCGTTTACTTGTTGACCGGCCGTTACCTCGGCCACACGAGTAGACGAGCAACAGCACACGTACAGGATTGCGAGCACCGGTGCAGAAGAAGCGGTCTCGGAAGAACGGCACCGCCACCGACGGCCCGGCCCCCGCAGGACGCCGCGTCCGCGTGCGCCGCAGGCTGGTCGTCGGCGTCGCCGTCGCCGGCCTCACCGTCCTCGCGGCAGGCGCCCCCGCCGTCGTCTCCGCGACCCGCGAACTGAGCGACTCCCAGCGCCTGGTCACCCTCGCGGAACAGAGCAGCCAGACCCTCACCCTCGCGCACCTCCTCGGCGACGAGCGCGACGCCGTCGTCGAGTACGCCGCCAAGGGCCGCCCCGGCGCCGCCAAGGCCGCCGTCCAGGAACGCACCGCGCGAACGGACCGGCAGCTCGCCGAGGTCCAGGCCGAGGCCGACGAGGAGACCGCCCGCGCCCTCGCCCGCATCCAGGCCGTCCGCGCCGAGGCCGTCGACGGCAAGGGCAGCGCCCTCGCCGCCCACCAGGCCTACGCCGGCGTCATCGCGGAACTCCTCGCCCCCGGCGACCGGCTCGCCGAACTGACCCCGCCGCGCGCCGGGGCCGCCCTCGCCGTCACCCGCCCGCTGGCCCCGCTGGGCCAGGCCGTGGAACAGGCCTCCGCCACCCGCGGACTGCTGCTCGCCGCGCTGGCCGTCCCCCGCGGCGAGCAGCTCCCCAACTCCGCCGTCGTCGACGAGCTCACCACCGCCGCCCAGCGGGCCCGCGTACGGGAACAGGCAGCCCTGGACGACTTCGCCCGGGCCACCCGCCCCGACGTACGCCAGACCCTCGCCGCCACCGTCACCGGACCCGAGGTCAAGGCGGCGGACGACTACCTCAAGCGGTTCACCGAGCGGCCCACGCTGTCGCCGGCCGACCGCAAGGCCGACGCGGCCGCCGTCGGCTCCGCGCTCACCGCCCGCGTCGACCGGATGCGCTCCGTCGAGTCCACCATCGCCGGCCAGCGCGCATCCGCGCTCGCCTCCCTGCGCGACGACGACGTGACCCGGCTGGAGCTGGTGGTCGCCGTGCTCGGCGTGCTGTTCCTCGTCGCCGTGGGCTTCTCGACCGCCGTGGCGCGCTCGCTGACCCGGCCGCTGTCCGTCCTGCGCCGCGGCGCGGAGCGGCTGGCGACGCCCGAGGGCTCGGTGGAGCCGGTGCGCTTCACCGGCCGCAACGACGAGTTCGCCGAGGTCGTGCGCCACCTGAACGCGGTGCGGGACCAGACCGTCTCCCTCCACACCCGGATCGCCGGACTCGACGCCGACCGGCGCCGGATCATCGGCCGCAACGACGCGCTGAACTCCAGCCGGGAGGTGCTGGAGGAGGAGCTGTCGAAGCTGCGGTCCGGGCTGGAGGAGCACCGCCGCATCATGTCGACGACCTCCGTCTCGCTGTCCCTGCGGACCCTGGGCCTGGTGGAGCGGCAGCTCGCGGTCATCGAGGAGCTGGAGTCCAAGGAGCAGGACCCGGACCGGCTGGCGACCCTCTTCAAGCTGGACCACCTGGCGACCGTGATGCGCCGCCACAACGAGAACCTGCTGGTCCTGGCCGGTCAGGAACACGGCCACGGACAGAGCCTGCCGGTCCCGCTCGTCGACGTCATGCGGGCCGCCGTCAGCGAGATCGAGCGCTACGAGCGCGTCGACCTCGCGGCACTGCCCTCCTACACCCAGGTGGCGGGGCACGCGGCCGACGACATCTCGCACGTGCTCGCCGAGCTGCTGGAGAACGCGACGACCTTCTCGCCGCCGGACGCCAAGGTCAAGGTGTCCGGATGGATGCTGGACTCCGGCGACGTGGTGCTGTCCGTCGTGGACGAGGGCATCGGGGTCACCGAGGACCGGCTGGAGTCGCTGAACGCCCGGCTGGCCACGCCAGAGGCCTATGACGAGGAACCCGAGGCGGAACACGGCCTGGGCCTCGGCCTGTACGTGGCCGGGCGGCTCGCGGCGCGGCACGGGGTCACCGCGGAGCTGCGCGCCCCGCGGCACGGCGGCACCGAAGCCCTGGTCGTCGTCCCGGCGGCCCTCCTGCCCGACACCCCGCCGGCCTCCCCGGTGCACACGCTGGGCGCCCCGGGCGCGCCGGCGCTGCACCTGCCGGGCGTGGTCGCGGAGGCGAACGAGAACACCCTGCCGAGCCGTTTGCGCGGGGCCGCGCACCGGGCGGAGACTGCGGAGTCGGAGGTCGAACCGGACGGGGCTCCCGTGTCGGAGGCGCCGATCGCGGAGCCGGAGCCGGGTGTCGTGCCGGAGTCGGCCGTGACCGCGGCTGAGGCCGTGGCCGGGGCAGCCGATGGGATCGACCTGTCGGTCCCGGGCACGGACTTGGGCCGGGCCCCGGGCCGGCCTGCGGAGCCGGTCGCGGCGGAGGGCGGGGAGTCGGCGGCCGAGGTACCGGTTGCCGAGGTGCCGGTTGCCGAGACGCCCGCCGCCGAACTGCTGGCGCGCGTCGTGCCCGAGGTTTCGGACGCCGCCGTGGAGGACGGGCAGTTGCCGGCCGCCGAGCTGCCGGCGCGGGTGGTGGCCGGGGTTCCGGACGCCGATCCGCTGGACGGCCCGCTGCCGCCCGCCGAGCAGATCTTCACCGTGCCGGCGCCGGCCGCGGAGGCCCCGGGCGGGGGCGGTCCCGAGGAGCAGCTCCTCGCACGGGTCGTCCCCGACGCGGAACCGGCCGCTCCGGCGGAGGGTGGCCCCGAGCCGGTGGATGCCGACGCGCTGCCCGCTGCCGCGCCCGTGGCCGACGTACGGGAAAACGAGCCCGAGCCGGAGCCGGACCCGCACGCCCGCGCCGCCGCCGAGGGGAACTGGCTCCCCCGCCAGGGCAGCCACCCCGCCGACCCGGCCGAGGCCGTCACCGACAAGGGCCTGCCGAAGCGGACCCCGCGTTCCGTGGCCGCCGCCGCCCGCCCGGACGGCGTGAAGGCCGAGCCGCCGCGCCGCGTCGACGCCGACGAACTGCGCCGCCGCCTCGGCGGTTTCTACCAGGGGGCCCAGGACGGCCGGCGCGTCGTCGCCGCCGAGCTCGAACGGGATCAGGGGAACACCGACCAGGGGGACACCGCACAGGAGGCACGCACATGACCGCGCCCAGTACGTACGGACTGAGCACCCAGGCCCGCAACCTGCAATGGCTGCTGACCGACCTGGTCGAGGAGGTGCCCGGCGTCAACTCCGTCGCCGTCGTCTCCTCGGACGGGCTGCTGCTCCTGTCCTCCGACCCCGGAGCGGAAGCCCCCGAGGAGCCCCGCGCCAAGGGCCCCCGGGGCGCCTCGGCCGACCTGGCCACCATCGTCTCCGGCCTGGGCAGCCTCACCACCGGCGCGGCCGCCCTCATGGACGGCGGCTCCGTCAAGCAGACCATGGTGGCGATGGAGCACGGCTCCGTCTTCGTCATGGCCATCAGCGACGGCTCACTGCTGGGCGTGCACGCCACCCCCGACTGCGACATGAGCGTCGTCGCCTACCACATGGCCCTGTTCGTCGGCCGCGCCGGCCACGTCCTGACCCCCGAAGTCCGCAGCGAGCTGCGCCAGTCGATGGAGAAAACCCCGTGAGGAGTCCGGCCTCCGACCGGCTGCCGATACGCGGCGCCGAGCGCCGCCCCGCCCGCGTCCGCCCGTACTCCCTCACGGGCGGCCGCACCCGCTTCATGCAGGTCCTGCACGTCGAGACCTTCGTCGCCGCCCTGGACACCAAGGCGTCGCAGCCGCAGAAGCCCGACCGCATGCCCGAGATGCCCGCCATCGTCGAGGTCTGCCGTCGCATGCGCACCATCGCCGAGATCGCGGCGCTGCTGAAGCTGCCGCTCGGCGTGGTCCGCGTCCTCGTCAGCGACCTCGCCGACCAGGGAAGGATCCGCGTCTACGGGACGGGCCACGGCTCGGGCCGCCCCGAACGCGCGCTGCTCGAAAGGGTGCTCGGTGGCCTTCGCCGTCTCTGACCGTCCGGTGTCGTCCGTGCCGGCCGTGGACGAGGAGCCCGTCCAGCCCTGGCAGTACGACCGCTCCCGCGCACCCGTCGCCGTCAAGGTGCTCGTCGCGGGCGGCTTCGGCGTCGGCAAGACCACCTTCGTCTCCTCCCTCTCCGAGATCACCCCGCTGCGCACCGAGGCGGTGATGACCCAGGCCGCCGCCCCGACCGACGACCTGTCCGGCACCCCGGACAAGAACACCACCACCGTCGCCATGGACTTCGGCCGCGTCACCCTCGACGACGACCTCGTCCTCTACGTGTACGGGACCCCTGGCCAGGAGCGGTTCTGGTTCATGTGGGACGACCTGGTGCGCGGCGCGATCGGCGGCATCGTCCTGGCCGACACGCGCCGGCTGCGCGACTGCTTCCCGGCGCTCGACTACTTCGAGAGCTGCGGGCTGCCGTACGCGGTCGCCGTCAACCACTTCGAGGGCTCCCGGTCGTACGAGCCGGAGGACGTGCGCGAGGCGCTCACCATCCCGCAGGACGTCCCCGTCGTGATCATGGACGCGCGCAGCCGCCTCACGGTCATCGAATCCCTGCTGACCCTTGTGGGCCACGCCCTCGACACCACACCGGAGTAGAGAACCGCCATGCGCAAGATACTCGTCGTCGGAGCCGGCCAGTCCGGCCTCCAGCTCGCCCTCGGACTCCAGGCGAAGGGGTACGAGGTCACCCTCATGTCCAACCGGACGGCGGACGAGATCCGCACCGGGCGGGTCATGTCCACGCAGTGCATGTTCGACACGGCCCTGCAGCACGAGCGCGACCTCGGGATCAACTTCTGGGAGCAGCAGGCCCCGAAGATCGAGGGCGTCGGTGTCTCCGTCGCCGCCCCGGACGCCGGGCGCGCCGTCGACTGGATGGGCCGCCTCAAGGGGTACGCGCACTCCGTCGACCAGCGCGTGAAGATGGCGGGCTGGCTCGACACCTTCGCGCAGCGCGGCGGGCAGCTGGTCGTCCACGGCGCCTCGGTCGCCGACCTGGACTTCTTCTCCCGTACGTACGACCTGGTGCTGGTCGCCGCCGGCAAGGGCGAGCTGGTGTCCATGTTCGAGCGCAACGCGGCGCGTTCGCCCTTCGACGCCCCGCAGCGCGCGCTGGCCGTCTCGTACGTGCACGGGCTCGGGCCGCGGCCGGAGCACCCGGAGACCGAGGCGGTCCGCTGCAACCTGGTCCCGGGCGTGGGCGAGCTGTTCGTGATGCCGACCCTGACGACGTCGGGGCGTGCGGACATCCTGTTCTGGGAGGGCCTGCCGGGCGGGCCGGTGGACGCCTTCAAGGGGGTCGGCGACCCGGCCGAGCACCTGGCGCTCACGCTGGAGCTGATGGAGAAGTTCACGCCGTGGGAGTACGCGCGGGCGACGAAGGTGGAGCTCACGGACGCGGGCGGGACGCTGGCCGGCCGTTACGCGCCGGTGGTCCGCAATCCGGTCGGGCGGCTGCCGGGTGGGGGGCTGGTGCTGGGCGTGGCCGACGTCGTCGTCGCGAACGACCCGATCACGGGGCAGGGCTCGAACTCCGCCGCCAAGTGCGCGGCCTCGTACCTGTCGTCGATCCTGATGCACGGGGACCAGCCGTTCGACGAGGCCTGGATGAAGGCGACCTTCGACAAGTACTGGTACACCACGGGCAAGCCGGTGACCCAGTGGACCAACGCGATGCTGGGCGTTCCGCCGGAGCACGTGCTGAACCTGATCGGCGCGGCCGGGCAGCTCCAGCCGGTGGCGGATCGATTCGCCAACGGCTTCGACAACCCGGCGGACTTCGACGCGTACTTCTACGACCCCGAGGACGCGGAGGACTACCTGGCGGAGGTTTCCGCTTCGCTCTCTGGTGCCTCCTCGGAGGAGTAGCCGGTGTCGTCGGCCCCCGTCGTGTCCGGCTCGGGCAGCGGCGGGGGAGTGAACTCCGCGAGCGGGGTGCCGGCGGGGTCCGGGCGTACGGCGCCGAGGAGCGGGTTGGCGGCGAGCGGCGAGACCTTCACCTTCGCCCCCGGGCGGGGCGCCTGGATCACCTTGCCCTGACCCACGTACAGGGCCACATGGGTGGCCTTGGGGAAGTAGACCACCAGGTCCCCGGGGCGCAGCTGGTCCAGCGGCACCTTCGGCAGCTGCGCCCACTGCTCCTGGCTGGTGCGCGGGATGCTGCGGCCGGCGTGCGCCCAGGCCTGCGAGGTCAGCCCGGAGCAGTCGAACGCCCCCGGCCCCTCGGCGCCCCAGACGTACGGCTTGCCGATCTGGGCCGCCGCGTAGGTGAGGGCCGCGCCGCCCGCGGCCGTGGGCGTACCGGTGCGGGTCGGGAGCCGGCCGGAGTCCACCAGCTTGCGCTGCGCGGCGGCGGTGTCCTCGGCCTCGCGCGCGCCGAGCCGGGTGAGCTGCTCGGCGGTGAGCGAGGCCAGCACCCGCTCCACCTCCTTGAGCCGGAGGCCCACCTCCTCCTTGTGCCGCTTCTGCTGCGCGGCCAGGCTCTGCTGGTCGTCCAGGGCCTCGCGGGCCCGGGTGGCGAGCGCGTCGGCCTGCTTCTCGCCGCGGGCGAGCCGGTGGAGCATGCCGGCCCGCCGGGCGCCCTCGCGGGCGGCGAGCCGACGCTGCTCCAGGGCGGCCCGGGGGTTCTTGGCGAGCAGCATCCGGGCGTACGGGGAGAAGCCGCTGCGGCTGCCCTGGTACTGCTCCCGGGCCAGCCGTCCGAGGAGGGCCTTCTGGGATCCGACGGCGCTACGGGCCCTGCCGAGCTCGGCACTGAGCCGCTTCTCCTCGTCCTGCCGGGTCTTGAGCGCTTCTTCGGTGGCGTTGTAGGCCTCGGAGGCCTCCTCGGCCTTCTGGTAGAGCCCCTGGAGGCGGGTGAGCAGGACACCGACGTTCTCCCCGGGCGCCGCGGGTGCTACGGGCGCGCCGGGTGCTGCGGGTGCGCCGGGTTCGGCGTGGGCGCCGGGGCCGGGCGCGGCCAGGAGCAACACCGCGGCGAGGCAGGCGGCCCGAAGCGGCCGATGTGACATGGGATCACCTCCGAGCCGCCGATGCTGCCACGCCCGGTATGACAAATCCCCCAAGGGAACGGCGGGGCTTGCGGGGGGTCACCCGGATGGGGGGTGGGGGCTTCGGGGCGCTTCGCTCGGTCGGCGCCTTCGCCCCCCCTCTCACCACCGCAGCAGGGCAGCGGTTGCCCACCCGCCTCCCTCGGTGGCGAGACCGGGCCTCGGCAAGCCGGTGAGCGGGGTCGGTCCCGTCGGCATTTCGCTCGGGTACGCCGGCTGGTGGGTCGGTGGCTTCGGGGTGGTTCGTGCGGGCGGGGCCTTCGCCCCCCCCTCTCACCACCGCAGCAGGGCAGCGGTTGCCCACCCGCCTCCCTCGGTGGCGAGACCGGGCCTCGGCAAGCCGCTGAGCGGGGTCGGTCCCGTCGGCATTTCGCTCGGGGAAGTCGGCCTGCTGGTCGGTGGCTTCGGGGTTCGGGGGCTCAGTGACCCGGTATCCGGGAGGGTTGGGGGTTTCCCGTCAGTCCCATCGTCTCTCCGGGTCGGGCCGGTCCCTCAAGGGCGCTCCCTGCGGTCGCGTCGCTTCGCGAGGGCCTTCGGCCCCCCTTGACCGACCGACCCGACCCGGAAATCCGAAGACTGCCGGGAAGCCCCCAAAAGAACGGGCCGGGTCAGAGACACATGCACGGGCCCACCAGGGATGTGCGGGCCCGCTTCCCCAGGCCGGCCAAGCCCCATCACCCAGGCCGGGCAGCGCCATGGCGCGGGCATTAGGCACACCGCCACCGGGGCCCACATGTATGCTCCGCGCCGGGCGCGGCTCTGCCCGCACGAAACAGCGGCGAGAAGCCCATCGGGGGACGGCGGGCGCGGCAGATCGCTACGCGCTCCTCCTTGACGGCGTCCGGCGGCCGTCTGGGGCTGGGCATGAGCCGCCACGCGGGACACGTTGGGCTCAGAGGCCGTTGGTGAGCACGACTTCGCTGTCGGCGGGTGGCAGGAGCTGGTTGACCGTCTCGAAGTCGTAGTAGGTGATTTCGGACGGCTGTCGACCGGTCTCGGTCCGCTTCAGCAGGTAGGGGCGTCCTTGCGTGGCTATGTACTCGGTGACGGTGCCGCCGTTCGAACCCGCGTACGTGAGCATGATGGCGGGTTGGCCGTCGACGGTGGCGGAGGCGCCCCTGGACACCTCGGGGGTCTCCTCTGCCAGCAGGATCGTGGGGTTCCTGAGTTGGCATTCGTAGGCGACGCCCTTTGCGTCCGGGTGGTCGGCGCCCAGCTTGATCCAGCGGTCGGCGATCCGCTCGACCACCTGGTCCTCCTGCGCCTTCGTCCCCGTCAAACGCGCCCGCAACGCTTCGGCGTCCCGCTTGGCGTAGACGACCTTGGGCGTGGCATGGATTTCCGTCCTGCCCATGCCTTCGACGCTGAAGGTGCCCGCACAGTCGACGTTGGCGAAGGAGAGGTCGAGTGAGCCGGTCGTTCCCTCACCGGCCAAGTGGCCCCGCACCTTCTTGAACCTGGCCATCCGAGTCTCGTCGTAGGCGAGCTGCTGGATTTCCCCGGGTGTTTTGGTGGCGTAGGGCTCGGTTGCGGCGATGCTCGGGGAGGCGGAGGCCGCACTGCCGTTCGCGGCCGACTGCGCAGGGCCGCAGGCGGTGAGGACGAGGGCGGCGAGGCAAATGCCGAGCGGAACGGTGGAACGAGTGGACAAAGGGATCCCCCCTGGGATGTGCAGATCAGGAGGGGAGAGTACATGGGGCGTTGGACATCCAGGGCGGTCCGAATGACGCGCTCGTGCGGGAGAACCGGATCGGGTGGGGGCTCGATCCGGTTCTCGTGTGCGTTGGCTAGATCAGGCCCTGGGCCAGCATTGCGTCTGCGACGCGTTCGAAGCCGGCGATGTTGGCGCCCGTGACGTAGTCGCCCGGGGTGTCGTAGCGTTCCGCCGTTTCGTGGGCCGTGGCGTGGATCGAGCGCATGATCCCTGCCAGTTCCTCCTCGACCCGGGAGGGGGTCCAGGCGACGCGGCCCGCGTTCTGGGCCATTTCCAGTGCGCTGACCGCGACCCCGCCCGCGTTGGCCGCCTTGCCCGGGCCGAAGGCGACGCCGGCCGACTGGAAGAGGTGGACCGCCTCGGGGGTGGTCGGCATGTTGGCGCCCTCCGAGACCGCCTTCACCCCGTTGGAGATGAGCACGCGGGCGTCCTCGGCGCCGAGTTCGTTCTGGGTCGCCGAGGGGAAGGCCACGTCGCCCGGTACCTCCCAGACCCGGCCGCCCGGCACGAAGCTCGCCGACGGGCCGCGCCGCAGGGCGTACTCGCTGACCCGGCCCCGCTCGACCTCCTTGATCTGGCGCAGGAGCGCCAGGTCGATCCCCTTGTCGTCGACGACGTAGCCGCTGGAGTCCGAGCAGGTCAGCGGGTTGGCGCCGAGCTGCTGGAGCTTCTCGATCGTGTACTGGGCGACGTTGCCGGAGCCGGAGACCACGGCGGTGAGACCGTCCAGGGACTCGCCGCGCACCTTCAGCATCTCGGCGGCGAAGAGCACGCTGCCGTAGCCGGTGGCCTCGGGGCGGATCGCGGAGCCGCCCCAGCCCTGGCCCTTGCCGGTGAGGACGCCGGCCTCCCAGCGGTTGGTGATGCGCCGGTACTGGCCGAAGAGGTAGCCGATCTCGCGGCCGCCGACGCCGATGTCGCCGGCCGGGACGTCGGTGTGCTCGCCGATGTGGCGGTGGAGTTCGGTCATGAAGGACTGGCAGAAGCGCATGACCTCGGCGTCGGAGCGGCCGTGCGGGTCGAAGTCGCTGCCGCCCTTGCCGCCGCCGATGCCCAGGCCGGTCAGGGCGTTCTTGAAGATCTGCTCGAAGCCCAGGAACTTCACCACGCCGATGTTCACGGAGGGGTGGAAGCGCAGGCCGCCCTTGTACGGGCCCAGCGCGCTGTTGAACTCCACCCGGTATCCGCGGTTGACGTGCACGTGGCCGCGGTCGTCCGTCCAGGGCACCCGGAAGATGATCTGCCGCTCCGGCTCCAGGAGCCGCTCGACGATCCCGGCCTCCACGTACTCGGGGCGGGCCGCGAGGACGGGGGCCAGTGTTTCCAGGACTTCCTGTACGGCCTGGTGGAACTCGGGCTGCGCGGGGTTGCGGCGCTCGATGTCGGCCCGTAGTGCGGCCAGCGTGTCCTTCGGGTCGGTCACAGTCGGATTCCTCTCCGGTGTCCTGGTGGGCGTGCGGGCCCAGCCCGGAGAGTATCGCGCGCCCGGACCCCCTTCGAGGGGACGATCGCCCCGTCCGCCGGGGCCTCTGCCTCGTCGGTTCTGCCGGGGTGAGGCCGGGATCCGTCCGTAGGATCGGCCCGGCCTCGTCGTCGCCGGCCGCCGCAGCTGGAGCCCGACCCCGTCCGGCCTCCGCGGGGCGGGTGATGTCAGTCGCGGAGGAGGCGGGTTTTGGCCGCGGTGAACTCCTCCGGGGTCAGGAGGCCCTCGCGGGTCAGGTCGGCCAGTTGGGTGAGTTCGGCCACCAGGTGGGCCGGGTGGGGGCGTTCGTGCTCGGGTTCGTGTCCGGGTTCCGGGTGGGTGGCCGGGTGTTCCGGTTCAGGTTCCGGTTCGGGTTCCGGTTCTCGTTCCCGTTCGGGTTCCGGCTCCGGGGGGTGTTCCGCCGCCTGGACCGCGCGGGCCAGGAGGCCCCGGCGGGGTGGTTCGTCGGGGGTCACCGCGCCCGTCGTGGTTTCCGCCGTGCCCGCCGCGCGGGCCAGGAGGCCGCGGAGCAGGGGGTGGCCCGGGGGGCGTTGGGCCGCGTGGACCGTTACTCCGACCGGCCGGATGAACATCAGGCCACCCCCGCCCGGGGGTCCGTCGGGATCCGGTCCGGCGGGATGCGGACCGAGCCGACGATCCGGCCGCCCGCCGCCCGTACGGCGATCGCCGCGTCCTCGGCCCATACGTGTTCGACCAGCAGGAGCAGTGCGCAGCTGCCGCGTTCCAGCAGGCCCGCCGCCTCCCGTACGTCCTCCGGTCCGATCAGCCGTGCCACGTCCCGGCCCGTCAGGAGGCCCCGTAGCTCCACGAACTCGTCGAACTCCGCCGCCAGCACCTCGCCCGCCGCGGTCCGCGTCACCACGAGCCCGTCGATCAGGCGGACCACACCGGTCTTCCGCAGTCCCATCACGGCCTCGACCGCCGGCACCCGCAGTTGTTCTTCGGGGAAGGCGAGGACGATGAATTCCACAGGTCCCATAAGGCTCGGCTCCTGATTCCGACCGTTTGTGACGACTCTTCGGCACACTATGACATAAGCGGACATGTCCTTCCTTTGCTTGCTACGTTTCCCCCATGAGCGCTCTGACGGCGAAGGTGGCGGAGCCCGCGCCGCCACCACCCCCCGACGCCAGCGCGCCCAAAGGCCGCGGGGTCGAGCTGGCCCTCCTCGCCGGCGCCGTCCTGATCTCGGTCCTCGGCCACCTCTACGTCGGGCTCGCGGCCACCGGTCACCTCCCGCCGACCGCCGGCCGCTACGCGGCCGGTCTCGCCGTCGCCGCCCTGCTCGCGCACCTCGCCGTCCGGCTGCGGGCCCCGTACGCCGACCCGCTCGTGCTGCCGATCGCCGTCCTGCTCAACGGGCTCGGCCTCGTCCTCATCCAGCGCCTGGATCTCACCACTCCCGACCACCGCGCGGCCGGGGACCAGCTGTTGTGGTCCGGGCTCGGGATGGTCCTCTTCGTGCTCGTCGTCGCCGTGCTGCGCGACCACCGCGTGCTGCAGCGCTACGCGTACCTCTCCGTCGCCGCCGCCCTGGTGCTGATGCTCGTGCCCGTCTTCTTCCCGGCTGTCAACGGCGCGCACATCTGGATCCGGTTCGCCGGACTGTCCTTCCAGCCCGGGGAGTTCGCCAAGATCCTGCTGGCCATCTTTTTTGCCGCTTACCTCGCCGCCAATCGGACCGCCCTCGCGCTCACCGGGCGACGGCTCTTCTGGAAGCTTCGCCTGCTGCCGGGGCGCGTGCTCGGCCCGATCCTCGCGATCTGGCTGCTCAGCGTCGGCGTGCTGGTCCTGGAGCGGGACCTGGGGACCTCGCTGCTGTTCTTCGGACTGTTCGTGATCATGCTGTTCACCGCCACCGGACGGATCGGCTGGATCGCCATCGGGCTGCTGCTGGCCGGGCTGGGCGCGTACGCGGTGGGGACCTTCGAACCGCACGTGCACGGCCGCGTCGACGACTGGCTGAATCCTTTCGCCTCCATCGAGCGCGGCGAGGGCCCCGGCCAGCTCGCCCAGTCCCTCTTCGCCTTCGGCGCCGGCGGCCTGCTCGGCGCCGGGCTCGGCCACGGCCAGTCCTTCCTCATCGGCTTCGCCGCCAAATCGGACTTCATCCTCGCCACCGCCGGCGAGGAGCTCGGGCTCGCCGGCCTCGCCGCGATCCTGCTCCTCTACGGGCTCCTCGTCGCCCGCGGCTTCCGCGCCGGGCTCGCGTTGCGCGACCCCTTCGGCCGGCTGCTCGCCACCGGCCTCGCCTCGATCGTCGCCCTCCAGGTCTTCGTCATCGCCGGCGGCGTCACCGGGCTGATCCCGCTCACCGGCATGGCCATGCCCTTCCTCGCCCAGGGAGGCTCCTCCGTCGTCACCAACTGGATCATCGTCGCGCTGCTGGTCCGGCTCGGCGACAGTGCCCGCAGACCCCGGCCGGGTGAAGGGGAGAGCTCCGCGTGATCCGCTACATCCGCTGGTGCGCGTACTTCTGCGCGCTGCTGCTCGTCGCCCTGCTCGTCAACATCGGCCGCGTGCAGCTCTGGGAATCCGCCGCCTACGGCGCGAACCCGGCCAACAAGCGCCCCGCCATCGAGCGGTACGCCGAGCCGCGCGGGGACATCCTGGTCGACGGCCGGCCCGTCACCGGCTCCCGCGACAGCGGCCAACTCCTGCGCTACGAGCGCACGTACAAGAACGGCCCGCTCTACGCGCCCGTCACCGGCTTCTCCTCCCAGACCTACGGGACCAGCTTCATCGAGCGCGCCGAGGACGGGATCCTGTCGGGCACGGACCCGGGGCTCTCCGCCTTCCCGCTCTGGTACGAGCTCGCCCGCGGCCGCCCGGCCGGCGGGAACGCCGTCACCACCATCCGGGCGGGCGTGCAGCTGGCCGCGTACACCGGGCTCGCGGGCAAGCGGGGCGCGGTGGCCGCCGTCGAGCCGGCCACCGGGAAGATCCTCGCGCTGGTCAGCAGCCCCTCGTACGACCCCGCCGAGCTCTCCGGTACGGGGACGCGGGTCAAGGAGGCCTGGGCGCGGCTGAACGCGGACCCCGCCAAGCCGATGCTCAACCGGGCGCTGCGCGAGACCTACCCGCCCGGCTCCACCTTCAAGATCGTGACGGCGGCGGCCGCCCTCGACGCGGGCGTGGTCACCGATGTGGACGCGCCGACCGAGACCCCCGACCCCTACCCGCTGCCCGGGACCAGCACCCTGCTGCCGAACGCGGGCACGGGCTGCCGGGACGCCTCGATGGCGGAGGCGGTGCAATGGTCGTGCAACACGGTGATGGCGAAGATCGGGGTGCGGGTCGGGCTGCGCGGGATGGTGGCGGCGGCGGGGCGGTTCGGGTTCAACGACGGCGGGCTGCGGGTGCCGTCGTGGGTGTCGCGGTCGAACTTCGACACCGACATGAGCCAGGACCAGCTGGCGCTGTCCTCGATCGGGCAGTTCAACACCAAGGCCACGCCGTTGCAGATGGCGATGGTGGCGGCGGCGGTCGCGAACGGCGGGGAGCTGAAGGCCCCCTACCTGGTGGACCGGACCACGCAGGACGACGGCTCGTTGGTGCGGCGCGGCGGCGGGCAGAGGCTGGGCCGGGCCATGAACCCGGCCACCGCGCTGCGGTTGCAGGAGCTGATGGTGAAGGTGGTGGAGAACGGTACGGGGAGGAACGCGGCGATCCCGGGCGCGGTGGTCGGCGGCAAGACCGGCACCGCGCAGCACGGGGTCGGCAACGCGGGGACCCCGTACGCGTGGTTCATCTCCTGGGCGCGGGCGGAGGGGGCGCCGGTGCCGGCGGTGGCGGTGGCGGTGGTGGTCGAGGACGGGGCGGCGGACCGGGGGGACATCAGCGGGAACCTGGCGGCTGCGCCGATCGCCAGGGCGGTGATGGAGGCGGCGCTGCCGGTGCCGGTGCCGGTGCCGGTGCCGTGACGGGTGCGCGGCGCCATCCCCTGGCGGGGGCGGGTTCCCGCGCCGGGGCTTCGCGGGGGCCGCGGCCATTCCCCTGGTCGGGGGTTGGGCCGGTCCCCTGGCGGGGGCTTCGCGGGGGTCGGGGCCGGGGTGGGTCCTCCTGGCCGGGAGCTTCGTGGGGGTCGGGGCCGGGGTGGGGTGTCGTCCGGGACGGGCTTCGATGTTCGGCGCCCTTTCCGGGTCGGCTCTGTCGGACCTGCCATCGCGCCGAATTCATCAGATCGGAAG
>NZ_JBICYR010000044.1:0-22430 GCF_043201175.1 Streptomyces sp. NPDC048337
GCTGACGGTCAGCCACGCGTTCCACTCGCCGCTGATGGAGCCGATGCTGGAGGACTTCCGCCAGGTCGTTGCCGGGCTGACCTTCAACGCCCCGCGCATTCCGGTCGTCTCCACCGTTACCGGCCAGGAGGCCTCGGCGGAGGAGCTGACCTCGGTCGACTACTGGGTCAACCACGTCCGCCGCCCGGTCCGTTTCGCCGACGCGGTCACCACCATCGAGGCCCAGGGCATCGAGTCCCTCCTCGAACTCGGCCCCGACGCGGTCCTGTCCGCGATGGCGTCCGCGGTCCCCGCACTGCGCAAGGGCCGTCCCGAGCCGGAGCAGCTCGTCACCGCCCTCGGCCGGCTGTTCGTCGCCGGTGTCCCGGTCGACTGGACCTCGTACTACGCGGGCTCCGGCGCCCGGCGCGTCGACCTGCCCACCTACGCCTTCCAGCGCGAGCGCTACTGGCCCGACACCGTCCTGTCCGACGCGCCGGCCCCCGCTGTGATCGCCAGCCTGCTCGCGCAGCAGCTCCAGGGCCTTGACGCCGACGGGCGCACCAAGGCCGTCACCGAGCTCGTGGTCGCCCATGTCGGCGCCGTACTGGGCGACGTGACCGCCGTGGAGATGGGCCGCGCGTTCAAGGAACTGGGCTTCGACTCGTACATGACGGTCGAACTCCGCAACAGCCTTGCCGTGGCGACCGGCTTGCGGCTGACCTCCAGCCTGCTGTTCGACCACCCGACCCCGCGGGCCCTCGTCGAGTACATCCTCGCGGAGACCGCGGAGATCGAAGCCGACGCCACGGGCGCCGAGGTGCTGCCCGCCGCGTTCGCCGCCGACGAGCCGATCGCGATCGTCGGTATCGGCGTCCGTCTCCCGGGCGGAGTCGGCTCGCCGGAGGACCTGTGGCGGCTCGTCGCCGACGGTACCGACGTCATCTCCGGCTTCCCGACCGACCGCGGCTGGGACCTCGACGGCCTGTACGACGCCGACCCGGAGCGCTCCGGTACGACGTACTCCGTCGAAGGCGGCTTCCTCCACGACGCCGGGCAGTTCGACGCGGGCTTCTTCGGGATCTCCCCGCGCGAGGCCCTGGCCATGGACCCCCAGCAGCGCCTGCTGCTGGAGACCGCCTGGGAGACCTTCGAGCGGGCCGGCATCGACCCCGAGTCGGTGCGCGGCACCCAGACCGGTGTCTTCGTCGGCGCCACGGTCCAGGACTACGGCCCGCGGATGTTCGAGGCTCCCGAGAGCGTCGAGGGCCACCTGCTCACCGGCAGCACGCCGAGCATCATGTCCGGCCGCCTGGCCTACTCCTTCGGCTTCCTCGGCCCGGCGATGACGATCGACACCGCGTGTTCGTCCTCGCTGGTCGCCCTGCACCTCGCCGCGCAGGCACTGCGCTCCGGCGAGTGCTCCATGGCGCTCGCCGGCGGTGCGGCCGTCATGTCGACCCCCGGCATGTTCATGGAGTTCAGCCGTCAGCGCGGTCTCGCCGCCGACGGCCGCTGCAAGTCCTTCTCGGCCGACGCCGACGGCACCGGCTGGGCCGAGGGCGTCGGGCTCCTGCTCGTCGAGCGCCTCTCCGACGCGCAGCGCAAGGGCCACAAGGTGCTGGCCGTGCTCCGGGGCACGGCGGTCAACCAGGACGGCGCGTCCAACGGCCTGACCGCCCCCAACGGGCTCTCCCAGCAGCGGGTCATCCGGCAGGCACTGCTCAACAGCCGCCTGACGGCGGCGGACGTCGATGTGGTGGAGGCGCACGGTACGGGCACCCGGCTGGGCGACCCGATCGAGGCGGAGGCGCTCCTCGCGACCTACGGCCAGGAGCACTCGGCCGAGCAGCCGCTGTGGCTGGGCTCGCTGAAGTCCAACATCGGCCACGCGCAGGCCGCCGCCGGTGTGGCGGGCGTGATCAAGATGATCATGGCGATGCGTGAGGGCGTCGTGCCGAAGACCCTCCACCTGGGCGAGCCGACGCCGATGGTCGACTGGTCGGCCGGCGCGGTCGAGCTGGCGGGCGAGCAGCGGGAGTGGCCGGAGACCGGCCGTCCGCGCCGCTCGGCGGTCTCCTCGTTCGGCGTGAGCGGGACGAACGCGCACGTGGTGCTGGAGCAGGCTCCGGAGGTCGAGGAGCCGGCGGCCGAGGGCATCGCTCCGGCTGTTGCTCCGTTCGTCGTCAGCGGTCGGTCCGCCGATGCGCTGAAGGGGCAGGTGGAGCGGCTGCGGGAGTTCGTGGCGGGTTCGGATGCCCGTCCGGTGGACATCGGCGCGTCGCTGGTGGGGTCGCGGTCGCTGTTCGAGCACCGGGCTGTGATCGTCGGCGATGAGGTCGTCGAGGGTGTGGCCGGGTCGGGCCGTCTGGGCGTGGTCTTCACGGGTCAGGGTGCTCAGCGGGCCGGTATGGGGCGTGAGCTGTACGAGGCGTTCCCGGCCTTCGCGGCGGCCTTTGACGAGGTTCTGTCGCACCTGGACGGTTCGCTGCGTGAGGTGATCTTCTCCGGCGAGGGTCTGGACGAGACCGGCAACACCCAGCCCGCTCTGTTCGCCCTTGAGGTCGCTCTGTTCCGTCTGGTCGAGTCGTGGGGTGTGAAGCCGGAGGTTCTGGCCGGTCACTCGATCGGCGAGATCGCCGCCGCGCACGTCTCCGGTGTCCTCTCGCTTGAGGATGCTGCGGCTCTGGTGTCGGCGCGTGGTCGTCTGATGCAGGCGCTCCCGGCTGGTGGTGCGATGGTCGCCGTCCAGGCGTCGGAGGAGCAGGTCCTTCCGCTGCTCGCCGGCCGCGAGGCTTCTGTCGGTATCGCCGCGGTCAACGGTCCGACGTCCGTGGTTCTGGCGGGTGTTGAGGCCGAGGTCCTGGAGATCGCCGGTTCTCTCGGTGTGAAGTTCAAGCAGCTGACCGTCAGCCACGCCTTCCACTCGCCGCTGATGGACCCGATGCTGGACGACTTCCGCCGGGTCGTTGCCGGGCTGACCTTCAACGCCCCGCGCATTCCGATCGTCTCCACCGTGACCGGCCAGGAGGCCTCGGCGGAGGAGCTGACCTCGGTCGACTACTGGGTCAACCACGTCCGCCGCCCGGTCCGTTTCGCCGACGCCATCGAGGCGATCGAGGCCCAGGGCGTGGAGTCCCTCCTCGAACTCGGCCCCGACGCGGTCCTGTCCGCCATGGCCGCCGACATCACCGAGACCCCGGCCGTCCCGGCTCTGCGCAAGGGTCGTCCCGAGGCCGAGCAGCTCATCGCCGCCCTCGGCCGGCTGTTCGTCGCCGGTGTCCCGGTCGACTGGACCTCGTACTACGCGGGCTCCGGCGCCCAGCGCGTCGACCTGCCCACCTACGCCTTCCAGCGCGAGCACTTCTGGCTCCCGACCGGCTCCGCCTCCGGCGACGTGTCCTCGGCAGGTCTGTCGTCCACCGGGCACCCGCTGCTCGGTGCGGCCGTCGAGCTCGCAGACGGTGAGGGCCTCATCCTCACCGGGCGGCTCTCCCTCCAGACGCACGGCTGGCTCGCCGACCACACCGTCTTCGACACGGTCCTGCTGCCCGGTACCGCGTTCGTCGAGCTGGCCACCCAGGCCGGTGACCGCGTCGGCTGCGACACCATCGAGGAGCTCACCCTCGCCGCCCCGCTGGTCCTCCCCGAGCGCGGCGCCGTCCAGGTGCAGCTGACCGTCGGCGAGCCCGACGCCTCCGGCCGCCGCGAGCTGGGCATCTACTCCCGCCCCGACGGTGACGGCGACGGCCGGCCGTGGACCCGCCACGCCGGTGCCGTCCTCGCCGCCGCCGACGGCGCCGCCCCGCAGTCCGAGCTGCTCGTGTGGCCGCCGGCCGGCGCCACCGAGATCCCCGTCGACGCTGCCTACGAGGGCCTGGAGGCCGAGGGGTACGCCTACGGTCCCGCCTTCCAGGGCCTGCGCCGCGCCTGGCGGTCGCCGGACGGCGCCCTCTTCGCCGAGATCGCGCTCCCCGAGGAGCAGCGCACCGAGGCCGGGAAGTTCGCCCTCCACCCCGCGCTCCTCGACGCCACCCTCCACCCGCTCCTGCGCGGGGTCGTCGACGCGGAGCGGCCGAGCGCCCTCCCGTTCGCCTGGTCCGGTGTCACCGTGCACACCGCCGGGGCCTCCTCCCTCCGCGTCCGCCTGACCTGGACCGGTCCGGAGACCGTGGCCATCGCCGTCGCCGACGGCACGGGCACCCCCGTCGCCACCGTGCGCGAGCTGCTGTGGCGCCAGGCGTCCGCCGCCTCGCTGCGCGGCGCCCGCGCCGATGACGGGGCCGCGCTGTACCGCCTCGCCTGGACCCCGGTCGCCGCCCCCGCGGCCGCCGGACAGGCCGGCGACTGGGCCCTGATCGGGACCGCCACGGTTCCGGGTCTGCCCGAGGGCATCCCCGCCCACGCCGACCTGGCCGCCCTCGCCGAGGCCGGCACCGTGCCGTCGGCCGTCCTCCTGCCGGTGGACGCCCTCGCCGCCGGTGCGGCCGACCTGCCCGCCGCCGCCGGGGCCGTGACCCTGAGCGTGCTGGAACTCGTACAGCAGTGGCTGGCGGACGAGCGGTTCGCCGAGACGACGCTCGCCGTCCTCACCCGGGACGCGGTGGCCGCAGCCGATGACGCCGAGGCCGGGAACCTGGCGCAGGCCGCCGTGTGGGGTCTGCTCCGCTCGGCGCAGACCGAGGCACCCGGGCGTTTCGTACTCGTCGACCTCGACGGGACCGAGGAGTCCGGCCGGGCGCTGCCCGCCCTGCTCGCGAGCGGGGAGCCGCAGCTGGCCGTACGGGCCGGCGCCGCCTTCGCCCCGCGCCTGGCCCGGACCGAGTCCGACGAGCCCGCCCGCGCGGCCGGCGAGTCGCGGCCCGCCTTCACCGCCGACGGCACCGTGCTCATCACCGGCGGCACGGGCGGCCTCGGCGCCCTCCTCGCCCGCCACCTGGTCACCGAGCACGGCGTACGCGACCTCCTGCTCGTCAGCCGGCGCGGCACCGCCGCCCCGGGGGCCGAGGACGTGGCCGCCGAGCTGACCGGGCTCGGCGCCCGGGTCACCGTGGCCGCCGCCGACGTCGCCGACCGCGACGCACTGGCCGGCGTACTGGCCGCGATACCGGCGGAGCACCCGCTGACCGCCGTCGTGCACACGGCCGGTGTCCTGGACGACGGCGTCGTCCAGGGTCTGACGGCCGACCGGCTGGAGCGCGTGCTGCGGCCCAAGGTGGACGCGGCCTGGCACCTGCACGAGCTGACCGCCGGGCTGGAGCTGGACGCCTTCGTCCTCTTCTCCTCGATCTCCGGGCTGATAGGTGCGGCGGGCCAGGGCAACTACGCCGCCGCCAACACCTTCCAGGACGCCCTCGCCCACCACCGCCGGGCCGCCGGACTGCCCGCGACGGCCCTCGCCTGGGGTCTGTGGGAGCAGGGCGGCGGCATGGCCGACAGCCTCGACGGCACCGGCATCGCCCGCATGGCGCGGGCCGGGGTCGCCCCGCTCGCGCAGAGCGACGGACTGGCGCTGTTCGACGCCGCCGTCCGCCCCGGCCGCGAGCAGGCGCTGCTCGTCCCGATGCACCTGGACGCCGCCCAGCTGCGCGCCCAGGCCGAGCGCGGCGACGTCCACACGCTGCTGAAGGACCTCGCCCCGCGGCCGGCCCGCCGCGTCCGCGCCGCCGCCCGGGACGCGGCCGCCGCGCCCCTGCGGCAGCGGCTCGCCCCGCTGACCCCCGCCGAGCGGCTGCGGGTGCTCACCGACCTGGTCGGCGCCCAGGTGGCCGCCGTACTCGGCCACGGTGACGCGGCCGCCGTCGGACAGGAGCGGGCCTTCAAGGAGCTGGGCTTCGACTCGCTCACCTCCGTCGAGCTCCGCAACCGTCTCAACTCGGCCACCGGACTGCGCCTTTCGAGTGCGCTCGTCTTCGACTACCCCACCCCCAAGGCGCTCGTAGAGCACCTGGTCACCGAACTGTCCGACGAAGCGGGCGCGGAGGCCGCCGCGGTGCGCGCCGTCACGGCCGCGACCGGCGACGAGCCGATCGCCATCGTCGGCATGGCCTGCCGCTACCCCGGCGGTGTCGCCTCGCCCGAGGACCTGTGGCGGCTCGTCGCCTCCGGTACGGACGCCATCTCCGGCCTGCCGGAGAACCGCGGCTGGGACGAGGACGTGTACGACCCCGACCCGGAGCGGGCCGGCAAGACCTACGTCCGCGAGGGCGGCTTCCTGCACGACGCCGGCCAGTTCGACCCCGGCTTCTTCGGGATCTCCCCGCGCGAGGCCCTCGGCATGGACCCGCAGCAGCGCCTGCTGCTGGAGACGGCCTGGGAGACCTTCGAACGCTCCGGGATCGACCCGGCCGACCTGAAGGGCAGCCAGACCGGTGTCTTCACCGGCGTCATGTACCACGACTACGCGCCCAAGGTCGGGCAGATGCCGGAGGAGCTGGAGGGGATCCTGCTCACCGGCAACACCGGAAGCGTCATCTCCGGCCGCCTCTCCTACACCTTCGGGCTGACCGGTCCGTCCATCACCGTGGACACCGCCTGCTCCTCCTCGCTGGTGGCCCTGCACCTCGCCGCGCAGGCCCTGCGGGCTGGCGAGTGCGACATGGCGCTCGCCGGCGGTGTGACCGTCATGTCCACCCCGGGCACCTTCGTCGAGTTCAGCCGCCAGAAGGGCCTCGCCCCCGACGGCCGCTCGAAGTCCTTCTCCGCGGGCGCCGACGGCACGGGCTGGGCCGAGGGTGTCGGTCTGCTCCTGGTGGAGCGGCTCTCCGACGCGCAGCGCAACGGCCACAACATCCTCGCCGTCGTCCGCGGCACGGCCGTCAACCAGGACGGCGCGTCCAACGGCCTGACCGCCCCCAACGGCCCGTCCCAGCAGCGGGTCATCCGCCAGGCCCTGGCCAACGCCCGCCTCACCCCCGCCGACGTCGACGCGGTCGAGGCCCACGGCACCGGCACCCCGCTCGGCGACCCCATCGAGGCCGAAGCGCTGCTCGCCACCTACGGCCAGGAGCGCGCCGGGGACGAGCCGCTGTGGCTCGGCTCCCTCAAGTCCAACATCGGTCACACCCAGGCGGCCGCCGGTGTCGGCGGTGTCATCAAGATGGTGATGGCGATGCGCGAGGGCGTCCTGCCCAGGACGCTGCACGTCAGCGAGCCCTCCCCGGTGATCGACTGGGAGGCGGGCGCGGTCGAGCTGCTCACCGAGGAGCGCGCCTGGCCCGAGACGGACCGGGCCCGCCGGTCCGCCGTCTCCTCCTTCGGCATCAGCGGCACCAACGCCCACGTCATCCTCGAACACGCCCCGCAGCAGGCACCGGAGGCCACCGGCACGGCGCCCGCCGTCACCCCGTGGATCCTGTCCGCCCGCGGAGCCGGCGCCCTGCGCGGCCAGGCCGAGGCGCTGCGCGCCTTCGCCGCGGCCGACGGGGCCCCGCGCACCCAGGACATCGGCCTCTCGCTGGCCGGCACCCGCGCCCTGCACGAGAACCGCGCCGTCGTCCTGGGCGCCGACCGCGACAGCCTGCTCGCGGCCCTCGACGCCCTCGCGGCCGGCGGCGGCGACAGCGCGGTCGTCACCGGCAGCGCGACCGCCACCCGCGACAAGACCGTGTTCGTCTTCCCGGGCCAGGGCTCCCAGTGGATCGGCATGGCCACCGAACTCCTCGACGCCTCCCCGGTGTTCGCCGAGTCCATCCAGGCCTCCGCCGCCGCCCTCGCCCCCTACACCGACTGGAACCTGCTCGACGTCCTGCGCGAGGAGCCGGCCGACCCGGGCTCCTCCTCCTTCCAGCACGTCGACATCGTCCAGCCCACGCTGTTCGCCGTCATGGTGGCCCTGGCCGCCGTCTGGCGCTCGTACGGGGTCGAACCGGCGGCCGTCCTCGGCCACTCGCAGGGCGAGATCGCCGCGGCCTGTGTCGCCGGGGCCCTCTCCCTCGACGACGCGGCCCGGATCGTGGCCCTGCGCAGCCAGGCCCTCAAGGCCCTCGCGGGCCTCGGCGGGATGATGTCCGTACCGCTGCCGCGGGAGCGGACCGTCGCCGAGCTGGCCCCCTGGGGCGAGCGGATCTCCGTGGCGGCCGTCAACGGACCCTCCTCGACCGTCGTCTCCGGCGACTCGGCCGCCCTCGACGAGCTCTACGAGGCCCTCGTGGCCGCCCAGGTCGACGCCCGCCGCATCCCCGTCGACTACGCCTCCCACTCGGCGCACGTCGAGCGGATCGAGGAGGAGCTCGCCGAGCTCCTCGCCCCGGTCCGCCCCCGCCGCGCCGAGGTGCCCTTCTTCTCCACCGTCACCGCCGACTGGGCCGACGGCACGGAGATGGACGGCGGCTACTGGTACCGCAACCTGCGCCGGACCGTGCTGTTCGAGGACGCCACCCAGGCCCTCCTCGCCCAGCGGCACGACGTGTTCCTCGAGATGAGCCCGCACCCGGTGCTCGCCGTCGGCCTCGCCGAGACCATCGAGGCGGCCGGCGCGGACGGCCTCGTCATCGGATCGCTGCGGCGCCACCGCGGCGGCCTCGACCAGCTCCTCACCTCGGTCGCCACCGCCTTCACGGGCGGCGTCCCGGTCGACTGGACCGCGTACTACGAGGGCTCCGACGCCCAGCACGTCGACCTGCCCACCTACGCCTTCCAGCACGAGCACTTCTGGCTGACGGCGGAGGCCGCCACCGGGGACGTCACCTCGGCCGGTCTCGACGCGGCGGGCCACCCGCTGCTCGGCGCCGCCCTCGCACTCGCCGACGGCGAGGGCCTGATCCTCACCGGGCGGCTCTCCCTGCAGACGCACGGCTGGCTGAAGGACCACACCGTCTTCGACACGGTCCTGCTGCCCGGCACGGCCTTCGTGGAGCTCGCCACCCAGGCCGGCGACCGCGTCGGCTGCGACACCATTGAGGAACTCACCCTCTCCGCACCGCTGATCCTGCCCGAGCGCGGCGGCATCCAACTCCAGCTGACCGTCGCCGAACCCGACGCCTCAGGCCGCCGCGAGCTGGGCATCTTCTCCCGCCCCGACGGCGAGGACCAGCCCTGGACCCGCAACGCCACCGCCACCCTCGCCGTGGCCGACCGGACCGCGGCGGCCGGACTCACCGCCTGGCCGCCGGCCGGTGCCACCGAGGTCGACCTCGACGGCGTCTACGACCGCCTCGCCGAGCAGGGCTTCGGCTACGGGCCGCTCTTCCAGGGCCTGCGCCGCCTGTGGCAGCAGGGCGACGACGTCTTCGCCGAGGTCGCCCTCGCCGAAGAACTCGCCGCCGATGCCGGGGAGTTCGCGCTCCACCCGGCCCTCCTCGACAACGCGCTGCACCTGCTGCTCCCCGGAGTCGCCGGCAGCGACCGCCAGGCCGGACTGCCGTTCGCCTGGTCCGGAGTGACCGTCCACGCCACCGGAGCCTCCGTGCTGCGCGTGAAGGCCACCTTCTCCGGCACCGACGCGGCGTCCTTCCTCATCGCCGACGGCGCGGGCGCCCCCGTGGCCACCGTCGAGGAGCTCACCCTGCGGCCCATCTCCCGCGAAGCCCTCCAGGGCGCGGGCGCCGCACAGAACGACGCGCTGTTCCGCCTCGACTGGGCGGCCCTGGCCACCCAGGAGACCGGAGCGGCCCACGACGCCACCGGCTGGGCCCTCATCGGCTCCGCCGGCCACCAGCTCACCGGAGCGGCCGGTGCCACCGTCCACCAGGACCTGGCGGCACTGACCGGATCGGTGACCGAGGGCGCCACGGCTCCCGCGGTCGTCCTGCTGCCCATCCCCCGGGGCAGCAGCGTCGATGCCCACACCGCGGGAGCCGCGGCGCACCGGATCCTGGAGACCGTGCGCACCTGGCTCGCCGACGACCGGTTCGCCCAGACCCGGCTCGTCTTCCTGGTCCACGACGCCCAGTCCGTCCTCTCCGGCGAACCGGTGAACGACCTGGCCGCGGCCACCGTGTGGGGCCTGCTGCGCTCCGCGCAGACCGAGAACCCGGACCGCTTCGTCCTCCTCGACACGGACAGCCTCCGCATCCCGGCCGCGGCGCTCGACGCGGCCATCGAGGCCGGCGAGGTCCAGCTGGCGCTGCGCTCCGGCGAGCTCCTCGCCGCCCGCGTCGCCCGGCCCTCCGGCAGCCTGAACACGCCGGACGTCCCCGAATGGCGGGTGGTCGCCCCCGTCAAGGGCACCCTGGCGAACCTGTCGATCGCCCCGTGCCCGGAGGTCGCCGCCCCGCTGCGCGACGGTGAGGTCAGGGTCGCGCTGCGCGCGGCCGGCCTGAACTTCCGCGACGTCCTCGTCGCGCTCGGCCTCGTCCCCGAGAACGGCGCCCAGATGGGCCGCGAGGGCGCCGGCGTGATCACCGAGGTCGGGCCGGGCGTCACGGACCTGCACGTCGGTGACCGGGTGATGGGCCTCTTCGACGGCGCGTTCGCCTCCGTCGCCATCGGCGACCGCCGCCTGATCGCGCGGATGCCCGACGGCTGGAGCTTCGCCCAGGCCGCGTCCGTCCCCGTGGTCTTCCTGACCGCCTACTACGGCCTCGTCGACCTCGGCCAGGTCCGCGAAGGCGAATCGGTCCTGGTCCACGCGGCCGCCGGCGGCGTCGGCATCGCCGCCGTCCAGCTCGCCCAGTACCTCGGCGCCGAGGTCTACGGCACCGCCAGCCCGGGCAAGTGGGACACCCTGCGCGCCCTCGGCCTGGACGACGACCACATCGCCAACTCCCGGACGCTGGACTTCGAGGAGCAGTTCCGCAAGATGAGCGACGGGCGGGGTGTGGACGTGGTCCTCAACTCCCTCGCCGCCGAGTTCATCGACGCGTCGCTGCGGCTCATGCCGGGCGGCGGCCGGTTCCTGGAGATGGGCAAGACCGACATCCGCGACGCGGACCGGCTCGCCGCCGACCACCCGGGCGTCGACTACCAGGTCTACGACCTCACGGTCCTCGCCCGCACCGAGCCCGACGCCGTCGGCGGGGTCCCGGACCGGGTGCAGGAGATGCTCGTCGAGATCCTGGCACTGTTCGAGAAGGGCGTGTTCAAGCCCCTTCCCGTCACCGCCTGGGACGTCCGCCGCGCACCGGAGGCCTTCCGGTTCCTCCAGCAGGGCCGCAACGTCGGCAAGGTCGTCCTGACCGTCCCCGCCAAGCCGGACCCCGAGGGCACCGTCCTCATCACGGGCGCCACCGGCGGCCTCGGCACCCTCGCCGCCCGCCACCTCGTCACCGAGTACGGCGTACGGAACCTGCTGCTCACCAGCCGGCGCGGACTGGCGGCACCCGGAGCGGAGGACCTCAAGGCGGAACTCACCGCACTCGGCGCCCAGGTCACCTACGCGGCCTGCGACGTGGCCGACCGCGAGGCCCTGGCCGCACTGCTGGCCGACGTACCGGCCGAGCACCCGCTCACCGGTGTCGTCCACACCGCCGGCGTCCTGGACGACGGCGTCATCGCGGACATGACCCGCGAGCAGTTCGACCGGGTCATGCTGCCCAAGGCCGACGCGGCCTGGCACCTGCACGAGCTCACCGAGGACCTGGACCTCGCCTTCTTCCTCCTGTACTCGTCCGTCGGCGGGCTCATGGGCGCCGGCGGCCAGGGTAACTACGCCGCCGCCAACGCCTACCTCGACGCCCTCGCCCAGCACCGGAGCCACCGCGGCCTGCCCGCCGTCTCCATGGCGTGGGGCCTGTGGACCGAAGCCAGCGGCATGACCGGCCACCTCGACGAGACCGACCTGAAGCGCATGGCCCGCGGCGGACTGATCGCCCTGTCCTCCACCGAGGGCATGGACCTCTACGACGCGGCCCAGCTCCTCGGCGACCCCGTCGTCGCGGCCACCAAGCTCGACACGGCCGCCCTGGCCCGCCAGGGCGACGGACTCCTGCCGCTCTTCCGCGGCCTGGTCCGCAGCACCCCGCGCCGAGCCGTGGCGGGTGGCGCCGTCGAGAGCGGCGTCTCCCTCGAACAGCGTCTGGCCGCGCTGCCGGAGGCCGAGCGCGGCACCCTGCTGATCGACCTGGTGCGGACGCAGGTCGCGACCGTACTGGGCCACGCCAACCCCGACAGCGTCGACCAGGACCGGGCGTTCAAGGCCCTCGGCTTCGACTCGCTGACCTCCGTGGAGCTCCGCAACCGGCTCAACGTCGCGACCGGGCTGCGCCTGCCCACCGCGCTCGTCTTCGACTACCCGACGCCCGTCGAGGTCGCCGGCTTCCTCAGGGAGCAGTTCGACCTCGGGGACGCGGCACCGGCCGACGGGACCGCCGCCACGGCAGCCCCCGTACTGGCCGAACTCGACCGGATCAAGGCCGGGCTCGTCCAGCTCCTCTCCGACGAGGCCGCCCGCGACGAGATCGGCGACCGCCTCGCCGAACTGCTCGCCCTGTGCGGGCGCGAGGCCGGCGCCAAGTCCGACGGCAACGACGCCGCGGACGGCCTCGACGACGCCACCGACGACGAGCTCTTCGCCCTCATCGACGGAGGCCTGGAGTGACGGCGACCGCGTACCACCGACCCCACCGCACGACCCTGCGACCTTCCGAGAGGCTGAACCCGCGTGGCTGAGGAACAGAAACTCCGCGATTACCTCAAGCGAGCCATCAACGACGCCCAGACCGCGCACCGCAAGCTCCGCGAGGCGGAGGACAAGGAGCACGAGCCGATCGCGATCGTCGGCATGGGCTGCCGCTTCCCCGGCGGTGTCGGCTCGTCCGAGGACCTGTGGCGCCTCGTGGCGGCCGAGACCGACGCGGTCGGCCCCTTCCCCGAAGGCCGCGGCTGGCCCGAGGACCTGTACGACGCCGACCCGGAGTCCTCCGGCCACAGCTACACCCGGGAAGGCGGGTTCCTGCACGACGCCGGACTGTTCGACGCCGGCTTCTTCGAGATCTCCCCGCGCGAGGCCCTCGCCATGGACCCCCAGCAGCGGCTGCTGCTGGAGGTCGCCTGGGAGACCGTGGAGCAGGCCGGTATCGCACCGGCCTCCCTGCGCGGCAGCAGCACCGGCGTCTACGTCGGCGCCACCGGCCAGGACTACGGCCCCCGCATGCAGGACGCCCCGCCGAGCGTGGAGGGGCTGGTCCTCACCGGCAGCACCTCCAGCATCATGTCCGGCCGCGTCGCCTACCACCTGGGCCTGACCGGCCCGGCGGTCACCCTCGACACGGCCTGCTCCTCCTCGCTGGTCGCCCTGCACCTCGCGGCGCGGGCGCTGCGGTCCGGGGAGTGCGACATGGCCCTCGCCGGCGGCATCATGATCATGGCGACGCCGGGTACGTTCATCGAGTTCAGCCGCCAGCGCGGGCTCTCGGCCGACGGCCGCTGCAAGTCCTTCTCGGCGGACGCGGACGGCACCGGCTGGGGCGAAGGCGTCGGCATGCTGCTCGTCGAGCGGCTGTCGGACGCACAGCGCAACGGCCACAAGGTCCTCGCCGTCATCCGCGGCACGGCGGTCAACCAGGACGGCGCCTCCAACGGCCTCACCGCCCCCAACGGCCGCGCCCAGCAGCGCGTCATCCGCGACGCCCTGGCCAACGCCCGCCTGACGCCGGCCGACGTCGACGTCGTGGAGGCGCACGGCACGGGCACCCGGCTGGGCGACCCCATCGAGGCGGAGGCCCTGCTCTCCGCGTACGGCAAGACCCGCCCGGAGGGGCAGCCGCTGCTCCTGGGCTCCGTGAAGTCGAACATCGGGCACACCCAGCACGCGGCGGGCGCGGCCGGAATCATCAAGATGGTCCTGGCCATGCGGCACGGCGTGGTGCCGAAGACCCTGCACGCCGACGAGCCGACGCCCATGGTCGACTGGTCGGCCGGCGCGGTCGAGCTGGCGGCCGAGACGCGGGAGTGGCCCGAGACGGGCCGCCCGCGGCGCGCGGCGGTGTCCTCGTTCGGCGTGAGCGGGACCAACGCGCACGTGGTGCTGGAGCAGGCTCCGGAGGTCGAGGAGCCGGCGGCCAACGAGGGTGTCGCCCCGGCGGTGGCCCCGTTCGTCGTCAGCGGTCGCACGGCCGGTGCGCTGGGCGCGCAGGTGCAGCGGCTGCGGGAGTTCGCGGCGGGTACGGACGCCCGCCCGGTGGACATCGGCGCGTCGCTGGTGGCCTCCCGTTCCCTGTTCGATCACCGGGCGGTCGTCGTCGGTGACGAGGTCGTCGAGGGTGTCGCCGGCTCCGGCCGCGTGGGCGTGGTGTTCACGGGTCAGGGAGCTCAGCGGGCCGGTATGGGACGTGAGTTGTATGAGGCTTTTCCGACGTTCGCGACTGCGCTTGATGAGGTTCTGTCTCATCTGGACGGCTCGCTGCGCGAGGTGATCTTCTCGGGCGAGGGCCTGGACGAGACGGGGAACACGCAGCCCGCGCTGTTCGCCCTCGAAGTCGCCCTCTCCCGTCTGGTGGCGTCGTGGGGCGTGAAGCCGGACGTGGTGGCCGGCCACTCGATCGGTGAGATCGCCGCCGCGCATGTGGCTGGTGTGCTGTCCCTTGAGGACGCTGCCGCTCTGGTCTCGGCGCGTGGTCGTCTGATGCAGGCGCTCCCTTCCGGTGGTGCGATGGTCGCGGTCCAGGCGTCGGAGGAGCAGGTGCTCCCGCTCCTCGCGGGCCGGGAGAAGACCGTCGGTATCGCTGCGGTCAATGGTCCGACGTCCGTGGTTCTGGCGGGTGTTGAGGCCGAGGTCCTGGAGATCGCCGGTTCGCTGGGTGTGAAGTTCAAGCAGCTCACGGTCAGCCACGCGTTCCACTCGCCGCTGATGGAGCCGATGCTGGACGACTTCCGCGAGGTCGTTGCCGGGCTGACCTTCAACGCCCCCCGCATTCCCTTCGTTTCCACGGTGACCGGTCGACTGGCCACCGCGGAGGAGCTGACCTCGGTCGACTACTGGGTCAACCACGTTCGTCGCCCGGTCCGCTTCGCCGACGCGGTCACCACCATCGAGGCCCAGGGCGTCGAGTCCCTCCTCGAACTCGGCCCCGACGGTGTCCTGTCCGCCATGGCTGCGAACGTTACGGAGTCGGTCACCACCGTCCCGGCCCTCCGCAAGGGCCGGCCGGAGCCGGAGCAGCTCATCACCGCCCTCGGCGGGCTGTTCACCAGGGGTGTCCCGGTCGACTGGACCTCGTACTACGAAAACTCCGGCGCCCGTCGCGTCGACCTGCCGACCTACGCCTTCCAGCACGAGCACTACTGGCTGGTGCCCGCCGCCGGCGACGCGACCGAGTACGCGGCCCCCGTCGTGGTCGAGCACCGGACCCCCCGCCTGGGCGGCGGAGCGGCCGAGCTGATCGACGAGCTCACCGCGCTCGGCGACGCCGAGCAGAACGAACTCCTGCTGCAGCTCGTGCGCGAGCAGCTCGCCGTCGTCCTCGGCTACGCCGACCCCGGCTCCGTGGGCGCACAGCAGAACTTCACCGAGCTCGGTCTGACCTCCATGACCGCCGTGGACCTGCGCGACCGCCTGAACGCGGTGACCGGCCTGCGGATTCCCGCCACGGTCAGCTTCGACCACCCCACCCCGCAGGCGGTCGTCACCTACCTCCGGGACGAACTGCTCGGCTCCGACGGTGTCCGGCGGACCTTCACCGCCACCCGCGCGAGCGACGAGCCGATCGCCATCGTCGGCATGGCCTGCCGCTACCCGGGCGGCACCGCCTCGCCCGAGGACCTGTGGCGGCTGGTGTCCGACGGCATCGACGCCATCGGTCCGCTGCCGGCCGGCCGTGGCTGGGACGAGGACCTGTACGACCCGGACCCCGACCGTTCGGGCAAGAGCTACACCCGGGAAGGCGGCTTCCTCTACAACGCCGACCAGTTCGACGCGGGCTTCTTCGGGATCTCCCCGCGCGAGGCCCTGGGCATGGACCCCCAGCAGCGGCTGCTGCTCGAGACCGCCTGGGAGGCGTTCGAGCGGGCCGGCATCGACCCCGAGTCGGTGCGCGGCAGCCAGACGGGTGTCTTCGCCGGAGGCAACGGCGCGGATTACGCCACGATGATGACCCGCGCCCCCGAAGGGGTCGACGGCTACCTGATGACCGGCAACGCGGCCAGTGTCGTCGCGGGCCGCATCTCGTACGCCTTCGGTCTCGAAGGCCCGGCCATGACGATCGACACCGCCTGCTCCTCCTCGCTGGTCGCCCTGCACCTCGCGGCGCAGGCGCTGCGCTCGGGCGAGTGCGAGATGGCGCTCGTCGGCGGTGTGACCGTCATGTCCACCCCGGGTACGTTCATCGAGTTCAGCCGCCAGCGCGGGCTGGCCCAGGACGGCCGCTGCAAGGCCTTCTCGGCCGACGCGGACGGCACCGGCTGGGCCGAGGGCGTCGGCATGCTGCTCGTCGAGCGCCTCTCCGACGCGCAGCGCAACGGGCACCAAGTACTGGCGGTCGTACGGGGCACGGCGGTCAACCAGGACGGCGCGTCCAACGGCCTCACCGCCCCCAACGGCCCCTCCCAGCAGCGGGTCATCCGCCAGGCCCTGGCCAACGCCCGCCTGACGGCGGCGGACGTGGACGTGGTCGAGGCGCACGGTACCGGTACTCGGCTGGGCGACCCGATCGAGGCGGAGGCGCTCCTCGCGACCTACGGTCAGGAGCACTCGGCCGAGCAGCCGCTGTGGCTGGGCTCGCTGAAGTCCAACATCGGCCACGCCCAGGCGGCGGCTGGTGTCGGCGGTGTCATCAAGATGGTCGAGGCGATGCGGCACGGCGTCCTGCCGAAGACGCTGCACGCCGACCAGCCCTCACCGCTCATCGACTGGGCCTCCGGCGGCGTCGAGCTGCTCACCGAGGCCCGGGAGTGGCCGGAGACCGGTCGCCCGCGCCGCTCGGCCGTCTCCTCCTTCGGCGCCAGCGGCACGAACGCGCACGTGGTGCTGGAGCAGGCCCCTGCCGCCGAGACCCCGGAGGCGGCCGAGGGCACGGCTCCGGCGGTGTCGCCGTGGCCCGTGTCCGGCCGCACGGCCGGCGCGCTGCGGGAGCAGACGGAGCGGCTGCGCGAGTTCGCCGCCGCCTCGGCCGCCCGGCCGGCCGACATCGGCTGGTCGCTGGCCACGCACCGCTCGCTGTTCGAGCACCGGGCGGTGATCGTCGATGACGAGGTCGTCGAGGGTGTGGCCGGGTCGGGCCGTGTGGGTGTGGTGTTCACGGGTCAGGGTGCTCAGCGGGCCGGTATGGGCCGTGAGTTGTATGAGGCGTTCCCGGCTTTCGCGACCGCCTTTGATGAGGTTCTGTCGCACCTGGACGGTTCGCTGCGTGAGGTGATCTTCTCCGGCGAGGGTCTGGACGAGACGGGGAACACGCAGCCTGCTCTGTTCGCTCTTGAGGTTGCTCTGTTCCGTCTGGTCGAGTCGTGGGGTGTGAAGCCGGAGGTTCTGGCGGGTCACTCGATCGGTGAGATCGCCGCCGCGCACGTGGCGGGTGTTCTGTCTCTTGAGGATGCTGCGGCTCTGGTGTCGGCGCGTGGTCGTCTGATGCAGGCGCTGCCCGCTGGTGGTGCGATGGTCGCCGTGCAGGCGTCGGAGGAGCAGGTCCTTCCGCTGCTCGCCGGCCGCGAGGCTTCTGTCGGTATCGCTGCGGTCAATGGTCCGACGTCCGTGGTTCTGGCGGGTGTTGAGGCCGAGGTTCTGGAGATCGCCGGTTCGCTGGGTGTGAAGTTCAAGCAGCTCACGGTCAGCCACGCGTTCCACTCGCCGCTGATGGAGCCGATGCTGGACGACTTCCGCGAGGTCGTTGCCGGGCTGACCTTCAACGCCCCCCGCATTCCCTTCGTTTCCACGGTGACCGGTCGACTGGCCACCGCGGAGGAGCTGACCTCGGTCGACTACTGGGTCAACCACGTTCGTCGCCCGGTCCGTTTCGCCGACGCGGTCACCACCATCGAGGCGCAGGGCGTGGAGTCGCTCCTCGAACTCGGCCCCGACGGTGTCCTGTCCGCCATGGCTGCGAACGTCACGGAGTCGGTCACCACGGTTCCGGCTCTCCGCAAGGGCCGGCCGGAGCCGGAGCAGCTCATCACCGCCCTCGGCGGGCTGTTCACCAGGGGTGTCCCGGTCGACTGGTCCTCGTACTACGAAAACTCCGGCGCCCGTCGCGTCGACCTGCCGACCTACGCGTTCCAGCGCGAGTCGTACTGGCTCGTGCCCGTGGCCGACAGCGCCGACGTGAACTCGGCCGGTCTGACGGCCGCCGGGCACCCGCTGCTCGGTGCGGCGGTCGAGCTCGCCGACGGCGAGGGCCTGATCCTCACCGGGCGGCTCTCCCTCCAGACGCACGGCTGGCTCGCCGACCACGCGGTCGCGGAAACGGTCCTCCTGCCCGGTACCGCCTTCGTGGAGATGGCCACCCAGGCCGGCGACCGCGTCGGCTGCGGCACCCTCGAGGAGCTCACCCTCGCCGCGCCGCTGATCCTGCCCGAGCGTGGCGGCATCCAGGTGCAGCTCACCGTCGGGGCGCCCGACGACTCCGGGCGCCGGGTCCTGACCGTCCACGCCCGGCCCGAAGGCCAGGACGGGGACGCCGAGGCGTGGATCCAGCACGCCTCCGGTCTGCTCGCGCCGACCGCCGTGCGGATCCCCGGCGACCTGGTGGAGTGGCCGCCGGCCGGGGCCGTCGAGGTCGATGTCGACGGCGCCTACGAGCGGCTCGCCGATCAGGGCTACGGCTACGGCCCCGCCTTCCAGGGGCTGCGCCGCGCCTGGCGGCGGGACGACGAGGTCTACGCCGAGGTCGCGCTGCCCGACACGCAGCGCACCGACGCGGGACTGTTCACCCTGCACCCGGCGCTGCTCGACGCCACCCTCCACGCCATGATGCTCAAGGCGCTGGAAGACGCCTCGGAGCCCGCGCTGCCGTTCTCGTGGGGCGGTGTCACCGTGCACGCCGCCGGGGCCGCCGATCTGCGGGTGCGCTTCGTGTCCACCGGCACCGACACCGTCTCCCTGCTCATCGCGGACGGCGCCGGCAAGCCCGTCGCCGAGGCGGACTCGCTGCTGTGGCGGACGGTCTCCGTGGACGCGCTGGGCAGTGCCCGGACCACCTACCACGAGGCCCTCTTCCAGGTGGAGCGGACCAAGGTGGCCGGCCCGGCGACCGCGCCCGCCGAGGGCTGGGCGCTGCTGGGCGACGGCGCACTCGGCCTGGCCCAGGGCCCGTTCCCGGGCCTGCGCAAGTACGAGGACATCTCCGCCCTGCTGGGCGCGGTGGACGCGGGCGAGCCGGTCCCGCCGGTGACCCTGCTGCCGCTCGCGGCCGCGGCCCCCGAGGCCGGCGCGGTGCCGGACGCGGTGCGCGAAGTCACCTACCGGGCCCTGCGCCTGGCCCAGGAATGGCTCGCGGACGAGCGCCTGGAGCAGTCCACGCTGCTGGTCGTGGCGAGCGGCGCCGAAGGCGAGGACCTCGCGGTGACCTCCGCGTGGAGCCTGCTGCGCTCGGCGCAGACCGAGAACCCCGGCCGGATCGTCCTCCTCGACCTGGCCGAGCGGTCCGAGCCCGGCCCGGCCACCTGGCAGGCGCTGATCGCCGCGCCCGCCACCGGTGAGCCGCAGCTCGCGATCCGGGCCGGCGAGCTGTACGCGCCGCGGCTGGCGCGGATGGCCGTCGAAGCCGAGGCCACCGAGCGGCCGTCGCCGTTCGACCCGGACGGAACGGTGCTCGTCACCGGCGCCACCGGTGTGCTCGGCGGCATGCTGGCCCGCCGGCTGGTCACGGCGTACGGGGCACGCCACCTGCTGCTCACCAGCAGGCGCGGCCCGGCCGCCGACGGCGCCGACGCCCTGCGCGACGAACTGTCCGCGCTCGGCGCCCAGGTGCGGATCGCCGCGTGTGACGCGGCCGACCGGGACGCGCTCGCGCAGCTGCTCGCCTCGATCCCGGCGGAGCACCCGCTGACCGCGGTGGTCCACACGGCCGGTGTCGCCGACGACGGCGTCATCGCCTCGCTCACTCCCGAGCGGGTGGACGGCGTACTGCGCCCCAAGGTGGACGGCGCGTGGAACCTGCACGAGCTGACCAAGGACCTGCCGCTGTCGGCGTTCGTGCTCTTCTCCTCGGCGGCCGCCGTCTTCGGCGCCCCGGGCCAGGGCAACTACGCGGCCGCGAACGGGTTCCTGGACGCACTCGCCGACCACCGGCACGCCGCGGGCCTGCCCGCGACCTCGCTGTCCTGGGGCCTGTGGGCCGAGGCCAGCGGGATCACCGGCCACCTCGGTGAGGCCGACCTCCAGCGCATGATCCGCGCCGGTCTGCTGCCGCTGACCGCCGACGACGGCCTGGAGCTCTTCGAGACCGCCCTCGGCCGCGACCGCGCCTGGGTCCTCCCGATGCGCCTCGACACCAAGGCGCTGCGCGCCCAGGGCGACGCGCTGCCCGCGATCCTGCGCGGCCTGGTCCGCCAGGCCCCGCGGCGGGCCGCCGCGGGCACGGCCTCGGGCACCGGGGCCGGCGGATCGGGCCTCACCCAGCGCCTGGCGGCGCTGCCGCAGACCGAACAGGACGCGGTGCTGCGCGAGTTGGTCTGCGCGCAAGTCGCGACCGTACTGGGCCACGCGGGACAGGACACGGTCGACCCGGAGCGGGCGTTCAAGGAGCTCGGCTTCGACTCCCTCACCGCCGTCGACCTGCGCAACCGTCTCAACGGAGAGACCGGACTGCGCCTGCCGGCCACCCTCATCTTCGACTACCCGACCCCGCAGGCGCTCGCCACGCACCTGCGCGAGGAGCTCGTCGACGCCGGGGTGTCGCCCGAACGGCTGGTGATGGAGCGCATCGAGGAGCTGGAAGCCGCCCTGACGAGCCTGGAACTGGACGACATGGCTGCCGCCCAGACCCAGGTCCGGCTGGCCGCGCTGATGTCCGCGTGGGACGGCAGCCGGGGCCACGGGGCCGCGACGGAGGGCACCGACGTCGCCGAGGACCTGGAATCGGCCTCCGTCGAGGAAATGTATGAATTCGTCGGCAAGGAATTCGGAATCACCTTCGACTGACGCGACAGAAGAAAAACGAATTCCGAACTTGTCGAAATGAATGGGTAGGGAACGCAGAAATGTCGAACGACGAAAAGCTCCTCGGTGTCTTCAAGAAGGTGACCGCCGACCTGGTCCAGACGCGCAACCGTCTGCAGGAGCTCGAGGAGAAGAACCAGGAACCGATCGCCATCGTGGGCATGGCCTGCCGCTACCCCGGTGACGTCGAGTCGCCGGAGGACCTGTGGCGGCTCGTCGCCGACGGCACCGACGCGATCTCGCCGTTCCCGAGCCGGCGCGGCTGGCCCGAGGACCTGTACGACGCCGACCCGGAGGCGAAGGGCAAGAGCTACACCCGCGAGGGCGGCTTCCTGCACGACGCCGACAAGTTCGACCCCGACTTCTTCGGCATGAGCCCGCGTGAGGCCCTCGGCGTCGACGCCCAGCAGCGGCTGCTGCTGGAGATCGCCTGGGAGACCTTCGAGCGTGCCGGCATCGACCCGACCACGGTCAAGGAATCCGCCGTCGGCGTCTTCACCGGCGTCATGTACGGGGACTACGGCCTGCGGCTGCGGGACATCCCCGAGGGCCACGAAGGGCACATCCTCACCGGCAGCGCGGGCAGTGTCGCCTCCGGCCGCGTGGCCTACAACCTGGGCCTGACCGGCCCGGCCGTCACCGTCGACACGGCCTGCTCGTCCTCGCTGGTCGCCCTGCACCTCGCCGCGCAGGCACTGCGCTCCGGCGAGTGCTCCATGGCCCTCGCGGGCGGCGTGACCGTCATGTCGACGCCGGGCACCTTCGTCGAGTTCAGCCGCCAGCGCGGCCTGGCCCCCGACGGCCGCTCGAAGTCCTTCTCGGCGGACGCGGACGGCGTCGGCTGGGGCGAGGGCGTCGGCATGCTGCTCGTCGAGCGCCTCTCCGACGCCAAGCGCAACGGCCACAAGGTGCTCGCGGTCGTACGGGGTTCTGCGATCAACCAGGACGGCGCGTCCAATGGCCTCACCGCCCCCAACGGGCCCTCGCAGCGCCGCGTCATCCGCCACGCGCTGCTCAACGCCCGCCTGACGGCGGCGGACGTGGACGTGGTCGAGGCGCACGGTACGGGCACCCGGCTGGGCGACCCGATCGAGGCGGAGGCGCTGCTCGCGACCTACGGCCAGGAGCGCCCGGAGGGCCAGCCGCTGCTGCTCGGATCGGTCAAGTCCAACATCGGGCACACGCAGGCGGCAGCCGGCGTCGCGGGCATCATCAAGATGGTCGAGGCCATGCGCCACGGCGTCCTCCCGAAGTCCCTGCACGTGGGGGAGCCCTCGACCGAGGTCGACTGGTCGGCGGGCGAGGTGGAACTGCTGACCGAGGCGCGCGACTGGCCGGAGACGGGCCGCCCGCGCAGGGCCGCGGTGTCCTCGTTCGGCATCAGCGGGACGAACGCGCACGTGGTGCTGGAGCAGGCTCCGGAGGTCGAGGAGCCGGTGGCCGAGGGTGTCGCTCCGGCTGTGGTTCCGTTCGTGGTGAGCGG
>NZ_JBICYR010000045.1:0-21910 GCF_043201175.1 Streptomyces sp. NPDC048337
CGCCGCCCGGTCCGTTTCGCCGACGCGGTCACCACCATCGAGGCCCAGGGCATCGAGTCCCTCCTCGAACTCGGCCCCGACGCGGTCCTGTCCGCCATGGCGGCCGGTGTCACCGAGTCGGTCACCACCGTCCCGGCTCTCCGCAAGGGCCGGCCGGAGCCGGAGCAGCTCATCACCGCCCTCGGCGGGCTGTTCACCAGGGGCGTCCCGGTCGACTGGACCTCGTACTACGAAAACTCGGGCGCCCGCCGCGTCGACCTGCCGACCTACGCCTTCCAGCACGAGCGCTACTGGCTCATGCCGACCACCGGCGTCGGTGACGTCTCCTCAGCCGGTCTGACGGCCGCCGGCCACCCGCTGCTCGGTGCCGCCGTCGAGCTCGCCGACGGCGAGGGCCTGATCCTCACCGGGCGGCTCTCCCTGCAGACCCACCCCTGGCTCGCCGACCACGCCATCCTCGACACGGTGCTGCTGCCCGGTACCGCGTTCGTCGAGCTGGCCACCCAGGCCGGCGACCGCGTCGGCTGCGACACCATCGAGGAGCTCACCCTCGCCGCCCCGCTGGTCCTGCCCGAGCGCGGCGCCGTCCAGCTCCAGCTGACCGTCGGCGGACCGGACGCGTCCGGCCGGCGCGCCATCGCCGTCCACTCCCGCCCCGACGGCGAGGACCAGCCCTGGACCCAGCACGCCACCGGCAGCCTCGTGAACGCCGGCGCCCCCGCCCCCGCGGGTCTGCTCGTGTGGCCGCCGGCCGGTGCGACCGAGGTCGACGTCGCGGGCGCCTACGAGCGGCTCACCGAGCAGGGCCACGGATACGGTCCCTCCTTCCAGGGCCTGCGCCGCGCCTGGCGCACGCCCGGCGGCGAGATCTACGCCGAGGTCGCCCTGCCCGACGAGCAGCGCACCGACGCCGCGCAGTTCGCCCTGCACCCGGCGCTCCTCGACGCGGCCCTGCACCCGCTCCTGCGCGGTGTGGTCGACGACGACCGCCAGGGCGGTCTGCCGTTCTCCTGGTCCGGTCTCACCGTCCACGGCGCCGGCGCCTCCGTGCTGCGCGTGCGGCTCACCCTGACCGGCGCGGACACGCTGCGGCTGGTCGCCTCGGACGGTACGGGCGCACCGGTCGTCACCGTCGAGTCCCTGCTGTCCCGGGCCATCTCCGCCGACGCGCTGCGCAATGCCGGGAACACCGGCAACGACTCCCTCTTCCACGTCGAGTGGACCCGCGTGCCCACCGCCGCGGCCGTGCCGGCGACCGACACCTGGTCGGTGCTCGGCGACGCCGGGTTCCCGGGCCTCACCGGCCTTGGGACTCCGGTCGGATGGGCCGCGTTCGAGGACGGGACCGCCGAGGTTCCCGCCGTCCTCCTCGCGCCCGTCACCCGGCCCGAGGTGTCCGACCCGGCGGCCGCCCTGCGCGCCGCGACGCTGGGCGCCCTGGAGCTCGTACAGAAGTGGCTGGCCGACGAGCGGTACGAGGACTCCCGGCTCGTCGTGCTGACCGACGGTGCCGTATCGCTCGATGCCGAGCAGCCGGGCGACGTGGCCCTGGCCGGCGTGCGGGGTCTGCTGCGGACCGCGCAGAACGAGAACCCCGGGCGCTTCGTCCTCCTCGACCTCGACCCCGAGGCCCCCGCGGACTCGCTGGCCGGGACGATCGCCGCCGCCCTCGCCACCGGCGAGCCCGAGCTGGCCCTGCGCGACGGCGCCGCGTTCGCCCCGCGCCTCGCCCGCCTCGTCGCACCGGCCCCCGCGGCCGACGACGCGCGGCCCGCCTTCGGCCCCGAGGGCACCGTGCTGATCACCGGTGCCACCGGCGACCTGGGCACCCTGCTCTCCCGCCACCTCGTCACCGAGCACGGCGTACGGAACCTGCTGCTCGTCAGCCGGCGCGGCGGCCAGGCCCCGGGCGCCGCCGAACTGGAAACCGAACTGACCGGGCTCGGCGCGCACGTCACCTTCGCCGCCTGCGACGTCGCGGACCGCGACGCGCTCGCCGCGCTGCTCGCCGCCATCCCCGCGGACCGGCCGCTGAAGGGCGTCGTCCACACGGCGGGCGTCCTCGACGACGGCATCGCCGCGACCCTGACGACGCAGCAGCTCGACCGCGTGCTGCGGCCCAAGGTCGACGCCGCGTGGAACCTCCACGAGCTCACCAAGGACCTGGACCTCACGGCCTTCGTCCTCTACTCCTCCTCCGCCGCGACCTTCGGCGGCCCCGGCCAGGCCAACTACTCGGCCGCCAACGCCTTCCTGGACGAGCTCGCCCGCCACCGCCGCGCCATCGGACTCCCCGCGACCGCCCTCGCTTGGGGCCTGTGGGCGCAGACCGGCGGCATCACCGACAGCCTGTCGCAGAACGACGTCGACCGGATCGCCCGCGCCGGCATGCTGCCGCTGGCCGAGGCCGACGGCATGGAGCTCTTCGACACGGTCGTCGGCTCCGGGCTCGCCTGGGCCCTGCCCACCCGCCTGGAACTGTCCGTCCTGCGTTCCCTGGGCGACGGACTGCCCGCGCTGCTGCGCGGTCTCGTACGGGTCGCCCCCCGGCGCAAGGCCGCCGCGGCCGGCACCGACAGCACCGCCGCGGGCGCGCTGGTCCAGCAGCTCGCCGGGCTCAGCGACGCCGAGAGCGAGCGGGTCCTCGTGGACTTCGTACGCGGCCACGTCGCCGCCGTCCTCGGCCACAGCGACCACGCCGCCATCGGCCAGGACCGCGCCTTCAAGGAGCTCGGCTTCGACTCCCTCACGGCGGTCGAGCTGCGCAACGAGCTCAACGGCGCCACCGGTCTGCGGCTCCCCGCGGCCCTCATCTTCGACTACCCGACCCCGGCGGACATCGCCCGCTTCCTGCACGGCGAACTCGCCGGCACCGCGGCCACCCCCGCCGCCGCCCCGCGGGCGACGACGGTCGTGGACGACGACCCGATCGCCATCGTCGGCATGGCCTGCCGCCTGCCCGGCGGCGTCGCGTCGCCCGAGGACCTGTGGCGCGTCGTCACGGAGGAGATCGACGCCATCGGCGGCTTCCCCACCGACCGCGGCTGGGACGTCGACGGCATCTACGACCCCGACCCGGAGGCGAAGGGCAAGAGCTACGCCCGCGAGGGCGGCTTCGTCGACGGCGTCGACCGCTTCGACCCCGCCCTGTTCGGCATCTCGCCGCGCGAGGCGCTGGGCATGGACCCGCAGCAGCGGATGCTGCTGGAGACTGTCTGGGAGAGCATCGAGCGCGCCGGCATCGACCCGGTGTCGCTGCGCGGCAGCCAGACCGGCGTGTTCGTCGGCGTCAGCGGCCAGGACCACGGCAGCCTCCTCGCCCAGGTCCCCTCCTTCGAGGGCCAGCTGCTGACCGGCAGCGCCAACAGCATCGCCTCCGGCCGCATCTCCTACCACCTGGGCCTGACCGGCCCGGCGATCACCCTCGACACCGCCTGCTCCTCCTCCCTGGTCTCGCTGCACCTCGCGGCGCAGGCCCTGCGCTCCGGCGAATGCGACCTGGCGCTGGCGGGTGGCGCGCTCCTCATGTCCACGCCCACGCTGTTCGTGGAGTTCAGCCGCCAGCGCGGCCTGGCGCCCGACGGCCGCTGCAAGGCCTTCTCGGCCGACGCGGACGGCACCGGCTGGGCCGAGGGCGTCGGCGTGCTGCTGGTCGAGCGCCTCTCGGACGCGCGCCGCAACGGCCACAAGGTGCTGGCCGTCGTACGCGGTACGGCGGTGAACCAGGACGGCGCGTCCAACGGCCTCATGGCCCCCAACGGCCCCTCCCAGCAGCGGGTCATCCGCCAGGCCCTGGCCGGAGCCGGCCTCTCCGCGGCGGACGTCGACGTGGTGGAGGCGCACGGTACGGGTACCCGGCTGGGCGACCCGATCGAGGCGGAGGCGCTCCTCGCGACCTACGGTCAGGAGCGCCCGGAGGGCCAGCCCCTGCTGCTCGGGTCGATCAAGTCGAACATCGGGCACACGCAGCACGCGGCCGGTGCGGCCGGAATCATCAAGATGGTCCTGGCCATGCAGCACGGTGTGGTGCCGAAGACCCTGCACGTGGGCGAGCCCTCCCCCATGATCGACTGGTCGGCGGGCGAGGTGGAGCTCGTCACGCAGGCCCGGGACTGGCCGGAGACCGGCCGTCCGCGCCGCTCGGCGGTCTCCTCGTTCGGCGTGAGCGGGACGAACGCGCACGTGGTGCTGGAGCAGGCTCCGGAGGTCGAGGAGCCGGCGGCCGAGGGCGTTGCTCCGGCTGTGGTTCCGTTCGTGGTGAGCGGCCGTACGGCTGGTGCGCTGAAGGGGCAGGTCGAGCGGCTGCGGGAGTTCGTGGCCGGTACGGATGCCCGTCCGGTGGACGTGGGCTCCTCGCTGGTGGCTTCCCGTTCGGTGTTCGAGCACCGGGCTGTCGTCATCGGTGACGAGGTCGTCGAGGGTGTGGCCGGGTCGGGTCGGCTCGGTGTGGTGTTCACGGGTCAGGGCGCTCAGCGGGCCGGTATGGGCCGCGAGCTGTACGAGGCCTTCCCCGCCTTCGCCAGCACCTTCGACCAGGTCCTCTCGTACCTGGACGACTCGCTCCGTGAAGTGATCTTCTCGGGTGAGGGTCTGGACGAGACGGGCAACACCCAGCCTGCCCTCTTCGCCCTGGAGGTTGCTCTCTACCGCCTGGTCGAGTCGTGGGGTGTGAAGCCGGAGGTTCTGGCCGGTCACTCCATCGGTGAGATCGCCGCCGCGCATGTCGCCGGTGTCCTGTCCCTTGAGGACGCTGCCGCTCTCGTTTCGGCGCGTGGCCGTCTGATGCAGGCGCTGCCCGCCGGTGGTGCGATGGTGGCCGTCCAGGCGTCGGAGGAGCAGGTTCTCCCGCTGCTCGCCGGCCGGGAGGAGACTGTCGGTATCGCAGCGGTCAACGGTCCGACGTCCGTGGTCCTGGCGGGTGTTGAGGCCGAGGTCCTGGAGATCGCCGGTTCTCTCGGCGTGAAGTTCAAGCAGCTCGCGGTCAGCCACGCGTTCCACTCGCCGCTGATGGAGCCGATGCTCGACGACTTCCGTCAGGTCGTTGCAGGTCTGACCTTCAACGCCCCGCAGATTCCGATCGTTTCCACGGTCACCGGCCAGGAGGCCTCTGCGGAGGAGCTGACGTCGGTCGACTACTGGGTCAGCCACGTCCGCCGCCCCGTCCGCTTCGCCGAGGCGGTCAGCACCATCGAGGCGCAGGGCATCGAGTCCCTCCTCGAACTCGGCCCCGACGGCGTCCTGACCGCCATGGCGGCGAACGTCACCGAGTCGGTCACCACGGTTCCGGCTCTCCGCAAGGGCCGGCCGGAGCCGGAGCAGCTCATCGCCGCCCTCGGCGGGCTGTTCACCAGGGGTGTCCCGGTCGACTGGACCTCGTATTACGAAGGCTCTGGCGCCCGTCGCGTCGACCTGCCGACCTACGCCTTCCACCACGACTCCTACTGGCTGCTGCCCCCGGCCGCCACGGGTGACGTCACCTCCGCCGGGCTCGACGAGGCCGGGCACCCGCTGCTCGGGGCCGCCGTCGAACTCGCCCACGGCGAGGGCGCGGTGCTCACCGGCCGGCTGTCGCTCCAGTCGCACCCGTGGCTGGCCGACCACGCGGTCTTCGGGACCGTCCTGCTCCCCGGCACCGCCTTCGTGGAGCTGGCCGTCCGCGCCGGTGACCAGGTCGGCTGTGACGCCGTGGAGGAGCTCACGCTCGCCGCACCGCTGGTGCTGCCCGAGCGCGGCGGCGTGCAGCTGCAGATCACCGTTGCCGGAGCCGACGCGTCCGGCCGCCGCGAGCTGGGGATCTTCTCCCGGCCCGACGGTGAGGACCAGCCCTGGATCCAGCACGCCAACGGCATCCTCGCCACCGGCACGGTGTCCGCGCCCACCGCCCCCCTCTCCGCCGCCTGGCCGCCCGCCGGCGCGCAGGAGATCGACCTGGCCGACGTGTACGGCCGCCTGGTCGACCAGGGCTACGGCTACGGGCCCGCCTTCCAGGGCCTGGGCCGCGCCTGGCGGTCCTCCGACGGCGAACTGTTCGCCGAGATCGCGCTGCCGGACGCGCAGCGCGCGGACGCCGGCCGGTTCACCCTGCACCCCGCCCTCCTCGACGCCTCCCTGCACGTCCTGCTGCCGGGTGTCGCGGACGCCGACGGGAAGCCGGGCCTGCCGTTCTCCTGGTCCGGTGTCGCCGTCCACACCACGGGTGCCACCGCGCTGCGGGTGCGGCTGACCCGTACGACCGCGGAGACCGGGCTGGACCAGGTGTCCCTCGCGATCACCGATCCGGTGGGCACGCCCGTCGCCACCGTCGGGGCGCTGCTCTCCCGTGAGGTCTCCGCCGACATGCTGCGCAGCGCCGGTGTCACGCACCACGAGTCGCTGTTCCGGGTCGAGTGGACGGCGGTCCCGGGCGGAGCCGCCGCCACGGAGACCGACCTGAGCGCCTGGGCGGTGCTCGGCGACGACACCCTCGGCCTCGGCGCGGGCCTGGCCCCCGCCGGCGCCCTGCGCGGCCACGCCGACCTGCCCGCCCTGCGGGCCGCCGTGGACGCGGGGGAGCAGGCCCCGGCCGTCGTCCTCCTCCCGCTGGCCGCCGCGGCGGACGGCATCGACGCCGCCGACCTCGGCGGGATCGCCCGCGCCACCACCCACCGGGCACTGGAACTGGCCCAGGCGTGGATCGCGGACCGGCGCTTCGAGTCCTCCCGGCTCGTCCTGGTCACCCGCGACGCCGTCGCCGCGGACGCCGAGACCGGCCTGGAGGCCCTCGAACTCTCCGGTGCCTGGGGGCTGTTCCGCTCCGCGAGCACCGAGAACCCCGACCGGTTCGCGCAGATCGACCTGGACGGCACCGACGGGTCCCGGCAGCTCATCCCGGCCGCTCTCGCGACCGGCGAGCACGAGCTCGTGATCCGCGACGGTGAAGCCCGCGCCCCGCGGCTCGCCAAGGTGGAGATCGCCCCCGCCGCGCAGCCCGCCCCCTGGGACTCCGAGGGGACGGTGCTCGTGACGGGCGCCACCGGCGGACTCGGCGTACTGCTGGCCCGCCACCTGGTGGCCGAGCAGGGCGTCCGGCACCTGCTGCTGGTGAGCCGGCGCGGCGCACAGGCGCCGGGCGCGGCCGAGCTCGAGGCCGAACTGACCGGCCTCGGCGCGCACGTCACGTTCGCGGCGTGCGACGTGGTCGACCGGTCGGCGGTGGCGCAGCTGCTGGCCGGGGTGCCGGCCGAGCACCCGCTGACCGCGGTGGTGCACACCGCCGGTGTCCTGGACGACAGCATCATCGTGTCGATGACGGGCGACCAGCTGGACGCGGTCCTCCAGCCCAAGATCGACGCGGCGTGGAACCTCCACGAGCTGACGGCCGACCTGGACCTGAGCGCCTTCATCCTCTACTCCTCCGTCTCGGGCATCCTCGGCCCGCCCGGACAGGCCAACTACGCGGCCGGCAACTCCTTCCTCAACGCGCTCGCCCAGCGCCGCCGTTCGGCCGGGCTGCCCGCCACCTCACTCGCCTGGGGCCTGTGGGACCACGGCATGATCGGCCACCTCGACGAGGCCGACCGCAAGCGCGTCGCCAAGGGCGGGGTGACCCCCATGTCCGAGGCCGAGGGCATGGCACTGTTCGACGCGGCCGTCGCGGAGGACCGCAACCTGCTGGCCCCGGTCCGCTTCGACACCGCCGCCCTGCGGGCCCTCGGCGAGAACCTGCCGCCGCTGCTGCGCGGTCTCGTACGGGTGGCACCGCGCCGGGCCGCCGCCGCGGCCCCGGGCGCCGCGGGCACGGAGGGCCCGGCCCCGCTCGCCCAGCGGCTCGGCGCCCTCACCGGTGCCGAACGCGAGCAGGCGCTGGTGGACCTCGTACGGGGTGAGGTCGCGGCCGTCCTCGGACACTCCGGGCACGAAGCGGTCGACCAGAACCGCGCGTTCAACGAGCTCGGCTTCGACTCCCTGTCTGCCGTCGAACTCCGCAACCGGCTCAACGCCGTCAGCGGCCTTCGACTGCCCGCCACGCTCGTCTTCGACTACCCGACGCCGGCGGCCGTCGCCGGCTACCTCCTCGAGGAGATCCCGGTGGTCGGAGCCTCCCCGGTGGGCTCGCTCGCCGAGGAGATCGACCGCCTGGAGGCCAGCATGTCGGCCGCCACGGGCGACACCACCGAGTACGAGGCCGCCGCGGAGCGACTGGAGAAGCTCCTGCTCCGCCTCCGCGAATCCTCGGGGGCCGACGCGAAGCCCGGCGCGTTCTCCGAGGACGACATCCACGGCGCGTCCGTGGACGAGCTGCTCGACCTGATCGACGAAGAATTCGACCTCGCGTGAGGTCACGGAATATTCGGAACCTTCGATTTATCCGCCCCTCGCGGCAGAGGAAGTGACACGGTGCAGACCGAAAAGAACCAGCAGGAAAAAGTAGTCGACTACCTGAAGAAGGTCACCGCAGACCTCCGGCGGGCCCGCCAGCGGGTCCAGGAGCTGGAGACCCGCGGCGAAGAGCCCCTCGCCATCGTCGGCATGGCCTGCCGCTACCCGGGCGGCGTGAGCTCGCCCGCGGACCTGTGGCGGCTCGTCGCCGACGGCACGGACGCCATCAGCACCTTCCCCACCGGCCGCGGCTGGGACGAGGACCTCTACGACCCGGACCCCGACCGCATCGGCAAGAGCTACACCCGCGAGGGCGGCTTCCTGCACGACGCCGACAAGTTCGACGCGGGCTTCTTCGGGATCTCCCCGCGCGAGGCGCTGGGCATGGACCCGCAGCAGCGCCTGCTGCTGGAGACCACCTGGGAGACCTTCGAGCAGGCCGGCATCGACCCGGCGTCGGTCCGCGGCACGGACATCGGCGTCTACGCCGGGGTCATGTACTACGACTACGCCCCGCCGGTGCGCGACATCCCGCAGGACCTGGAAGGCATCCTGATGACGGGCAACGCCGGCAGCGTCATCTCCGGCCGCCTCGCCTACTCCTTCGGCCTGACCGGCCCCACGGTCACCGTGGACACGGCCTGTTCCTCCTCGCTGGTCGCCCTGCACCTCGCCGGACAGGCCCTGCGCAACCGCGAGTGCTCGATGGCGCTCGCGGGCGGTGTGGCCGTCATGCACACCCCCAGCACCTTCGTGGAGTTCAGCCGCCAGCGCGGTCTCGCCGCCGACGGCCGCTCGAAGTCCTTCTCGGCCGACGCGGACGGCGTCGGCTGGGGCGAGGGCGTCGGCATGCTGCTGATCGAGCGCCTCTCCGACGCGCAGCGCAACGGCCACAAGGTCCTGGCCGTCGTGCGGGGCACCGCGGTGAACCAGGACGGCGCCTCGAACGGCCTGACGGCCCCGAACGGCCCCTCGCAGCGCCGCGTCATCCGCCAGGCCCTGGACAACGCCCGCCTGTCGCCCGCCGACGTGGACGCGGTCGAGGCGCACGGCACGGGCACCCGGCTCGGCGACCCGATCGAGGCGGACGCGCTGCTGGCCACGTACGGCCGCCAGCGGCACGGCCAGGAGCCGCTGTGGCTGGGCTCGCTGAAGTCCAACATCGGGCACACGCAGGCGGCGGCCGGTGTCGGCGGTGTCATCAAGATGGTCGAGGCCATGCGCCACGGCGTCCTCCCGAAGTCCCTGCACGCGGGGGAGCCCTCCCCGGAGGTCGACTGGTCGGCGGGCCAGGTGGAACTGCTGGCCGAGGCCCGTGAGTGGCCCGAGACGGGCCGTCCGCGCCGCTCGGCGGTGTCCTCGTTCGGCGTGAGCGGGACGAACGCGCACGTGGTGCTGGAGCAGGCTCCGGTGGCCGAGGAGCCGGTGGCCGAGGGAGTCGCCCCGGCTGTGGTCCCGTTCGTGGTCAGTGGCCGTACGGCCGGTGCGCTGAAGGGCCAGATCGAGCGCCTGCGGGAGTTCGCGGAGGGTTCCGACGCCCGGCCGGCGGACATCGGCTGGTCCCTCGCCGCCGGACGCGCGGTCTTCGACCACCGGGCGGTTCTGGTGGGCGACGAGGTGGTGGAGGGCGTCGCCGGGTCGGGTCGACTCGGTGTGCTGTTCACCGGGCAGGGCGCTCAGCGGGCCGGTATGGGGCGTGAGCTGTATGAGGCGTTCCCGGCTTTCGCCGCGGCCTTTGACGAGGTGCTTTCGCACCTGGACGGCTCGCTTCGTGAGGTGATCTTCTCCGGTGAGGGTCTGGACGAGACGGGCAACACGCAGCCCGCTCTGTTCGCACTGGAGGTTGCTCTCTACCGTCTGGTCGCCTCGTGGGGTGTGAAGCCGGAGGTTCTGGCCGGTCACTCCATCGGTGAGATCGCCGCCGCACATGTGGCGGGTGTCCTGTCCCTTGAGGATGCTGCCGCTCTCGTCTCGGCGCGTGGTCGTCTGATGCAGGCGCTGCCTTCCGGTGGTGCGATGGTCGCCGTCCAGGCGTCGGAGGAGCAGGTCCTTCCGCTGCTCGCCGGTCGGGAGGAGACCGTCGGCGTCGCTGCGGTCAATGGTCCGGCGTCCGTGGTTCTGGCGGGTGTTGAGGCCGAGGTCCTGGAGATCGCCGGTTCGCTGGGTGTGAAGTTCAAGCAGCTGACGGTCAGCCACGCGTTCCACTCGCCGCTGATGGAGCCGATGCTGGAGGACTTCCGCCAGGTCGTTGCCGGGCTGACCTTCAACGCCCCGCAGATCCCGATCATCTCGACGGTCACCGGCCGACTGGCCACCGCGGAGGAGCTGACCTCGGTCGACTACTGGGTCAGCCACGTCCGCCGCCCGGTCCGCTTCGCCGACGCCATCGAGGCGGTCGAGGCACGCGGTGTCGAGTCCCTCCTCGAACTCGGCCCCGACGCGGTCCTGTCCGCCATGGCCGCCGAGGTCGAAGGCCTCACGACCTCGCCGGCCCTGCGCAAGGGCCGCCCCGAGCCCGAGCAGCTCGTCGCCTCCCTCGCCCGGCTGTTCACCCAGGGCGTCCCCGTCGACTGGACCTCGTACTACGCGGGCTCCGGCGCCCAGCGCGTCGACCTGCCGACCTACGCCTTCCAGCACGAGCGCTACTGGCTCATCACCGAGCCCGGTACCGCCCAGGCTCCCGCATTCGGTCACCCGCTGCTCCGCTCGGCCGTCCAACTCGCCGACGGGGAGGGCCTGCTCCTCACCGGCCGGGTCTCGCGCGCCGCCCACGCCTGGCTCGCCGACCACACCGTGCTCGGCACCGCGACCCTGTCCGGCGCCGGCTTCGCCGAGCTGGCCGTCCAGGCCGGTGACGGCGTCGGCTGCGGCACCGTCGAGCAGTTCACCCTCTCCGCCCCGCTGGTCCTGCCCGAACAGGGCGCCGTACAGCTCCAGTTGATCGTCGCCGCCCCGGACGCCTCCGGCCGCCGCGAGCTGGGGATCTTCTCCCGGCCCGACGGGGAGGAGCAGCCCTGGACCCAGCACGCCACCGGCATCCTGGCCGCCACCGGCGGCTCCGCTCCGGCACCCGTCACCGCCTGGCCGCCGGCCGGCGCGACGGAGGTCGACGTCGAGGACGCCTACGGGCGGCTCGCGGCACGCGGGCACGGCTACGGACCCGCCTTCCAGGGCCTGCGCCGCGCATGGACCTCGGACGGCGAGCTGTTCGCCGAGGTCGACCTCGCCGACGAGCAGCACGCGGAGGCGGCCGAGTTCGCCCTGCACCCCGCCCTGCTCGACGCGGCCCTGCACGCCGCCGTCCTCACCGGGACCGGCGTCCCGCAGGGCGGCGAAGCCGACTCGGCGATCACCCCCCTGACCTGGTCCGGGATCAGCGTCCAGGCCACCGGCGCGACCTCGCTCCGGGTCCGGATCACCCCGCGGGGCGACGGCTCCCTCACCCTGGGCGCGGCCGACGCGGAGGGCGCCCCCGTGGCCTCCGTCAAGGCCCTGACCTGGCAGGCCGTACGCCCCGAGGAGCTGCGCCGCGCCACCGCCACCGAGGGCGGCCCGGACGGGCTCTTCCAGCTGGACTGGCTGCCGGTCGCCGACGTCCGCTCCACCGAGCCGGTCGAGGCCCCGGTGCTGCGCACCGCCCGGGACCTGGCGGACCTCGACACCGTTCCCGCCGTGGCGGTGGCCGCCCTGGAGGCCACCGACGACGTCCGCACGGCCGCGGCGTCCGCGCTGGAGCTGATCCAGGGCTGGCTGGCCGACGAGCGGTTCACCGACTCCCGGCTCGTCGTCCTGACCGGCGGAGCGGTCGCCACCGACAACCGCTCCCGGCCCGCCGACCCGGCATCGGCCGCCGTCTGGGGCCTGCTCCGGTCGGCGCAGAGCGAGAACCCCGGCCGGCTCACGCTCGTCGACACCGACGAGCCCGAGACCCCGGCGGCGGCCGCGTCCGCCGCCGGAGCGGCCGTCGCCACGGACGAGCCCCAGCTCGCGCTCCGCGAGGGCATCGCCCACGCCCCGCGCCTGGTGCGGACCCGGACCGACGCAACCCCGAACCCCGCAGGAGCCTTCGGCGGCCCCGAGGGCACCGTCCTCATCACCGGCGGAACGGGCGCCCTCGGCGGCCTGCTCGCCCGCCACCTGGTGACCACGTACGAGGTCCGGCACCTGCTGCTGACCAGCCGGCGCGGCCTCGCCGCACCCGGTGCCCAGGAGCTGGCCGACGAACTGACCGGCCTCGGCGCGGAGGTGACCGTCGCCGCCTGCGACGCCGCCGACCGCGAGGCACTCGCCGCCCTGCTGGCTGGTGTGCCAGCTGTGCACCCGCTGACGGCGGTCGTCCACACCGCCGGTGTCACGGACGACGGTGTCGTGGCGTCGCTCGACGCCGAGCGGTTCGACCGGGTCCTGCGTCCCAAGGCCGACGCGGCCCGCAACCTCGACGAGCTGACGCGCGGCCTCGACCTGTCGGCCTTCGTCCTGTACTCCTCCGTCTCCGGGGTGCTCGGCGGCGCCGGCCAGGCCAACTACGCCGCGGCCAACGCCTACCTCGACGCCCTCGCCGCACAGCGCCGGGCCGCGGGACTGCCCGCACTTTCCCTCGCCTGGGGCGCGTGGGGCGGCGGCGGCATGGCCGGCGAGCTGAGCGAGGCGGACCTGACCCGACTGCGCCGCACCGGCATCGTGCCCCTCACCGCCGAGCACGGCCTGGCCCTCCTGGACGCCGCCGTACAGCACGGGAACCGCACCGGTCGAGCGGTCCTCGTACCGGCCCCGCTCGACACCGCGGTCCTCGGCCGTCAGACGGACACCCTGCACCCCGTCCTGCGGGCCCTCGTACCGGCCGCGAACCGGCGCAGCGCGTCCAACGGCGCCGGGGAGCAGGGACAGTCCCTCTCCCAGCGCCTGGCCGCACTGCCCGCCGAGGCCCAGATCGGCGAACTCACCGCACTGGTCCGGACCCAGGTCGCCCGCGTCCTCGGCCACAGCGGCCCGGACAGCGTCGACCCGGAGCGCGCCTTCAAGGAGCTCGGCTTCGACTCGCTGACCTCCATCGACCTGCGCAACCGTCTCAACGGAGCGACCGGCCTGCGCCTGCCGGCCGCCCTCGTCTTCGACCACCCGACGCCGGGAGCGGTCGCCGGGTTCCTCCGCGCCGAACTGCTCCCGCAGCTCGGCGGCGCGGCCGACGACACCGAGGACCCGCAGGAGCGGGAGCTGCGCGAGCTGCTCACCACGATCCCGATCGACCGCGTCCGCCGGGCGGGACTGCTCGACCTGCTGCTCGGTCTCGCGGGCTCCGACACGGACGCCACGGGCGGCCAGGGTGCCGCGGCGGCGGAAGGCGGGGCCGGCAATGGCGGCGCCATCGATGCCATCGACGACATGGACGCGGAAACCCTGCTGCTGCTGGCGGGTGGCGGCTCGGCCGCCTGACGACAACCCGCCCCTACGCACCAGAGAGAGCGTCATGACCAACCTGAACGAACAACTCGTCACCGCGCTGCGGTCCTCACTCAAGGACGTGGAGCGACTCAAGCAGCAGAACCAGCAGCTGATGGCGGCAACCCACGAACCCATCGCCATCGTCGGCATGGCCTGCCGCTTCCCCGGCGGCGTCGGCTCGCCCGAGGACCTCTGGCGCCTGGTGTCCGACGGCGTCGACGCGGTCGGCCCCTTCCCGGAAGGCCGCGGCTGGCCCGAGGACCTGTACGACCCGGACCCGGCCAACTCCGGTACGACGTATGCCAACGAGGGCGGCTTCCTCTACGACGCCGACCGCTTCGACCCGGGCTTCTTCCGGATCTCCCCGCGCGAGGCGCTCGCCATGGACCCCCAGCAGCGGCTGCTGCTGGAGGTCGCCTGGGAGACCATCGAACGCGCCGGCATCGCCCCTGAAAGCCTGCGGGGCAGCAAGACCGGAGTGTTCGTCGGCGGCAACGGCCAGGACTACCCCCTGCTCCTGACCGACCCGCCCAAGGAGATCGAGGGCCTGCTCATCACGGGCAACGCGGCCAGCGTCGCCTCCGGCCGGATCTCCTACACGCTGGGCCTGACCGGCCCGGCGGTCACCCTCGACACGGCGTGCTCCTCCTCGCTCGTGGCCCTGCACCTGGCCGTGCAGGCGCTGCGCGCCGGCGAGTGCTCCATGGCGCTCGCCGCCGGTGTCACGATCATGTCCACCCCCTCCGGCTACATCGAGTTCAGCCGCCAGCGCGGCCTGGCCCCGGACAGCCGCTCCAAGGCCTTCTCGGCGGACGCGGACGGCGTCGGCTGGGGTGAGGGCGTCGGCATGCTGCTCGTCGAGCGCCTCTCGGACGCGCAGCGCAACGGGCACAAGGTCCTGGCGGTCGTGCGGGGCACCGCGGTGAACCAGGACGGCGCCTCGAACGGCCTGACGGCCCCGAACGGCCCCTCGCAGCGCCGCGTCATCCGCCAGGCCCTGGAGAACGCCCGCCTGACGGCCGCGGACGTGGACGCGGTCGAGGCCCACGGCACGGGCACCCCGCTGGGCGACCCCATCGAGGCGGACGCGCTCCTCGCCACCTACGGCCAGGAGCGCCCGGAGGGCCGGCCGCTGTGGCTGGGCTCGGTGAAGTCGAACATCGGCCACACGCAGGCGGCAGCCGGCGTCGCGGGCATCATCAAGATGGTCGAGGCCATGCGCCACGTCGCCCTGCCCCGGACCCTCCACGTCACGGAGCCGACGCCCGAGGTGGACTGGTCCAAGGGCGGCGTGGAACTGCTGACCGAGGCCAGGGCCTGGCCGGAGACGGGCCGGCCCCGGCGCGCCGGAGTCTCCGCCTTCGGGATCAGCGGGACCAACGCGCACGTGGTGCTGGAGCAGGCTCCGGAGGCCGAGGCGCCGGCGGCCGAGGGCGTCGCCCCGGCTGTGGTCCCGTTCGTGGTGAGCGGCCGTACGGGTCGCGCGCTGAAGGGCCAGGTGGAGCGGCTGCGGGAGTTCGTGGCCGGTTCGGATGCCCGTCCGGTGGACATCGGCGCGTCGCTGGTGGGGTCGCGGTCGCTGTTCGACCACCGGGCTGTGCTCGTCGGCGACGAGGTCGTCGAGGGTTTCGCCGGGTCGGGCCGTGTGGGTGTGCTGTTCACGGGTCAGGGTGCTCAGCGGGCCGGCATGGGCCGTGAGCTGTACGAGGCGTTCCCGGCCTTCGCGGCGGCCTTCGACGAGGTTCTGTCGCACCTGGACGGGTCTCTCCGGGAGGTGGTCTTCTCGGGTGAGGGTCTGGACGAGACGGGCAACACGCAGCCCGCTCTGTTCGCCCTTGAAGTGGCGCTGTTCCGCCTGGTCGAGTCGTGGGGTGTGAAGCCGGAGGTTCTGGCGGGCCACTCGATCGGTGAGATCGCCGCCGCACATGTGGCGGGTGTGCTGTCCCTGGAGGATGCTGCCGCTCTCGTCTCGGCGCGTGGTCGTCTGATGCAGGCGCTGCCTTCCGGTGGTGCGATGGTCGCCGTCCAGGCGTCGGAGGAGCAGGTGCTCCCGCTGCTCGCGGGCCGGGAGAAGACCGTCGGTATCGCCGCGGTCAATGGTCCGGCGTCCGTGGTTCTGGCGGGTGTTGAGGCCGAGGTCCTGGAGATCGCCGGTTCGCTGGGTGTGAAGTTCAAGCAGCTGACGGTCAGCCACGCGTTCCACTCGCCACTGATGGAGCCGATGCTGGAGGACTTCCGCAGGGTCGTCTCCGGGCTGACCTTCGACGCGCCCCAGATCCCGATCGTCTCCACGGTCACCGGCCAGGCGGCCACGACCGAGGAGCTGACCTCGGTCGACTACTGGGTCAACCACGTCCGCCGCCCGGTCCGTTTCGCCGACGCGGTCACCACCATCGAGGCCCAGGGCGTCGAATCCCTCCTCGAACTCGGCCCCGACGGCGTCCTGTCCGCCATGGCCGCCGACATCACCGAGACCCCGGCCGTCCCGGCCCTGCGCAAGGGTCGTCCCGAGCCGGAGCAGCTCGTCACCGCCCTCGGCGGGCTGTTCACCAGGGGCGTCCCGGTCGACTGGACCTCGTACTACGAAAACTCCGGCGCCCGCCGCGTCGACCTGCCGACCTACGCCTTCCAGCACGAGCGGTACTGGCCCGACGGCGCCTCCCTCGCCCGGTCCGCCGAGGCGCGCAGCGGACACGTGACGGCGGAGGCCACGCCCGTCGCTCCCGAAGGCCCGCTCGACATCGCCGAGTTGGTGCGCACGCAGGTGGCGGCGGTCCTCGGGCACTCCGACCGGGACGCGATCGACGACCGGCAGTCGTTCACCGACATGGGGATCAACTCGATCGCCGTCGTCGAGCTGCGCTCCCGGATCTGGGCCGCCTCCGGCATCGCACTGAATGCCGCCGACGTCTTCGACCACCCCACGGTCGCCGCGCTCACCGAGCACCTCAGCGCCACCCTCCCCGCCGCTCCCGCGACCCCCGCCGCCCCGGCGGACGGCCTGGTGGAGCGATTCCGTCAGGCGTGCCTGGCGGGCCGCGGGCCGGAGGGCATCCGGTTCCTCGCCGCCGCCTCCCGGCTGGTGGCCGAGGAGCCGGCGGGCGGCGCCGTGCGCCGGCCGGTCCGCTTCTCCCCGGCCGACAACGGAGAGGCGGGCGAGCTGGGCGAGCTGGGCGAGGCGGGCGGCCCCGTACTGATCTGCCTGCCCTCCTTCGTCGCCCCGGCCAGCCCGCTCCAGTACACCCGACTGGCCGCCGCCCTCGGCGACGGCTACACCGTCCGCGCGCTGTCCCTGCCCGGCTACGAGCACGGCGAGCGGCTGCCCGCCACCCTCGACGAGGCGGTCCGCGACCAGGTGGCGGCGGTGCGCGAAGCCGCCGGCGGCCGGCCGTTCGTCCTCGTCGGGTACTCCTCCGGCGGCTGGATCGCGCACGCCGTGTCGGAGGCCCTGGACGCCGACGGCGGGCAGCGGGCCGAGGGCATCGTCCTGCTCGACACGTATCTGCCGGGAGACGCCGAGACGGCGGAGCTCCAGACCTCGCTGTTCCAGCAGCTGGCCGCCCGGCCCGAGCTGGTCGCGATGGTGGACGACACGAAGCTGATGGCGATGGGCCGTTACCTGTCGCTGTTCGAACACTGGACGCCCGCGGTGGCGGCCACCGGGCCGACGCTCGTCGTGCGCGCCGCCGACTTCCTGCTGGAGCCCGGCGCCACCCCCTTCGGCAGCGCGCGCGCCGGATGGCCGCTGCCGCACACCGAGGTGGCCACGGCCGGCGACCACCTCACCGTCATCGAGGAATTCGCGGAACCGACGGCGAAGGCCGTCGACCACTGGCTGGCCGGGCTCGTATGAGCACGGCACTCGGAAAGGACCTTCCCTTGTCCATCGGAACGACCATCGAAGCAGGCGGAGTCGACCTGCTCAGCTGGAGCTTCGTGCAGGACCCCTACGCCACGTACGAGAAGCTCCGCGAGGAGGGCGCCGTACGCCGCCACGTGGTCAAGACCCTCGCCACCGAACTCCACGCGTGGGTCGTGACCGACTACGAGAACGGCCGTGCGCTGCTCGCCGATCCGCGCCTGTCCAAGGACGCGGTGAACCTGCCGGCCGTGGTGACGTCCCAGTCGGTGGACCCGGACTTCCAGGCCACCGAGCAGCCGCGCAGCATGCTGTTCAGCGACCCGCCGGAGCACACCCGGCTGCGCAAGCTGATCGGCAAGGCGTTCACCATGCGCCGCGTCCAGAAGATGCGGCCGTGGATCGAGCAGACCACCGACGCGCTGCTGGAACGGATCGTCCCCGGCGAGGAGTTCGACCTCGTCGACGACATCGCCCTCGCGCTGCCGATCTACGTCATCGGCAATCTGCTCGGCGTGCCCGAGGAGCGCTTCGAGGACTTCAAGACGTGGAGCGGCGCCCTCGCGAGCGTCGACATCTCCGCGGAGGAGAAGCAGAAGGCGCTCGGCCAGGCCTTCGCCTACCTGGGGCAGCTCGTCGCCGAGAAGCGGGCCAACCCCGGCGAGGACATGGTCTCCGCGCTGATCGAGGCCGACGACGACGGCGTGAAGCTCACCGACACCGAGCTGATGTCGACGATCTTCCTGGTGATGAACGCCGGCTACGAGACCACCGCCAACATGATCAGCAGCGGGGTCCTCGCCCTCCTCGAACACCCCGGGCAGGAGGCGCTCCTGCGCGCCGACCCGTCCCTGATCCCGGGCGCCGTCGAGGAGTTCCTCCGCTACGAGAGCCCCTTGAACCTCTCGACGATCCGCTACACCACGAGCCCCGTCGAGGTCGGCGACGTCACCATCCCCGAGGGCGAGATCGTCTTCATCGCGCTGATGTCGGGCAACCGCGACCCCGAGAAGTACGCGGACCCGAACCGGCTCGACGTGACCAGGCCGTCGGCCCATTCCCACCTGTCCTTCGGGCACGGCGTGCACCACTGCCTGGGCGCCCCGCTCGCTCGCCTCGAAGGCGAAATCATCTTCACCAAGCTTCTGGAGCGTTTCCCGGACTGGCGGCTGACCGTCGAACCGGCCGCTCTCGAATGGCGTTACACGGCTCAGTTCCGCGGCCTGGAGAAGCTCCCGGTCCGCATGGCCTGACCGGCCGAAATCCCGAAACACCACCAACGCACCACAGAAACGAAAGGCATCACCGCCATGGGCAAGGGCAAGGACATCGTCAACCGCTTCTTCGAGGCCGGCCTGCGGGACGACATCGAGGCCGCCGCCGACTGCTTCACCGAGGACGGCCGCTGGATCATGGCCGAGGGCGCCGAGCCGGGCACCACGTACACCCGTGAGGAGATCCCGGCCTTCCTCGACAAGATCATCGGCCTGCGCAAGGAATACGAGGCCAAGGGGATCACGCTGGAATACGGCGAGCTCCTCGAGGTCGAGGACCGCGTGATCCTCGAATTCACCGTCAACTCCCCGGACGGCAAGGTCCTCGACCGGGCCGTCGACCTCTTCACCATCCGCGACGGAAAGATCGCCGTGAAGGACGTCTTCCGCAAGGCGTAGCGGAACCAGTCACAGGAACACCCGGGCAGACGCAGGAAAGAAGAAACGCACTCATGACCGACGATCTCTGGATACGGAACTTCCACCCGGCCCCCGAGGCCCCGACCCGCCTCGTGTGCCTCCCGCACGCCGGCGGTTCGGCCAGCTTCTACTTCCCGGTGTCCCGGGCCCTTTCGCCGGACATCGAGGTGCTGGCCGTCCAGTACCCCGGCCGCCAGGACCGTCGGTCCGAGCCGGTCATCACCGAGGTCGGCGTCCTCGCCGACCACGTGGTGGAGCAGCTGGGCGAGGCCGGGGACGACGACCGCCCGCTGGCCCTGTTCGGGCACAGCATGGGCGCGCTGGTGGCCTTCGAGGTGGCGCGCAGGCTCCAGGCCCGCGCCGCCGCCCCGTCGGCGCTCATCGTCTCCGGCCGCCGCGCCCCGCACCTCCAGCGCGAGGCCAACGTCCACAAGCGGTCGGACGACGGCCTGGTGGCCGAGCTGAAGGCGCTCAGCGGCACCGACGCCGACCTCCTGGGCGACGAGGAGATCCTGCGGATGATCCTCCCGGCCATCCGCGGCGACTACCAGGCGGTCGAGACCTACCGCATCACCCCCGGGCCCGCCCTCACCTGCCCGGTCCTGGCCCTCGTCGGGGACAGCGACCCCCGGGTCGACATCGAAGGCGTCGGCGGCTGGGAGGAGCACACCGACGCCGAATTCGAGCGGAAGGTGCTGCCGGGCGGGCACTTCTACCTCGTCCACGAGCAGGAGGCCGTACTCTCCGCGATCCGCACGCGCGTCACCCCGCGCCCGGTCGCGGTCTGAGGGGAAGCCGCCATGCCGAACACCGCACGGAAGGCGGGCGGTTCGCTCCTCGCCATCAGCGATCTGCACATCCACTACGAAGAGAACCGGCGGATCCTCGACGAGCTGCGGCCCGAGACGGACGAGGACTGGCTGCTCGTCGCCGGTGACGTCGGCGAGATCGCCTCCGAGATCGAGGACGCCCTGCGCCTGCTCGCCGGCCGGTTCGCGAAGGTCGTCTGGGCGCCGGGCAACCACGAACTGTGGACGCCCCGCGAGGACCCCCTCCAGCTCCGCGGCGAGGAGCGCTACCGGCACCTCGTGGACATGTGCCGCTCCCTGGGCGTGGTCACGCCCGAGGATCCCTACCCGGTCTGGGAGGGCGAGGGCGGCCCGGTCACGGTCGCCCCGCTCTTCCTCCTGTACGACTACACCTTCCGCCCGCCGGGGGTGACCTCCAAGGAGGTCGCCCTCCGGCTGGCGGAGGAGGCGGGCGTCGTCTGCACCGACGAGTTCCTGCTCCACCCCGACCCCTACCCGAGCCGGGAGGCCTGGTGCCGGGCCCGGCTCGCCGTCACGGAGGCCCGGCTCGCCGCGCTCCCGGCCGGCACCCGGACCGTCCTGGTCAACCACTACCCGCTGATCCGCGAGCCCATGGACGTGCTCTGGCACCCCGAGTTCGCCCTCTGGTGCGGCACCGAGGCGACCGCCGACTGGCACCGCCGGTTCCACGCCGCGGCGATGGTCTACGGCCACCTGCACATCCGCCGGACCATCCACCGCGACGGGGTCCCCTTCGAGGAGGTCTCACTGGGCTACCCGCGCGAGTGGAACCGGCGCCCCGGCGGACCGGGCGGCCTCGTGCGCATCCTGCCCGGCCGCGGAAACACCCGAGGACGACAGGGGGAACCCGCGTGATCGAGGAACTGCTGCCCACCACGGCCTTCGCCGAGGAGTCCTTCGGCGACCTGCCGGAGTCCGTGCTGTACCCGCAGGAGAAGGCCCTCGTGGCCGCGAGCACCGACGAACGCAGGCGGGAGTTCGCGACGGTACGGGGCAACGCCCGCGCGGCGCTGGCCCGGCTCGGCATCCCGCCCGCCCCCATCCTCCCGGGCACCCGCGGAGCCCCCGGCTGGCCCGAGGGCATCGTCGGCAGCATGACCCACTGCGCCGGCTACCGGGCCGCGGCGGTGGCCCGCGCCACCGACCTCGCGGCGATCAGCGTGGACGCCGAGCCCAACCAGCCGATCGCCAACGCGGGGACGCGCGCGCTGGTCACGATCCCCGAGGAACGCCTCTGGCTGAACCGGCTGGGCCCGCTCCGCCCCGACGTGCACTGGGACCGCCTCGTCTTCAGCGCCAAGGAGAGCGTCTACAAGGCCTGGTACCCCATCACCGGCCGGTGGCTGGACTTCGACGAGGTGATGATCACCGTCGACGCGGAGGCCCGCACCTTCCACGCCCGCCTGCTGGTACCGGGCCCGACGGTCGACGGCACCCGCCTCACGGCCTTCAACGGCACCTGGCTGGCCCGCCGCGGGCTCCTGATCACCGCGATCGCCCTGCCCCGCGCCGCCCGGCCGACGGCTGCCGGGGCGTCCCGGCCGACCGCACACCGATGACTTCGACCGCAGTACGTACGAGGAGTACCCGTCATGACCATCACCGATGAGCTAGTCAGTAACGCAGTGAACACCCGTGGGCGCGTGGCCGAGCTGCACTCGCTGCGTGAGCAGGCGCGGCGCGGCCCGAGTGACCGTGCGACCGAGGCCCAGCATGCGAAGGGCAAG
>NZ_JBICYR010000046.1:0-21363 GCF_043201175.1 Streptomyces sp. NPDC048337
CAGCGGTCAGACCGCCGCCATCCGCGTACCTCATGACGAGGATGTAGCACCGTCAACGCCCGCTGTCACCCCACCCTTTCAACCTCAGCGGCAACGTCGGCGGACGAAGGAGTCCCGGCCGAGGTTTCTCGGTCGGGGCTCAAGTGCGGTCGCTGAGCCGCATCAGCCAGCCGGCGGCACGCTATCTCTCGTCGAGGGTGTTGGTGAGGCTTTCGATGGTAGACGCAGCGACGGCAGCACCACCTGAAGTTCTATACGTCCTCAAGGCGACCCGCTGAGGCGGGTCGCGCGCGGCACGGCCGCCCACCAGGCCCGCTCTTCGCTCCGCCGTCGCGGGCGGCCAGCGAACAGGCCGCGCAGAAACAGCGCAGCGTTGTGCCGGAAGCGCGGAGGAGCCGGACGGCTGCACGGCGAGCGGCAGGCCGACGGCGAGGCGACGGCGGGGAGTTGGCCGAGGCGGCGGCGCGGAAGTGGGGCTGGTCGCCTCTGTGGGCTTTACCCACCTCCCCGGGCCGGGGCCCGCGTCAGGCAAGGCCAGGGGGCCACTCCTTCCAATTCCGGGCAGGATCACGGCCTGCCCGAGTTGCCGGGCCAGCGTATGACCAACATGCTCGACCCCAACCCGGGCAGGACACCGGCCAAAGCCCACTCCACCGCCCTCACGCGCGCAGCCGTCTGACGGTAACGCCGACGGCGACACGGGCGCACAGGAGGGGACGGGCCCGTGCCCGCTCCCCCTTTGAGTCAACACTCGCGGCACACCGCCGACCCGACCCACCCGCGAAACGATTCTGCAATCTCTTGCGCAAGCTCTTGCAACACTGCGGGTCACCCCTCTACGGTCGCGGACAATCCCCACCTCTCCCGCCAGGAGGACCCCCCGCATGTCTGTCAGAGCCGCCAGACCCGCCACACCCGCCGCCCGGTCCCGCGCCGCCGCCGCGGGCCTGTTCGCCACCGCCGCGCTCGCCGCGCTCACCGCCTACGCCCCGCAGGCCTCCGCGACCCCGCCGGGGGACAAGGACGTCACCGCCGTCATGTTCGAGTGGCGGTTCGACTCCGTGGCCAAGGCGTGCACCGATTCCCTCGGGCCCGCCGGATACGGGTACGTTCAGGTCTCGCCTCCCCAGGAGCACATCCAGGGGTCCCAGTGGTGGACCTCGTACCAGCCCGTCAGCTACAAGATCGCCGGGCGGCTGGGGGACCGGGCCGCCTTCAAGGCCATGGTCGACACCTGTCACGCCGCCGGGGTGAAGGTCGTCGCCGACTCCGTCATCAACCACATGGCCGCCGGGGACGGGGTCGGGACGGGTGGGTCTTCGTACACGAAGTACAACTACCCGGGGATCTACTCCGGTTCCGACATGGACGACTGCCGGGCGACCATCTCCAACTACCAGGACAAGGCCAACGTGCAGAACTGCGAGCTCGTGCAGCTCGCGGACCTGGACACCGGCGAGGACTACGTGCGGGGGCGCATCGCCGGGTACCTCAACGACCTGCTGTCGCTGGGCGTCGACGGGTTCCGGATCGACGCCGCCAAGCACATGCCGGCCGCCGACCTCGCCAACATCAAGTCCCGGCTGACCAATCCGGGGGTCTACTGGAAGCAGGAGGCGATATACGGCGCCGGTGAGGCCGTGTCGCCCAGTGAGTACCTCGGCAACGGGGACGTGCAGGAGTTCCGGTACGCGCGGGACCTCAAGCGGGTCTTTCAGAGTGAGAACCTGGCCTACCTGAAGAACTTCGGTGAGGCGTGGGGGTACATGCCGAGCGGGCAGTCCGCCGTCTTCGTCGACAACCACGACACCGAGCGGGGTGGCGACACCCTCAACTACAAGAACGGGTCCGACTACACCCTCGCGAGCGTCTTCATGCTGGCCTGGCCCTACGGGTCGCCGGACGTGCACTCCGGATACGAGTGGGCCGACAAGGACGCCGGGCCGCCCAACGGGGGGACGGTGAACGCCTGCTACTCCGACGGGTGGAAGTGCCAGCACGCCTGGCGGGAGATCGCCTCCATGGTCGGCTTCCGCAACGCGGCGCGCGGCCAGGCCGTCACCGACTGGTGGGACAACGGCGCCGACCAGATCGCCTTCGGCCGCGGGGCCAAGGCGTACGTGGCGATCAACCACGAGGGGTCCGCTCTGACCCGGACCTTCCAGACCTCCCTCGCCTCCGGCGACTACTGCGACGTGCAGAGCGGCCGCGCGGTGACCGTGGACGCGGGCGGGCGGTTCACCGCGACCCTGCCGGCCGGGACGGCCGTCGCGCTGCACGTCGGCGCCCGGACCTGCTCCGGTGGTACGACCACCCCGCCCTCAGCGACCTCCGGTGCCTCCTTCGCCGTCAACGCCACCACCGTGGTCGGACAGAACATCTACGTCGTCGGCGACCGCGCCGAGCTCGGCGGCTGGAACACCGGGAGCGCGCTCAAGCTCGACCCCGCCGCCTACCCCGTCTGGAAGCTCGACGTCACGCTCCCGGCCGGCACGTCCTTCGCGTACAAGTACATCCGCAAGGACGGCTCCGGGAACGTCACCTGGGAGAGCGGCGCCAACCGCACGGCCACCGTCCCCGCGAGCGGCAAGGTCACGCTGACCGACACCTGGCGCAGCTGACTCCCCGCCCGCTCACAGACCAGGGCCGCCCGGCACCCACCTTCCCCGCCACGCCGGGCGGCCCTCACGTACCCGAGGAGAACCGCCTTGATACGCCCTGCCGCAGGAGTGCTCGCCGCCGCGCTGGCCGTGACGCTCCTGCCCGCCCTGCCCGCCGCGGCGGCCGCCGCCCGGCCGCCGGCCCCGCCCTCGGACGCGAAGCTGGCCGCCGAGCCCGCGCGGCACGACCTGACCAGGGAGCAGTTCTACTTCGTCCTCCCGGACCGGTTCGCGAACGGCGACCCGGGCAATGACAAGGGCGGCCTGACCGGCACCCGGCTGGAGACCGGGCTCGACCCGACGGACAAGGGGTTCTACCAAGGCGGTGACCTCAAGGGGCTGACCGACCGGCTCGACTACATCAAGGGGCTGGGGACGACCGCCATCTGGATGGCGCCGATCTTCAAGAACCAGCCGGTGCAGGGGAAGGGCAACGACGTCTCGGCCGGCTACCACGGTTACTGGATCACCGACTTCACCCAGGTCGACCCGCATTTCGGCACCAACGCCGATCTGGAACGGCTGATCGACACGGCGCACGGCAAGGGGATGAAGGTCTTCTTCGACGTCATCACCAACCACACCGCCGATGTCGTCGACTACCGGGAGCAGTCGTACTCCTACCTGTCGAAGGGGGCCTTCCCCTATCTGACCAAGGACGGGGTGCCCTTCGCGGACTCCGATTACGCCGACGGGAAGCGGAAGTTCCCCGCGGTCGACGCCGGGTCCTTTCCGCGGACGCCGTTCGTGCCCGACGCGAAGAAGGCCCTGAAGGCTCCGGCCTGGCTGAACGACCCGACGATGTACCACAACCGGGGCGACTCCACCTTCGCCGGGGAATCCTCCGAGCAGGGCGACTTCTTCGGCCTCGACGACCTGTGGACCGAGCGCCCCGAAGTGGTCAGCGGGATGGAGAAGATCTACGAGAAGTGGGTCAAGGACTTCGCGATCGACGGCTTCCGCATCGACACGGTCAAGCACGTCAACACCGGCTTCTGGACGCAGTGGGCCACCGCCCTCGACAAGTACGCCGCCCAGCGCGGCCGGAAGAACTTCTTCATGTTCGGCGAGGTCTACTCCGCCGACACCGCCGTCACCTCGCCCTACGTGACGCGCGGCCGGCTCGACGCCACGCTCGACTTCCCGCTCCAGGACGCGATCCGCGCGTACGCCTCCCAGGGCGCCGGGGCCGGGCGGCTGGGCTCGGTCTTCGGTGACGACTACCGCTACACCACCGACAAGGCCAACGCCTACGAGCAGGTGACCTTCCTCGGGAACCATGACATGGGCCGGTTCGGGACCTTCCTGAAGCAGGACCGGCCGGGAGCAGGGGAGCAGGAGCTGCTGGAGCGCTACCGGCTCGCCAACGAGCTGATGTTCTTCTCCCGCGGCAATCCGGTGATCTACTCCGGGGACGAGCAGGGCTTCACGGGTGCGGGCGGCGACAAGGACGCCCGCCAGCCGCTGTTCGGCTCCCAGGTCGCCGACTATGTGGACGACGACCAGCTGGGAACGGCGCGTACTCATGCGAGCGATGCTTACGATACGGAGCACCCGCTCTATCGGCAGATCAGTGCTCTCGCGAAGCTGACCAAGGCCCACCCCGCCCTGCGCGACGGCGTCCAAAGCGAGCGCCTCAGCGACGGCTCGGTCTACGCCTTCGCCCGTACCGATGCCCGCAGCCGCACCGAGTACCTGGTCGCCGCCAACAACGGAGCCGAGTCCAGGACCGTGGAGATCGACGCCCCGGCCGGCGCCCAGTACCGCACCCTCTACGGCGGCACCGCGCTGATCCGCGCCTCGGCCGCCGGCAAGCTCACCGTCGTCGTCCCCGCCTTCGGCTCGGTTGTGCTCCAGGGCACCACCCCGCTCGCCGCCCCCACCGTCAAGCCCGCCCTGACCCTCAAGGCCCCGGCCCCCGGCGCCACCGGAACCCTCGAGCTGTCCGCCGACGTGACCGGCGGCGGCCTCAACCGGGTCGTCTTCGCCGCCCAGACCGGCAACGACAAGTGGCAGGTTCTGGGATCGGCCGACCACGCCCCCTACAGGGTCACCCAGCACATCACCGCCCCCGCAGGCACCGCCCTGCGCTACAAGGCCGTCGTCGTCGACTCCACCGGCCGTACCGCGAGCGCCCTCGCCGAGACCGTCGCGGGTCAGGCCCCGCCCCCCGAGGTCCCGACCGCCACCCAGCGCGACTACGCCGTCGTCCACTACAACCGGCCCGACGGGGACTACACCGACTGGCGCCTCTACGCCTGGGGCGACCTCGCCGACGGCGAGGCGACGCCCTGGCCCGCCGGGCACGACTTCACCGGCCGCGACGCGTACGGCGCCTTCGCCTACGTCCGCCTAAAGCCCGGCGCCTCCTCCGTCGGCTACCTCGTCATCGACAAGGACGGCAACAAGGACGTCGCCGCCGACCGCACCATCGACGTGACCAAGACCGGCGAGATCTGGCTGGAGCAGGGCAAGGAACCCGCCCGCACCGACCGGCCCGCCTACCCGCCGCAGGACACGAACAAGGCCGTCCTGCACTACCAGCGCCCCGACGGCGCCTACGACGGCTGGGGACTGCACGTCTGGACGGGCGCCGCGACCCCGACCGACTGGTCCAAGCCGCTGCTCCCCACCCGCACCGACTCCTACGGCGCGGTGTACGAGGTTCCGCTCGGGGCCGGTGCGACCTCCCTGAGCTACATCCTCCACAAGGGCGACGAGAAGGACCTCCCCACCGACCAGTCCCTCGACCTGAAGGCCACCGGCCACGAGGTCTGGATGCTGGGCGGCAAGGAGAAGTACCTCCTCCCGCAGCCCGCCGGATCGGCCGCCGCCCTGGACCTCACCAAAGCCCAGGCCGTCTGGATCGACCGCGACACCCTCGCCTGGAACGCCCCCGCGGCCGCCGCCTCCGTACAGCTCCTCGCCTCCCGCGAAGGCGCCGTCAAGGCCGAGAACGGCACCCTCACCGGCCAGGCCCACTGGCTGCGGTTGAACCGGACCGAGCTCACCGCCGCCCAGAAGCAGAAGTTCCCCCACCTGGCGGCGTACACCGCCTTCACCGTCGACCCGCGCGACCGCGACCGGGTCCGAGGTGCCCTGCGCGGCCAGCTCGTCGCGAGCGCCCGCGCCGCGAACGGCGCCGTCCTCGCCGCCACCGGAGTCCAGCTCGCCGGCGTACTCGACGACCTGTACGCGAACACCGCCCCCCTGGGCCCGGTCTTCAAGGACGGCCGCCCCACCCTCTCCGTCTGGGCCCCCACCGCACAGGCGGTCTCCCTCGAACTCGACGGCCGCACGGTCGCCATGCGCCGCGACGACACCACCGGCGTCTGGTCGGTCCGCGGCGAGCGCTCCTGGACCGGCAAGCCCTACCGCTACGCCGTGACCGTCTGGGCGCCGAGCACCCGCCAGGTGGTCCGCAACCTCGTCACCGACCCGTACTCCACGGCCCTGACCGCCGATTCCACGCACAGCCTGGCCGTGGACCTCGCCGACCCGAAGCTCGCCCCGCCCGGCTGGAAGGACCTGCGCAAGCCCGCCGCCGTCCCCTTCACCTCCGCCCAGATCCAGGAGCTGCACATCCGCGACTTCTCCATCGCGGACCGCACCTCCCGGCACCCGGGCCAGTACCTCGCCTTCACGGACACCGACTCGGCCGGCATGCGCCACCTGCGCGACCTGGCCGCCGCCGGAACCTCCTACGTCCACCTCCTCCCGGCCTTCGACATCGGCACCATCCCGGAGAAGGCCGCGGACCGCACCGAGCCCGCCTGCGACCTGAAGGTCTACGCGCCGGACTCGCAGGAGCAGCAGGCGTGCGTGGCCGCCGCGGCCGCGAAGGACGCCTACAACTGGGGCTACGACCCGCTGCACTACACCGTCCCCGAGGGCTCGTACGCCGGCGACCCGAACGGCACCGCCCGTACGGTCGAGTTCCGCAGGATGGTCCAGTCCCTCAATGGCGCCGGGCTGCGCACCGTGATGGACGTGGTCTACAACCACACCGTCGCCGCCGGGCAGTCGGACAAGTCCGTCCTGGACCGCATCGTCCCCGGCTACTACCAGCGCCTGCTGGCCGACGGCAGCGTCGCCACCTCCACCTGCTGCTCCAACACCGCCCCCGAGAACGCCATGATGGGCCGCCTCGTCGTGGACTCGATCGTCACCTGGGCGAAGGAGTACAAGGTCGACGGCTTCCGCTTCGACCTGATGGGCCACCACCCGAAGGCCAACATCCTGGCCGTCCGCAAGGCCCTCGACGAGCTGACCCCCGCGAAGGACGGGGTCGACGGCAAGAAGATCGTCCTCTACGGGGAGGGCTGGAACTTCGGCGAGATCGCGAACGACGCCCGCTTCGTCCAGGCCACCCAGCAGAACATGGCCGGCACCGGCATCGCCACCTTCTCGGACCGGGCCCGCGACGCCGTCCGCGGTGGCGGCCCCTTCGACGAGGACCCCCGCGTCCAGGGCTTCGCCTCGGGTCTGTTCACCGCCCCCAACGGCTCACCGGCCAACGGCACCCCGGCCGAGCAGAAGGCCCGCCTGCTGCACGGCCAGGACCTGATCAAGGTCGGCCTGTCCGGGAACCTCGCCCCGTACGCCTTCACCGACACCACCGGCCGCCGCATCAAGGGCTCCGAGCTGGACTACAACGGCGCCCCGGCCGGCTACGCGGCCGCCCCCGGCGACGCCCTGGCCTACGCGGACGCCCACGACAACGAGACCCTCGCCGACGCCCTCACCTACAAGCTCCCGCAAGGCACCTCCACCGCCGACCGGGCCCGCATGCAGGTCCTGGCCATGGCGACGGCCGCCCTCTCCCAGGGCCCGGCCCTCTCCCAGGCGGGCACGGACCTGCTCCGCTCCAAGTCCCTCGACCGCAACTCCTACGACAGCGGCGACTGGTTCAACGCCATCCACTGGGACTGCCGCGAAGGCAACGGCTTCGGCCGCGGCCTGCCCCCGGCCGCCGACAACTCCTCGAAGTGGCTCTACGCGAAGCCCCTGCTGACGGGCGCCGCCCCCGGCTGCGCGGAGATCACCGGAGCCTCCGCCGCCTACCGCGACCTCCTGAAGATCCGTACGACGGAAGGGGCCTTCGCCCTCACCACCGCGGAGGCGGTCCAGCAGCAGCTGGCCTTCCCGCTCTCCGGCAAGGACGAGACCCCGGGCGTGATCACCATGACCCTGGGCGACCTGGTGGTGGTCTTCAACGCCACCCCCACCGCCCAGCCCCAGCGCCTCCCGGCCCTCGCGGGCACCGCCTACGCCCTCCACCCGGTCCAGGCCGCCGGCTCCGACGCCACGGTCCGGCAGTCCACCTACGACGCGACGACAGGAGAGTTCACGACCCCCGCCCGCACGGTCGCCGTCTTCACACGACGCTGAGCCGGTCCAGGCGCTTCTCCAGCAGGATCACCCCGTAGATCCTGCCGCCCTTCCCCTCCTTGTGGGGGAACTCCCCGACCACCCGGTAGCCCGCGCCCTGGTAGTACGCGAGCAGCCGGGGGTTGGTGGAGACGCAGTCCAGCCGGGCCCGCTCCCGTCCCGTCCTGGCGATCCGCCGCTCGGCATGTTCGAGCAGGCGGCGCCCGGTGCCGGCGGGGGCGGTCTCGCGCGCCACCATCAGCCGGTGCACGTAACCGGCCACGGGCGGCTGCACGCCCCAGGCCTCCTCGTCGGACCACCACAGCTCGTAGGCCCCGACCACCCGGCCGTCGGCGTCACCGCCGAGCCACACCTCGCCGTCGCGCATCTTCGCCAGGAAGTGCGCCGCGTCCTTCTCGCCCGGCTTCCACTGCTCGATCCCGTGCTGCCGCATCCAGCGGGCAGCCCCGTCGTACAGCTGCACCAGGGTGCCGGCGTCCTTCTCCTCGGCCTGCCGGAACAAGATCCCGTCGTCAATGATCACGCGGGCATTATCGGTGATCGAACACAGTCGCCACACCGAAGATCAACGCGGTGCGGGGACCCCGCCCGCCGTCAGCGCCCCGAGCCGGGCCACCAGCTCCCCGAAGGGCCCGTCCGCCGGCTCGTCGGCCAGGATCCGTACGAGGATGCCGGCCATCTCGGCGTCGTACGCCGCGCTCACCGCGGCCAGCGCCGCGAAGTCGTGCACCAGCTGCAACTCCAGCTCGCCCCGCGGAATCCGGCGCCCGTCCAGCCAGATCAGCGCCGTGGACTCGGCGAGCGACACCCAGGACCGCACCACCAGTTCCAGCCGGGCCGGCGGATCCTCCACCGGGATGCCCAGGTGCGCGAGGATCTGCTCGTACGCCGCCTGCCGCACCTCGTCGATCATCGCGTTGGCCCGGCTGCTCCCGGCCGCCGGCCCGCCCCGCATCAAGGCCGAGAAGCCCGGCCCGTGTTCGTCGACGAACGAGAAGAACCGCCCCATCACCCGCAGCAGCCGGGCACCCAGCGGCCCCTCCTGGGGCTCCACGAACCGCTGCGCCAGCTCATCGGCCGCCCGCCGCAGCGCCGCCTCGTACAGGCTGAGCTTGCCCGGAAAATAGTGGTAGACGAGCGGCCGCGATATCCCCGCGGCCGCCGCGATCTCGTCGATGGAGACATCGTCGGGAGACCGGTGGCTGAACAGCTCCAGGGCAACCCCGATCAGCTGCTGCCGCCGCTCCTCGACACCCATCCTGCGTCGCACCCCGGTTGTCATGCGGACACCCTACTGGGGACCGTTCAGAGGTCCAGGACGAGGCGGTCCCCCTTCGCACGCGAAACGCACAGCAGCATCGAGTCCTCGCGCTCCAGGTCGGTGAGCAGCTCGTCCCGGTGGTCCACCTCGCCCGCCACCACCCGGTGTTGGCAGGTGCCGCAGAAACCCTGCTCGCAGGAGTACGGAGTGTCGGGCAGCTCCCGCCGCACCGCGGCCAGCGTGGACTCCTGCGCGCCGACCTCCACCGTGCGCCCCGAGCGGCGCAGTTCCACCGTGAAGGGCGCCGACGGGCCGGGCTCCGACGGGGCGAAGCGCTCCAGGCGGACCTGCGCGGGATCCGGGGCCGCGGCCGTGACGGCCCGCATCAGGGGCTCCGGGCCGCAGCAGTAGACCAGCGCCCCGTGCCCGGCCGCGCCGACCGCGGCCAGGTCGGGCAGGCCCACCTCGTCCTCCGGCAGGACGCGGACCCGGTCGCCGTAGCCCGCCAGTTCGGCCAGGAAGGGCATCGAGGCGCGCGAGCGGCCCCCGTAGAGGAGGGTCCAGTCGGCGCCGGCCGCGGTGGCCGCCCGCAGCATCGGCAGGATCGGGGTGATGCCGATGCCGCCCGCCACGAACACGTACGAGGGCGCGGGGACCAGCTCGAAGCGGTTGCGCGGCGGCCGCAGTTCCAGCTCGGCGCCCTCGACCAGCTGTGCGTGCGCCTCGCGGGAGCCGCCGCGGCCGTCCTCGATCAGCCGGATCGCGATCGTGTACGTCCCCTCGTCCGCCGGATCGCCGCACAGCGAGTACTGGCGCACCAGGCCCGAGGGCAGGGTGATGTCCACGTGCGCGCCCGGGGTCCACGTCGGGAGCTCGGGCGATTCCAGGACCAGCCGCAGCACCCCCTCGGCCGGTTGCGTACGGGAGACGATCAGCGTGCGCAGCGCGCGGCGCGGGGAGTAGCCGGAGACCGGTGTGTCCAGGGCGGGCAGGGGCCAGAGCGGGGATTTGCCGATGCGGCGGCCCAGCGCCCGCTTGGCGGCCCAGGCCGCGCCCGCCACCGCCGTGACCGCGAGGGCGCGCCTCATGCCTCGGCACCGCCGTTCGCGCCGGGGGAGGTGGCCAGGTAGGCCACGGCCTGGGCCGTCGAGCCGTGCTGTGAGGGGTGGTACGTACGGGAGAGGTACTTCGGTATGGACTTCAGCATGGCGCCGGTGGAGGGGAGCACGCCCTGCTGCCCCGCCCGGAAGAACTGCCCGAAGGAGGCCTTGCCGTCGGCCAGAGTCGGGTCGTTCTCCATGAAGAAGCGGACCCCGCGCTGCCACAGGAAGACCAGCGCCGAGAAGCCGGTGGCCCAGGTCCGCGCGCGGCGGCGGTAGTTGCCGTCCACGTGCATGAAGAGGTCGAAGGCCACCGAGCGGTGCTCGACCTCCTCCGCGCCGTGCCAGCGCAGCAGGTCGAGCATCATGGGGTCGGCGCCCCGCCGGTCCAACTCGTCCGCGTTCAGCACCCAGTCGCCCAGGAACGCCGTGTAGTGCTCGATCGCCGCGATCATCGCGACCCGCTCCATCAGCCACCAGTGCCGGGCCCGGCCCGGGGGCAGGGTCCGGTCGCCGAGCAGCTTCTCGAAGAGCCAGTCGACCTGCGCCGTGTACGGGGTCGGGTCCAGGCCCAGCCGCTTCAGGTGGGGGAGCACGTCGTCGTGCGCGGCGGCGTGCATGGCCTCCTGGCCGATGAAACCGACCACGTCCGCGCGCAGTTGCTCGTCCTTGATGTACGGGAGCACCTGCTTGTAGACGTGCACGAACCAGCGCTCGCCCGCGGGGAGCAGCAGGTGCAGCACGTTGATCATGTGCCCGGCGAACGGGTCGTTCGGCAGCCAGTGGAGCGGGGTGCCCTCCCATCCGAAGGACACGTTCCGCGGCTTCAGGTCCATGTGTTCCGACGCCACGGGGGCGGGCGCGAGCGGCGTATTAGACATGGCGTCAATGTACTGATGGGTAGTGGAGAGGAGAACCCCTCTGCACGCACTTCCTGACGCGGCTACCGGTGTGGCTCCTAGCGAAGTGAACCCGCCTTGGTCCCGTCCGTGAGATGGCCCGACAGGTCGACCTGGGCGCCCGCCGGAGCCTTCACCGCCAGCCGGTTGCCCTTCGCGGCGCCGTTCACCCCGCCGCCCGACACCGACAGCGAGGCGAACTGCGCGCTGCCCGCCGCCAGGACGTACCACTGGCCCGCCCGCGACTTCCACAGCACGCCCGCCAGCACCCGCGGCTCCCGCGGACCGCACGCCTGCGACCCCTCCGACCGGGCCGCCTGCGCGGCGAGCGGGGCACCCGGGGTCAGGAACTGCGCCTGCACCCGGTCCGCCGTGCCCTGCCAGGTCTCGGCCCGCGTGCACAGCCAGGTCGCCGCCCCGTCGCCCTCCGGCAGCGGCTGCTTGGCGTACGTCCAGGCGTTGACCGTACGGACCCCGTGCGAGCGGACCGACGGCAGCAGGCACGCGATCCGCGACCAGTCCCCGAGCTCCGCGGCCTCCGTCACGTCGCGCTCGGCGCCCGGCGCGCCCGAGGTGAGCCGGGCCGGGGTCAGCTCGCCGAGGTCGGTGATCAGCCGGGTGGCACCGTCGCCCGTCAGGGCCAGGCCGTTCCAGCCGGTGCAGTCGCCCCCCGGGGCCGGGCTCGGCACCGGCGGGGTGACCCCGTCCGGGCCGAGCTTCAGCGCCGCCGGGCTCTCGCCCGGCTTGAGCAGGTCCCGCAGGGCCGCGCCGGTGACCCAGGGCGCGGTCAGGTAGCGGACGTTGCCGTCGACCCGGCTGACCACGAGGGCGGTCGCGGTGTCCGCGGAGGCGCCGTCGGTCCGGGCGAAGTCCAGGGCGGCGCCGGTGGTCCCGGTGCGCGGTTCGGCGTACCGGACCACGCGCAGGCCGTCGTAGAAGAGGACCACGACGGCCTGGTCGACGGCGCCCGCGAACAGCAGCTGCGCCGGTCCCATCGGCGGCCCGGCGGGGGTTGCGGGGGTGGCGGAGACCACCACAGAGGACCCGGGCCGGGCCCAGACGGCCAGCGCCCGGCGCAGCAGCCCGGTGTCGTCGGCCCGGTCGCCGCGCGCGGGCCAGGCGGAGAAGTCCGTACGGGAGGACGTGCGCCAGAGCGTGGGCGCGGCCCGCGTCAGCTTCCCGGGGTCCAGCGCCTGCTCGGCCGCCGCGTTGCGGGAGTACGGCGGAGCGGCGGCCCCGTCGGCGCCCCAGCCCCCGCCGGGCAGCGCGAGCAGCGCCCCGCACACCGCGAGGGCGGCCCCGGCGGCCACGGCGGCCCGCGCCAGGCGCCGGCGGCGCAGCAGGTCGGTGGGGCGGGCCTGGAGCACGCACGGGTCGAACTCGGGGGAGGCGAAGAGGGCGTCGTGCGCCGGATCCCCGGATTCCGCGACCGCGGCGGCCGGGTCGGCCACCCCGGCCTCGTCCAGCACCCGCAGCACCTCCGCCTCGGGCAGCCGCTCCAGCGCCCGCAGCACGCAGGCGGCCCGGCCGGGCCCGCCGAGGGTGGCCAGCCACTGGTCGAGGGCGAGCTCCTCGGCCCCGCCGGAGCGGGGGAACAGCCGCAGGCCCCACACCTGGGGGAGCGCGGGCGGGAGCTGCGCGCGCCGGGGCAGGGCGCGGAAGGTCAGCGGGACCCCGGCCTCCAGGGCGGCGCGCAGCACGCGCAACCGGACGTACGCGTACCCGGCGTCGCCCCCGCCGCCGCGCTGGCCCGGGACCCCGCCCTGCACGGCCGCCGCCACGTCCCGGCGTCCGCGCGGCAGGGCCCGCTGGACCAGCGAATGGGCGGTGAGCACCCGTCGGTTGCGGCCGAGGGCGGGCGGCAGCACCAGGTAGGCGAGCCGCACCAGCCGAGGGTAGTGCTCGACGATGGCGGCCTCGGCCTGTTCGACATCGGGAGACAGGGGGCGGGTGGCGGTATCCGGCGCAGTCACGTTCAGCAGAACGAGCGAATCGTCGGATGGTCACCCGCCCCCAGTGCACACGTTCGGGTGGATCTGGCTCGGTCGGGGCTCAGGCCACCAGGCGCGCGCGCAGCGCCTCGACCGTCTCGTCGGAGATGCCGAGCCCCTCGCGCACGTACTTCTCCATGGAGCCGTAGCGCGTCTCGACCTCCTCCAGTGCCGCCTCCAGGTAGGAGGGGAAGACGCCTATCAGCGCGAGCGCTATGTCGGGGTCGCCGCCGGCCGCCGTGAAGCCCTCGATCATCGGGGCGAAGGCCTGCTTGACCGCGGGGTTCACCGACAGGTACTCGTCCATCAGCGTCTCGTCGTCCGCGCCGAGCAGCGACAGGATGATCGTCGCGCCCCAGCCGGTGCGGTCCTTGCCGGCCGTGCAGTGGAAGAGCAGCGGGCCGGCGTCCGGGTCGGCGGCCTCGGTGAGCAGGGTGCGGTACGCGGCGTGCGCCGAGGCGGAGTTCACGAAGGACCGGTAGACCTCGCCGAACAGGGCCTGCGCCTTGCCGCCGCCCAGGTGCTCCTCGGCCACGACCGGGTCGGACAGCAGGTCCTTGAGCTGCGCGGCGGCGGGCATCCGGCCCGAGTTCATCTTGTCGGCGAGTACGTCGGCGATCAGGATCCGGGCGCCGTCCGGCACCCGGTCGGGGTGGTCGGCGCGCTCGACCTCGGTGCGGAAGTCGATGACGGTGCGCAGTCCCAGCGCGGCCACCGCCGGGTCGGCGTCGAGGTCGAGCCGGTCGAGCTGGCCGGAGCGCAGCACCAGGCCGGGACGGACGGTGCGGCCGCCGGAGAGGGGGGTGCCGCCGAGGTCGCGGAGATTGGCGACGGTGGTGGCGGGGGTGGCGGTCATCGTGGCGGCTCCAGCGGCTCGTGCTCGTACTCTTGGGTGATTCATATGATTTTCGGATGTTTTGGGCCGGAAAGACAATCGACGGCCAGCGAGACCCCGATCCCGACCCCGAGGGCCACCAGGTGCCCGGCGTCCGTGAAGGTCCGCCCCCGCTTCAGTACGGGTGCCGCGGCGAGCGCCAGCAGCCCCGCCCGTGCGGCCGTACGGACCGCCCCGCGCGGCAGGGCCGAGGTCAGCGCGCCGAGCACGGCGTTGAACCCGTAGCTCGTCCCCACGTCCAGGGCGCGCCGGGTCCGCGGATCGGCCGTCCCGCGCAGGGCCCCGTAGACGAGGAGCGTCGCCGTGGCGTGCCCGAACAGGAACACCGCGGCCGTCCACCACGCGCCGTACGCGTACTCCGCGTAGCCGAGGACCGCGACCAGCAGCAGCGCGTAGGGCAGCGGCATGGGCTCCTCGACGACGAAGGCGCTGGTCAGCAGCGTCTCCCAGCGCCCGGAGGCGAGGTTGTCGACATTCGTCGAGCAGCTCCGGAGCAGCTGCTCCCGCTCGGCCGGCGCCCTGCGCTCCAGGGCGTGCGCCCCGAGCTGGACCCCGCCCGCGTAGACCGCTCCCAGGGGAATTGGATTCACCCGACCATGATCGGATACGGCCCTCTTGCGGGCGGCACCGGGCCCCGTGGGAACATGTTCCGGCCATGTCACGGAACCACGCGCCGATGCGCGCCACGCGGGCCGCGATGTTCGCGGCGGTGTGTACCGCATTGGGTGCGGTGGGGCATTCATACATGTCCGGCACGGATATTCCGCTGATGGGCCTTCTGGGTGCCTTCGCGGTGACCGGCGGACTCGCCTGGCTCGCCGCCGGGCGACGGCGGGGGCCCGCGGGGATCACCGCGGCCCTGCTCACCGTGCAGGGAGTGCTGCACCTCGTCTTCTCCGGAAGCCAGACGGCCGCGCCCGCGCACCGCCACATGCCGGGCATGGAGATGGACGCGAGTTCCGACCCCGCCGGGCCGGCCGACGTGACGGGCATGGCGGACATGGCCGGGATGGCCGAGCAGGCCATGGGCGGACACGACATCGCAGCCGGACATGTCATGGCCGGTCACGGCGGAGCCGGGATGATCGCCGCGCACGTGCTCGCCGGACTGTTCTGCGCCGCCTGGGTGGCGTGGGGCGAAGCCGCCCTCTTCCGGCTGGCCCGGACCCTGGGCGCCGCCGCGGTGCACGCGGCCCGGCCGCTCTCCCGCGCACTGACCCTCGTACGGGAACGGGTGGCGGCCCCGGCGGCCCCGCCCGCGTTCCACGCCCCGTACCACGAACGGCCGCGCCGCCTGCGCGGGGCCGTGCACGCCCATGCCGTGGTGCGCCGCGGGCCGCCCGGGGGCCGAGTCCCCCGCGCCACGGCCCCCGGCCGTCCTGCCCGCGCCTGAACCGGCGCACCCTCCTCGGCGAGGGGGGGCGAGACCTGGGGCCGGTTTCCCCATGTCTTCGCCAACACCTAGGACCCCCATGTCACTTGACGAGGTTCAGGACGCCCGCACCCCGGACGCCCCCGCCGACACACCCAAGAAGAGCCCCGGCAGCTGGGCCGCCCTGCGGCCGCTGCTCCTGCGCATGCACTTCTACGCGGGCCTGCTCATCGCCCCGCTGCTGTTCCTCGCCGCCGCCACCGGCCTGCTGTACGCCGGCTCCTGGCAGGCCGAGAAGATCGTCTACTCCGACCAGCTGACCGTCGCCCGCGTCGGCGAGAGCGCCCTGCCGCTCAGCGAGCAGGTCGCGGCCGCCAAGGCCGCCGTACCCGAGGGCAAGGTCACCGGCGTCGCGCCGGCGCCCGAAGCCGACGCGACCACCCGCGTGGTCATGGAGGCCCCGGGGCTGGAGGAGGGCCAGACCCGCACCGTGTTCGTCGACCCGTACACGGCCGACGTGCGCGGGCAGCTCACCACCTCCGGTGACGCGCTTCCGCTGCGGGCCTGGCTGAGCGAGTTCCACTCCAGCCTCCAGCTCGGGGAGTTCGGCCGGAACTACAGCGAGCTCGCCGCGAGCTGGCTGTGGGTCGTCGCCCTCGGCGGACTCGCCCTGTGGACCGGCCGCAGGCGGGGGCGCAGGGCCGACCTCGTCCTCCCCGACCGCGCGGCCACCGGCCGCCGCCGGACCCTGTCCTGGCACGGGACCGTCGGACTCTGGTCGGTCGCCGGCCTCGTCGTCCTCTCCGCCACCGGCCTGACCTGGTCGAAGTACGCCGGCGAGAACATAGGGCAGCTCCAGGACAGCCTCGGCGGGGCCACCCCGACCGTCTCCGCCAAGCTCACCCCCGGCTCGGACTCCGCGGGCGGCGACGAGCACGCCGGACACATCCCCCAGACTCCGTCCGGGGGGACCCCCAGGACCGAGGGCATGGAGATGCCGCCGCCCGCCCCGACCGCCGACGTCGGCATCGACCGCGCCGTCGCGGCCGCCCGGGCGGCCGGCGTCACCGAGTACCTCCAGGTGACGCTCCCGGCCAAGGGCAAGGGGTACGTGGTCAAGGAGAAGGACAAGCAGGTGCCGGTGCACCTGGACGCCGTCTCGATCGACCCCGCCGACGGCCGGGTCATGGACGAACTGCGCTTCGCCGACTACCCGCTGCTCGCCAAGATGACCCGCTTCGGCATCGACCTGCACATGGGCCAGACCTTCGGGCTCGTCAACCAGCTCGCGCTGGCCGCGCTCGCCGTCGCGCTGATGTTCCTCGTCTTCTGGGGCTACCGGATGTGGTGGCTGCGCCGGCCGACCAAGGACCGCAGGCTCTCCGTCGGCCGCGCCCAGCCGCGCGGTGCCTGGCGCAGGCTGCCGGTGACCGTGCTGCTGCCGCTGGTGGCGGTGACCGCGGTGGTCGGCTGGTTCGTCCCGCTGCTCGGGATCAGCCTGGTCGCGTTCCTGGTGGTCGACCTGACCCTGGGCTTCGTGGCACGGAGCCGCGCGAAGGCGCCGACCCCGGCCGCCTAGCCCTGGCCGGGAATGCCGGCGGGCCCGTACTCCCCTCGGGAGTACGGGCCCGCCGTGCGCGGTCGACCGACAGGCCCGTCAGGGGGCGTACTTGTACCCCACCCGGCGCACGGTCTGGATCGCGCCGCGGTGGGACGCGCCCAGCTTGCGGCGCAGACGGGCGATGTGGACGTCCACGGTCCGCCCGTCGCCGACGTGTCCGTAGCCCCAGACGGTGGTCACCAGCTGGTCCCGGCTGTGCACCCGGTGCGGGTGCTTCACCAGGTGGGCCAGGAGCTCGAACTCCAGGTAGGTCAGGTCGAGTACCTCCCCGTCGACCTCGGCGGTGCGCTGCGCCGAGTCGATGCGGACCAGCGCGTCGCCCGCGGCGGCCGGGGGCTGGGGGGCCGGGGCGGCCGGCGGGGCGGGGGCGGCCACCGCCTGCGGGGCGAAGGCGATCGGCGGCTGCTGGTCGGCGGGTACCAGGACCAGGTAACCGACCATCGGCGGGTGGCCCGGCAGCGCCGGCAGGGTGTGCTGGGGCGCGGGAAGCCAGGTGGCGCCGGGCGGGAGCAGATCCACGACCCGGGCCACCTCGTCTCGGTCCACGGCGCGCAGCCGGTGGCGCGGACTGGGAGGGAAGGTCAGGGCGGAGGTCGCAGCGGAGGCGGCAGAAGTGATGGAACGGGTGTTCGCCATGAGTGGTCAGCTCTTTCACGCGGAGTGGTCGGCAGGAGACGTACGTACGTCGTCGATGTCGTACCGCGCAGACCGAAGGCCTCGGGGAAGATCAGGTGGGAGATCCCGGAGGCGTTAGAGGGCCGGCGCGTTCTTCGCGCGGCAACACACCCGGTCGAAATCGTGATCCTGACGGGAAGGCCAGAACGGCTCGAGGTCGCTGCGACCTGACGAGGTGTATGAGTGGCTGGCCATGGCCGTATTCAAGCAGACGCCGGCCGTCCGGGGCAGACCTCGTCTCAATGAGTGGAGGCACATCTCGAATTCCGAGATCAAGTCCTCACCGGACCGCAATAATTCCGACATATCTTCACCCCTTTCCGCGGCCGCGCCGGACACGGGCAACGCCCGCCGGGCCTGGGGCTCGGCGGGCGTTGCGGGGTGCTGGGAGGTGCTGCGGGGTGCTTCGGGGTGTGCCGCGGTCTTAGACCAGGCCGTCCTTCTTCAGGCCCGTGCAGCAGGTGTCCGTGATGAGGCGGGTCACCACGTACGGGTCCACGTTCGCGTTCGGGCGGCGGTCCTCGATGTAGCCCTTGCCGTCCTTCTCCACCTGCCACGGGATGCGGACCGAGGCGCCGCGGTCCGAGACGCCGTAGCTGAACTCGTTCCACGGGGCGGTCTCGTGCAGACCCGTCAGACGCTCGTCGATGCCGGCACCGTAGTTCTTCACGTGGTCGAGCGGCTTGCTGCCCTCGCCCAGCGCCTCGCACGCCGAGACGATCGCGCGGTAGTCCTCGCGCATCGCCTTCGTGGAAAAGTTGGTGTGCGCGCCCGCGCCGTTCCAGTCGCCCTTCACCGGCTTCGGGTTCAGCGTCGCCGAGACGTTGAAGTCCTCGGCGGTGCGGTACAGCAGCCAGCGCGCGATCCACAGCTGGTCGGAGACCTCCAGCGGGCCGACCGGGCCGACCTGGAACTCCCACTGGCCGGGCATGACCTCGGCGTTGATGCCGGAGATGCTCAGGCCCGCCGCGAGGCAGTGGTCCAGGTGCTTCTCGACGATCTCGCGGCCGAAGATCTCGTCCGAGCCGACACCGCAGTAGTAACCGCCCTGCGCCGCCGGGAAACCGTTCACCGGGAAGCCGAGCGGGCGGGACCCGTCGAAGAAGGTGTACTCCTGCTCGATGCCGAAGATCGGCGCCTGCTCCGCGAACTCCTCGGCGATCGGACGCAGCAGCGCGCGGGTGTTCGACTCGTGCGGGGTCATGTCGATGTTCATGACCTCGCACAGGACCAGGACGTTGTCCCCGCCGCGGATCGGGTCCGGGCAGGAGAAGACCGGCTGCAGGACGCGGTCGGAGGCGTGGCCCTCGGCCTGGTTGGTGCTCGATCCGTCGAAGCCCCAGATCGGCAGCGCGTCGCCGTCCGCCAGGATCTTCGTCTTGGAGCGAAGCTTCGCCGTCGGCTCGGTGCCGTCGATCCAGATGTACTCAGCCTTGTAGCTCACGGGGCCCCATCCTCAGACTCTGCGGTGCTGCTGGTCGCTGCTTCGTCGCTTGCTTCATTGCCTGCTTCAACGCTGCGGTGATGACCGCAGCGTGCCCCGTCGCGATTTCCCATCCGTTGCCCGCGTGTGAACCCCGTGTTACCGACGTTTACGCCGCAGGTCGGGTGGGTTGTGCGGGTCGGCGGCGGGTTGGTGGCGGAGCCTCCGTCCGGGTGGGGCAGACTGGTCGGGTGAGCATTTTGTCTGATGTGAACCCTGCCGGAGACCCCGCCGAGAGCCCCGTCGAGAGTGCCGCCCAGCAGGTCCCCGCAGGCCGCCGACCCCGGGTCGGACTGCTGGGCACCGGCCCCTGGGCGCACCGTACGCACGCCCCCGCGCTCGCCGCGCACACCGGTTCCGAGTTCGCCGGGGTGTGGGGCCGCAGGCCCGAGGCCGCGGCCGAGCTGGCGGGCGAGTACGGCGTGAAGGTGTACGAAGACCCCGGCGCGCTGTTCGCCGACTGTGACGTCGTGGCCTTCGCCCTGCCGCCGGACGTCCAGGCCCCGCTCGCCGTGCGCGCGGCCGCCGCCGGCTGCCACCTCCTGCTCGACAAGCCCGTCGCGACGACCGTCGCCGACGCCCGGGCCGTCGCCGACGCCGTGACCCGGCACGGGGTCGCCTCCATCGTCTTCCTCACCCTGCGCTTCGCCGAGCCGACGGCCGGATGGGTCGCGGAACAGGCCGGACGATCGGGCTGGTTCACCGCCTCCGCGCACTGGCTCGGCGCCGTCTTCCCGCCCGACGGCACGCCCAGCGCGTACGCCGACTCGCCCTGGCGCAAGGCCAAGGGCGGCCTGTGGGACGTCGGCCCGCACGCGCTCTCCGTGCTGATCCCGATCCTCGGCGAGGTCACCGCCGTCAGCGCCACCCGCGGCCCCTCCGACGTGGTCCAACTGGCCCTCCGCCACACCTCCGGCGCGGCCAGCACCGCCGTGCTCAGCCTGGGCGCCCCGCGCGCGGCCGCCGGGGTGGGCCTGGAACTGCGCGGAGCCGAGGGAGTGCACGCGCTCCCCGGGTGGAGCGACGTCCCGGGCGCCTACGGGCGAGCCCTGGACGCGCTGCTCACGGCGGCCCGGACGGGGGTTCCGGATCCGCGGGGGGCGGAGTTCGGGGCGCGGCTGACGGAGCTTTTGGCGGAGGCGGAGGGGCAGGTGGGGGGCGCTACTTGATGACGGCGTTCGCCACGATGATGGCCAGGCCGATCGTGGCGTCGGCCAGGCCGATGAGCAGCGCGGAGCGGAGCCGGTAGCCGACCCGGATCGCCACGAAGGAGCCCCAGGCGAACAGCAGCGCGGTGTTCAGGCCGAGGCCGACGGCGGTGACCCCGTACGAGTCCCAGTCGGCGAGCCCCGCGATGACCAGCAGCAGGACCGTGGGGAGGGTGGCCGCGATCATCGGCCACTCGTTCCACAGCGCCCGGGTCAGCAGCTGCCACCGGTGGCGGGCGGAGCCGCGCTGATGGGTGGTCATGTGGTGCGAGTACCCGTGCGCGAGACCGGCGGCGGCCGCTGTGACGAGCACCCAGCTGGCGTCGTAGAACGGCGTGTAGTCCCCGCCCTTCTGATCCAGCGCGGCCAGCAGCCCACTGGCCAGCACGGTCCCGTACACCCCACCGAACATCCAGTCGGCCCCGCGCCGGGGCGGGGGGAAGGGCTGTCCGGTGGGGGTGGGGGTGGGGGTGGGATGTGGTTGGGCGTCCGGCTGCGGCTGCTCGTTCACGGGCTGCTCGTCCACGGGTGATCCCTTTGGTGCGGTACGTCCTGGTTTGCTGCTGGGGTCACCCTACGTGGGGGGAGGGTGGGGGCGAGGTGAAGAGGGGCGCTTGTGCCGGGGCGGGGTCTTCATCCGGTACTCACGCGGGTGGGGGGTGGGGGGTCGGGGTCTGGGCTGGTCGGTCTCAGGGAGGGGTTGGGGGTTTCCCGTCAGTCTCATCGTCCTTCCGTGTCGTGCCGGGGGGGGGGGGGGGGGGCCCCCGGCGCGGGGGGGGGCGGCGCCCCGGGCCCGCAGCCCCCCAC
>NZ_JBICYR010000047.1:0-21350 GCF_043201175.1 Streptomyces sp. NPDC048337
CGGCGCCCTTTCCGGGTCGGCTCTGCCGGACGGGAGCGTGCGCCGAATTCATCTCGTTTTAGTCCCGGCCGACACCCCACCCCGTCCCCGACCCCAGGCGGCAATCTCAGCCTCGCCGGCGATTGAGGAGCGGGGTACGGGGCGGAGCCCCGGTCTTTGACCCGCACCTGGCCAGTCTCGCGAGGCGATCTCAGCCCCTCCGGCGATTGAGGAGCGGGGTACGGGGCGGAGCCCCGGATCCCTGAGCCGCACCTGGCCAGTCTCGCTGGGCACGTTCAGCCGGCAGCGGCACAACGGGGTCGCCGGCCGCCAAGGCCTGGGCCTAGGCGAAGACCACCGTGCGGGAGCCGTTCAGCAGCACGCGGTGCTCGCTGTGCCACTTCACCGCGCGGGCCAGCGCCTGGCACTCCACGTCCCGCCCGATCGCCACCAGCTGGTCGGGGGTGACCTCGTGCCCCACCCGCTCGACCTCCTGCTCGATGATCGGCCCCTCGTCCAGGTCCGCCGTCACGTAGTGCGCCGTGGCACCGATCAGCTTCACACCCCGCGCGTGCGCCTGGTGGTACGGCTTCGCGCCCTTGAAGCTCGGCAGGAAGGAGTGGTGGATGTTGATGATCCGCCCGCTCAGCTCCTTGCACAGGTTGTCCGACAGCACCTGCATGTACCGCGCGAGCACCACCAGCTCGACGTTCTCGGCCCGTACGAGCTCCAGCAGCTCCGCCTCCGCCTCCGCCTTCGTGTCCTTCGTCACCGGGATGTGCACGAACGGGATGTCGTACGAGCCGACCAGCTCCGCGAAGTCGGTGTGGTTGGACACCACGGCCGCGATCTCGACCGGCAGGGCCCCGATCCGCGAGCGGAACAGCAGGTCGTTGAGGCAGTGGCCGAACTTCGACACCATCAGGATGATCCGCATGCGCTCCTCGGAGCGGTGGATCTGCCAGTCCATCTTGAACGAGTCGCCGATCGCGGCGAAGCTGGCGCGCAGCTTCTCCACCGTCACCGCGGGCTCGGCCTCGAAGTGCACCCGCATGAAGAAGAGCCCGGTCTCCCGGTCTCCGAACTGCTGGCTGTCCACGATGTTGCAGCCGGTCATGAAGAGGTAGCTCGACACGGCGTGCACGATGCCCTGCTTGTCGGGGCAGGACATGGTCAGGACGTACTGGGGCTGCTGCTGGGCCTGGGCCTCGGGGTGCGGGTCGCTCATGACCCCGAAGTTTTTCACACGGTTCGGGTGAGGATCCTCAACACTTCCAGCGACCGCGGCCGGGCGTCCGGGTCGTCGCCGTCCGCCGTGGCCAGGCGTACGTGTGCCTCGCGTGCGGCGCGGACGGCCTCGGGCCATGCGTGGTGCTCCAGGTAGGCGGAGACGGGGGCGTCGGGGCCGACCTGGTGGAGGATGCGCAGCACCCGCAGTACGGCGAGGTCGACGAGGGCCGCCTCCTGGGAGTCGCGGAAGATCGTGCCGACGTACTTCTCCGCGGACCAGCTGTCGAGCCAGGTGTCCTCGACGAGCCGGTACACGGCGTCGGTGACGTCCCCGTAGCCTTCGAGGCCGGCCAGCCAGGTGTCCTCGTGGAAGGCCGGATCGGAGAGCATGTGCAGCGCCGAGCGCACGTTGCTGCGCCAGCGCCACCACGGCATGTCATTGAGGGGCATGCCGCCCATGGTGGAGGAGCGGCCGCCGCGGCGGGAAGAGTTCTTCGAACCTTGGGCGAATGTCACGCTCTCGATCGTACGTTCCCGCTCTGCGCGATCTTCAGGCACTGGTGAACAAACGGAGGCGAAGCTTCCCCCCGGCAATTCACCTTGGCGTCACCGAATGTTGTGTACACCTCACTACTCCGTTACCCGCGGGGCGGAATGGTGCATGGACATGACCGATCGGCGACGCACAGCACACCTCTCCCGCACCCTCCTGGCCACGACCCTGGGTGCGTGCCTCGTCGCCGGATGCGGGGTGCTCCCCGGAGGCTCGGGGGGCTCCGGGGACACCATCACCGTCATGACCTTCGCCCCCGAGAACACCAAAGCGACCAACATGCCCGGAATGCCCGGCATGGCCAAGGCGTACGAGCGCTGGGTGAACTCCAAGGGCGGCATCAACGGCCACAAGCTCCGCGTCCTGACCTGCAACGAGAAGAACACCCCCAACGGCGCCGCCGACTGCGCCCGCAAGGCCATCGCCGAGAAGGCCGTCGCCGTCGTCGGCTCCTACAGCCAGCACGGGCGCGCCTTCATGGCCCCGCTGGAGGCCGAGGGCATCCCCTTCATCGGCGGGTACGGGGTCTCCTCCGAGGAGTTCCAGTCCCCGCTCTCCTACCCCGTCAACGGCGGCCAGCCCGTCCTCCTCGCCGGCGCCGGCCACCAGCTGGGCCGCGCCTGCAGCCAGGTCGCCCTGGTCCGCCCGGACACCCTCGCGGGCGACTCGCTGCCGGTCCTGCTCAACTCCGGGCTCCGGGCCAACCAGATGGCCGACGCCTCCGACATCCGCGCCGCCGAGGACTCCGCCGACTTCACGACGCAGGCCCGCCAGGCCCTCACCAACGCGACCGCCACCAAGGAGCGGGGCTGCGTGACGGCGGTGCTCGGCGAGCGCACCGAGACCTTCTTCGACGCCTTCCGCCGCGAGGACGTCAAGAACAAGAAGCCGCAGATCTCCTCCGTCCTCGGCAGTGTCAGCCAGGCGCTGGTGGACCGCACCGGCGGCCGGGAGAGCCCCTTCGAGGGCGCGTACGTCACCAGCTGGTACCCGGTGGCCACCGACCCGCTCTGGCAGCCGATGCGCAAGGTGATCTCCGACTACGCCTTCGGCGACGACTCCGTGGACCCCGACGACAGCGGGACGCAGACCACCTGGATCGCGTACACGGTGCTGAACGAGGTCGTGAAGCGCTTCAAGGAGGGCGAGGACATCAGCGCCCGCAAGGTCTCGCGGGCGCTGAACCAGTCGCAGGCCGTCAAGACCGGCGGCCTCACCCCGGACCTGAGCTGGCGCTACCAGGACATGCGCGCCGTCGCCGGCTTCCCCCGCATGGTCAACGGCCGGGTCAGCTTCCAGATCGTCCAGTCCGGCCGCCTCATCGCCCAACCGGGCGAGCAGTCCGTGGACATGACGAGCACCCTGGAAGCAGCCCCGCGCGCCGCCTAGGTCCCGTACGCGCCCGGGGACCCGTACGAGGTCACGACGACGTCCTCGCCGGGCAGCAGCCAGTAGTCCTGGCCGACGGGCTCCAGGAACAGCTCCAGGAGCTCCGACCCGTTGTTGCCGACCAGCATCGGGACGGGGTGCCCGAGCTTGCGGATCCCGTCCGCGCTGAAGTCCCCCTCCAGCTCGGCCATGTTCCGGGTCAGAGGCTCGGTGATCCGCGCCATGGTCAGCGGCTGGGCCTCCGGCTGCGGATCCGGGTGCGCCCCCGGCTGCGGACCGCCGCCGAACAGCCTCTGCCAGACAGCCCTCCTGCTGCTCACAGCTGTGACTTGTCCCGCTTGGTGAGGCCGTACTTGCTCGCGATGTTGTTCCACAGGGTCGCGGCCGACTCCTTGGCCTTCGTCGCCTCGCCGCTCGCCTTGTTGCCGGCGGCCGCGTTGTCGCTGTTCTTCGCCTTGCCGTCCTTGCAGCCCTTGTCGCCCTTGTCGCCCCGGTCGGCGGCCACGTCCTGCGCCCAGGCCGCGTAGCTGTTGTCGGCCGCCGCGGAGGACTGCCAGGCCTTGGTGAGCGCCGCGGTCAGCCGCGCGTTGTCCGGGAGCTGGTCCAGCTTCAGCTCCTGGAGACGGGTGACGAGCTCCTCGCGCTGGCGGGCCGCGTCGCGCAGGTCGGAGGCCGCCTGGTCGAGGTTCTTGCAGCTCTTGATGTCGTCCACGGCCTTGATCACCGCGGCCCGGCTGTCGTTGCTGTCCTCGAGGAGCTTGTCCAGCTGGACGGCCTGCGGCCGGCCCGGGTCCACCGGCGCCTCGCCGCCGGGCGCCGCGGAGCCGCCGCTGGTGGCGGGGGCGGAGGGCACCGCGCCCGGATCGTTGTTCTGCGGCTTGCCGTCACCGAGCAGCGAGCCGACGCCGAGCCCGACGACGGCCAGGCCGACGACCAGCGCGACGATGATCCCGGGCGACACCCTGCGGGGTGCCTCCGGCGGCGGGGGCGGGGCGTACTGCGGCTGGTGGTGCATCTGCTGCTGCGGCGGTACGGGGCCCTGCGCACGCGGCGGATACGGGCGCGGCGGCGGCTGCCGCAGCACCGGCTCCTGGACCGGCGGCAGTTGCTGGGTCTGCCCGACGGAGTCGTCCCCCCGGAACAACCCGTCGAACCCGGCGGCCGCGCCGGCACCGGGCCCGGCCGGCACGGGCGGGATGTACTGCGTCGCGGCCTCGTCACGCCCGCCGGGCGCGGCCGGCACGGGCGGGATGTACTGCGTAGCGGCGTCATCATGCCCGGCGGAAGCACCCGGCACGGCCGCCACGAACGGGCTCGCCGCCCCACCGGGACCCGCGGGACCACCCGGCACCGGCGGAATGTACTGCGTAGCGGCCTCGTCACGCCCGGCGGAAGCACCCGGCACGGCCGCCGCGAACGGGCTCGCCGCCCCACCGGGACCCGCGGGACCACCCGGCACCGGCGGAATGTACTGCGTGGCCGCCTCCGGCAGCGGCGGATAGCCGTAGCCGTGCGGCTGCCCCGGCCCCTCGTACCCGGGCCCCACCACGTGCCCCGGCTCCGCCGGATAGGCGTGGGGGTAGCCATAGGCCGGCCCGTCCTGCCCCTGCGGCTGGGCCGGGGCCTGGGCCGGATACCCCGGCTGCGCCGGCGGCTGCTCCGGGTACGCCGGACCCCACGGGGCACCCTGCTGGGGAACGCCCCCCTGTCCGTTCTCCGTCACCGGGACTCCTTCTCCGACTCGCCCGAACCTACGGAACCGTCGGCTCACGCTACCGTCCCTGCGGTTGGCGGCCAACGTCGGCCGATTCACCGTGAACCGGACAGCCCGGTTGTCTCCCCGAACGGTCTTGGGGGACTGGGAACAGCGCGAGCTGGTCGCTTCGGCTCTCGCAGGTCTTGCCCCCGCATGGGGTGCCTGTGGTCCTTGGCGGGCTCGTGGTCCCGCGTGTCCTGGGGTGGGGGACGGTCTGGCCGGTAGCTCTCCGCGCGACGATCCTCTGGTCGTGTGCGGTCACACCTGGCCGACGCCGTAGCCCGTGTCCCAGGGCGCGCCTGCCGATCGCCACCGCGGCCGCATGGTGGCCCGTGACGACGGCGGTCTTCGATTGCCGCTGGAGCGGCATCTTCCAGTGCTGGGCTCCCCAGCGGGAGGTGTAGGCGGGATCGACCGCGATGACGAGGAGGCCGCGGTGGTGGGCCATGCCGCGCAGTCGTTCCCGGAAGCGTGCGGTGGGGAGTCCGGAGACGGTGCGGCGGAAGGTCTTGCCGCGCTTGCCGCGTCCCGTGGTTTCGCGGCCGGTGGCCCGGGCGTCGTCGAAGCCGAGGTTCTCGATCGCCAGACCGGCGCAGCCGTTCGTCTTGGCCAGGTTGATCAGCTCGGTGATCGTGGCCCGCAGGCGCCCGTCGCGCTGTGATGCGGGGCCGCTCAGGTCGGTGGGCACGGTGACCGGCTCGCCGACCGGATTGCCGTGAGCATCCACGACACACGCGGCGAAGTGGTCCGCGTTGAGGTCCACGGCCAGCAACCGGATGTCCGTGGCGGCCAGCTCGGCGGGTGTGGGCAGCACCGTCTTGGGGGTGGACCAGGAGGCGTCGAGGTACCAGCGGTCGCGGACGGAATCGTGGGTGATGTCGTAGCGGACGGCACGGTTGGCGGTGATCCGGTCCAGCCACTCCTCACGCCGGTGGTTGAAGGTGACCGTGCAGTCGAGGCGGTAGCGGCCGCGCGGCGCGTTCGCCAGGTGCCGCAACGGTTCGGGCAGGACAAGGGTGACCGAGCCGTCGGCCGGGTTCACGGTGATCGTGTAGTTCCCGAAGGGTGCGCCGGACTCACCGTCGGCGGTCAGGAACATACGGGCCGCATCCCACCGCTCCCGCCACCCGGCCTCGGTGATCTGGGCATCCGCAAGGCGGTGCCGTATCTTCGCCAGTCTCCGGCCACCGACAACCATCGCCGGGTGCCCGGCCTTGATACGCCGTTCCACCTCAGCGAGGCGCGCGGTCAGCACCTGTAACCGGCACTGCTTCTGGGCACGTTCGGCCCCGTTCCGATATCCACGGACACCGCCCACACACCGCCCGCACGGTACCGCCAAACGCTTCCCGATCTTGGCGATGGCCCGGCGCAACGACGCCCGCTCATCGAACAGACACCGCAGCGAGAGCTGGTACTGATCCTCCGACGCGCGGGTGATCGCCCCCGCCCACCGAGACGACGACACCCGGGTCAGCGCCCGTTTGCGCTCTGCCCGCCGATTGTCCTTAGCCGGCACCATCCCGATCCGCACCCGCTCAGCCAGATCAGACCGGGCGTACCGGCCCAGATGTCCGCCGACGCCCCGGAAGACCTCGGCATCCCGGGCGGACAGGCGCAGACGATCCCGAATACGTGCACCGGTCGGAGCCGACACGGTGAACGGACCAGCCGGCACACGCAGCTCGCGCCTCCGCGTACCTCCACGGCGTGCCACGCGCCTTCTCACCAACCCGCACAGTAGTTCTGTCCGCCTCCGGCCAGAATGGCGATTCCGTCGACGGTGCGCGCCCACAACGCCGCCCGTTCACTCGTTCGTGCTGCCGATGGCCAAGCTCAGCGAACGGCGGAGCCATCAGCCGGCGACCCGGATCTCCAGGCGGGCGCCGAACTCGCGGACCGCGGCTTCCTCGCGGTACGGGTCCAGGCGGGTGCGGAAGTCCTCCAGGTATTCCGCGCCGCGGTTCGAGCGGAGGCCCTCCAGGAGGTCCGCGGCCCGGGTGGCCGTCTGGCAGGCCTGTTCCACCTCGCGTTGCTGGACCTGCGCCGCCGCCAGCAGCAGCAGGCCGATCGCCCGGCGGCGGGCCTTGCCCGGCGGGAGGCCCCGCAGCGCCTCCTCCGCCCGCCTCGCCGCCGCGTCCGCCTGGCCCAGGTCCCGGTGGCAGTGGGCCAGCTCGTCGGCGAGGTAGGCCTGGTCGAAGTGGCGGATCCACACCGGGTCGTCGCCCGACTCCGGCTCCGCCCGTTCGAGGGCCGTCACCGCCCGCCCCGACAGCACCGCCGTGGCCCTGGCGTCCCCGAGCAGGGCGTGCCCGCGCGCCTCGGCGGCGTAGAACATGGCCTCCACCCGCGGGGTGACCTGCCCGCGGGTGCCCTCCTGGGCGGCCCGGGCCAGCTGCGCGATCTCCCGCGGGTTGCCCAGTTCGGCGGCGAGGTGGCTCATGGACGCCGCCAGGACGTAGCCGCCGTACGAGCGGTCGCCGGCCGCCTGGGCCAGCCGTAGCGCCTGGATGTAGTAGCGCTGCGCCAGGCCCGGCTGGCCGGTGTCCACCGCCATGTAGCCGGCGAGTTCCGTGAGCCGGGCCACCGCCGCGAACAGGGCCCGGCCGACCGGTTCCCGGTACGAGCCGCCGATCAGCCCGGACACGACCGAGTTGAGGTAGTGCACGACCACCGGACGTACGTGCCCGCTGCCGAAGCGGTGGTCGAGCTCCTTGAGCGCCTCGGTCGTGGCGCGCACGGCCTCGACGTCGGACATGCCGACGCGCGAGCCGCCGCTGCGCGCCACCTGCGGGTCCGCCCCGGTGATCAGCCAGTCGCGGCTCGGCTCGACGAGCGCGGAGGCGGCCACGCTCGATCCGGCGAGGAAGTCGCGGCGGCCGACGTCGCTGCGCCACAGCTCGCTGACCTGCTCGATGGCACCGACGACGGTCGGGGAGAACTGGAGGCCGACGCCGGAGGCGAGGTTCTTGCCGTTGGCCATGCCGATCTCGTCGATGGTGACGGTCCGGCCGAGTTTGCGCCCGAGCGCCTCGGCGATGATGCCGGGGGCCCGGCCGCGCGGCTGCTGCCCGCGCAGCCAGCGGGCCACGGAGGTCTTGTCGTAGCGGAGGTCGAGACCGTGTTCCGCGCCGCACATGTTGACGCGCCGGGCGAGCCCGGCGTTGGAGCACCCGGCTTCCTGGATGAGCGCCTGCAGCCGTTCGTTCGGCTGGCGGGCGACGAGAGGCCTGGCTGCCATGAAAACCCCCTGAGGCCGCGGGTGATCGTTGGAATGATCACTTCCCGCCTGATGTGCGGAGAATCTTCCGCTCTGCGTCGTGTCGCTACCCAACTCCAGCGCCCCGACCTCCCACGCGCCCCCGTGCGTGCTCCGATGCGCCCCGTGTGCAGGATCGATGCTCCGCCCACCGGCTGGTTTACGCCCGTAACCCCAGGTGACCCGTGGAGTTGTGATGGGCGTGGAAGAGACCATCGGAGTCACGGAGACCGCACCCATCCCCAAGCAGCGCGGCGAACTGCTGCTGGACCATGCCGTGCGGTACGCGGAAGAACGGCACTGGGACGTCTTCGCCGGTACCTGGCTGGAGCCCGGGGACGGGCGGGAGCTGTGCTCCTGCGGGGCGGAGGACTGCGTGGCCCCGGGGGCGCACCCGGCGGTGAAGGACTGGGCGGCGCAGGCGACCGGCAGCGCGGTGCAGGTCCGCCGGATCTGGGGGAAGCGGCCGGAGGCCTCGATCCTGATGCCGACGGGCCGGACCTTCGACGCGCTGGACGTGCCGGACGCCGCCGGGTTCCTGGCGCTGGCGCGGCTGGAGCGGATGGAGCGCACGATCGGGCCGGTCACCCTCACGCCCGACCACCGGATGCTGTTCTTCGTACTGCCGGGCGCCGGGGCGAAGGTGCCGGACCTGGTGCGCAAGCTCGGCTGGTCCCCGTCCGCGATCGACCTGACGGCGCGCGGCGAGGGCGAGTACGTGGCCGCTCCGCCCACCCGCTTCGGCGGCCGGGGCGCGGTGCAGTGGGCGCGGCGGCCCACGCCGGCGAACCGGTGGCTGCCGGACACGGAGGAGCTCATCGACGCGCTGGCGTACGCGTGCGGCAGCGAGGCGGCGGCGGAGCGCAAGCGGCGCCAGGGCTGACCACTGACCACGCGGCGGATGCGGGCCCCCGACCTGGGGTGTTCCCGGGACATTACTGACCGGAAACTCATGACATAAGTAACTGCTCGGGCCTCTCCCCCTCCTCCTATCGTGAGGAGAGAACGACCAACGGGGACGTGACGAGAGGCAGGCGCATGCCGGACCAGGGTGATGCGACGGGCGGGACGTACGGGACGGGTGGCGCGCGATCCGCGCCGTCCGCCGTACGGGTGGAAGGTCTGTGGAAGCGCTTCGGCGAGCAGGTGGCCGTCGGCGGGATCGATCTGGAGCTGCCCGCGGGCAAGTTCATCGGTCTGGTCGGCCCGAACGGGGCGGGCAAGACGACGACGCTGTCGATGGTGACCGGGCTGCTGCGCCCGGACATGGGGCGGGTGGTCGTCGCCGGGCACGACGTGTGGGCGGACCCGGCGGAGGTGAAGTCGCGGATCGGCGTGCTGCCGGAGGGGCTGCGGCTCTTCGAGCGGCTGTCGGGGCGCGAACTGCTCGGCTACATGGGCCGGTTGCGGGGGCTTCCGGGCGAGGAGACCGACAAGCGGGCGACGCAGCTGCTGGACGTGCTGGACCTGGCGGGTTCGCAGCACAAGCTGGTCGTGGACTACTCGACGGGCATGCGGAAGAAGATCGGTCTGGCCGCGGCCCTGCTGCACAATCCCGAAGTGCTGTTCCTGGACGAGCCGTTCGAGGGTGTGGACCCGGTGTCGGCGCAGACCATCCGCGGGGTGCTGGAACGTTACACCGCGTCCGGTGCCACCGTCGTCTTCTCCTCCCACGTGATGGAGCTCGTCGAGTCGCTGTGCGACTGGGTGGCCGTCATGGCCGCCGGCCGGATCCGCGCCGCGGGCCCGCTGGCCGACGTACGGGGCTACGCGCCCTCCCTGCAGGCCGCCTTCCTCGAACTGGTCGGCGCGCACGGGCGCGACGCGGCCGGGGACTCCCTGGAATGGCTCGGCGGCGGCTCCGGGACGGCCTCCCGATGACCGCGAACGCGACCGTGAGCGGAGGCACGGCGAGCGCGACCGTCAGGGCCGCCGCCCCCGCCTCCCTGACCGCGATCTTCGTCCGCCTCAAGCTGTCGCTGATGCGCAACGGGCTGAAGGGCTCCTCGAAGCGCAAGGTGGTCTGGTTCACGACGCTGGCCTTCGCCCTCGTCGTCGGCTTCTTCGTCACGCTCGGCCTGGCCATGCTGCACGGCCACGCCCACGCGGGCACCGTCGTCGTGCTGCTGGCGGCGATCCTGGCGCTCGGCTGGAGCGTCATGCCGCTGTTCTTCCCCGCCGGGGACGAGACCCTCGACCCGAGCCGGCTGGTCATGCTGCCGCTGCGCCCGCGTCCGCTCGTACGGGCCCTGCTGGCCTCCTCGCTGGTCGGCATCGGGCCGCTGTTCACGCTGTGCCTGGCCGTCGGCTCGGTGCTGGCGGTCGCGCGGGGCGGCGCGGGGGTGGCGGCCGCGGTGGTGGCCGTACCGCTGCTGCTGCTCGGCTGCGTGGCCCTGGCCCGGGCGGTGGCCACGGCCAACGTGCGGCTGCTGACCAGCCGCAAGGGGCGTGACCTGGCGCTGCTCAGCGGTCTGCTGATCGCGGTGGGCGCGCAGGTGGCCAACTTCGCCAGCCAGCGCCTGTTCCAGGCGGGCGGGCTGTCCCAGCTGGAGCCGGCCGAGGCGGTGGTGCGGTGGCTGCCGCCGGCGACGGCCGTCGGCATGGTGGACTCGGCGAGCGAGGGCGCGTACGGGGTGGCGGCGGCGCAGCTCGCCCTCACGGTCGGGGCGCTGGTCCTGCTGCTCTGGTTCTGGGAGCGCAGCCTGACCAAGCTGATGGTCACACCGGACGGTTCGACCCTCGCGGCCGCGAAGCCGGCCAAGGACCGCGGCGCGGGAGGCTTCTGGTCGCTGCTGCCGGGCGGGCGGACCGGGGCCGCCATGCAGCGCACCCTGCGCTACGTGGTCCGCGACCCGAAGACGAAGTCCGCCTGGGTGACGGCGCTGGCGATCGGGCTGATCATCCCGGTCTTCAACGCCCTCCAGGGGACGGGCTCCCTCTACCTCGCCTGTTTCGGCACCGGCATGCTCGGCGTGCAGATGTACAACCAGTTCGGGCAGGACACGTCGGCGTTCTGGATGGTCGCGCAGACCATTTCGGGCCCGCGCGACGCGTACGTGGAGCTGCGCGCCCGGGCCGCCGCGCTGGCCCTGGTGACCGTCCCGTACACGGTGCTCGTCACGGTGGTCACGGCCGCGCTCGTCGGCAACTGGACCGGGCTGCCCGCGGCCTTGGGCCTGGCGCTGGCCCTGCTCGGCTCGATGCTCTGCACGGGGGCGCTGGCCTCGGCCCGCTTCCCGTACTCCATCCCGACGGACGGCGCCTTCAAGAACGTCGCCCCGGGGCAGGGCGGGCTGGCCTGGGCGGGCATCTTCGGCGGCATGCTGACGTCGGCGGTGATCTGCGCCCCGATGATCGCGCTGGCGATCTGGCTGGCCGTGGCCGACCACCAGGGCATCTCCTGGCTGCTGCTCCCGCTGGGCGTGGCCTGGGGCATGCTAGCGGCCTGGGCGGGCCTGCGCCTCGCGGCCCCGACGGTGGCCCGGAAGCTGCCGGAGATCCTGCTGGCGGTGAGCAAGGGCTGAGGGAGCCCGGCCGGTCGTCGGACCGACAGAACCGCCCTCCCAGAGGAGTCATGACTCCCTGGGAGGGCTGCGGTTTCTGCTCGGGGTGGTGCGGCCGGTGCGGCCGGTTCAGCCGGCTATGAGAACCGCGAGTACAGCGATCGATCCGGCGAAGACGACGACGTGCCGGAGGTTCTGGAGGTAGGGCATGACCCAGCGGGGGAAGCCGGTCTCGGCGGCGGCGAGCATGGACCTGACGTCGATGCGCTGCAGTTCGGCGTCACCGCTCTTCGCGAAGGCGGCGGTCACGGACGGCACGGCGGTCAGGTTCGAGTAGAGGATCACGCAGTTCACGAGGACGACGAGCGGCTGGATGATCCAGGAGAGGGTCTCGGCGACCGGGCTCCCGGCGAGGGTGAACGCGGCGGGGACCAGCAGGGCCGTGGCTATGCCGACCGGCGCCCAGGTCTCGTGACCACCGGCGTCGACCCGCATCCCGTTCTCGGCCATGACCGTGGTCCGCACGCCCTGCCGGGCCAGCTCGGCCTCGACGGCGGCCTGCGCGCGCCCGCCGTAGCGGCTGCGGACGAGCGGGATGCTCAGGAAGGCGAGCGCGATCAGGATCTGCAGTGCCGCGGTGTAGCCGTTCATCGTGGTCCCTCTTTCCTGGGGTTCTGCCTGGTGACGTCGTCACAGTGACAGCGCCTCCTGACAGACCCCGGAGACCCCGCTGACAGCCCGCTGACACCGGTCCCGCCTCCCGTGTAGCGTGGTGATCTTCGGGTGGCGCAGTCCCCCGGAGTCATCAAGGTGAATGCCCCTGGCCGTTGGCGAACTTCCTGTCGCGTGGAGCCTGGCCCCCGCGGATGCGCGGGCGGGGTGGCGTGCGTTGTGGTGGAGCGCGGGGGCCCGACGGCGCGCTCGCCGTGATGCTGGTCCAGGAGCGGTACCTGAGCCGCGGGAAGTACCCGAGGGGCTGGATCGGTTGGCGCGTACAGCAGCCGTTCGACGCCGAGTTGCTCATCGTGTCCGGTCGGGGCGAGCGGCGTACACCGGTCGGCGGCATCGGCATGCGGCCCGGTCACCTGGCCCTGCTGCCGGAGTCCCGGTTCCTCCTCGTGGCCGGTCGAACCCGCCCCGATGGGGAGGGCTCCTGTTGGTCGGCGACGGGTGCGTGGTCACCGGCGAGGAGCGGGTCCGCCTCCCCGGCCGGGTCGTCATGCGGTGCGGGCAGGGACGTGATGGCGTGCTGTGGTTGCGCGCCGGTGACAGCTGGGTGCGCATCGAGGCCTGAACTGCCGCCGGGCGGCTCAGATCTGTGCTGCCTTGATGCCGTCCAGGAAGGGCTCCAGGGCCTCGCGCCAGGCCGTGGGGTGGTCGTAGTGGAGGTAGTGGCCCGCGTCCGGGATCTCGGCGTACTGGCCGGCCGGGAGGACGCGGACCATCTCCTGGGCTTCGGCGCGGCCCAACTCGCCGTCCAGGCCGCGGACCACGAGCGTCGGGCAGCGGACCTGGGCCAGCTCCTCCCAGTGGGCGTCGTGGACCCAGGTCTCGCGGGCCGTCAGCATCTGGCGGCGGGAGAAGAGGGGGCGCCAGCCGTCCGGGGCCTCGTGCATGACCTCGGCGAAGAAGGCGCCGCGGCCGGGGTCGGGGCGCTCCACCCGGGGGTCGTCCTCGCCGAACCAGCGGCGGGCGGCGTCCTGGGTGGGGAAGGGCAGCGGCCAGCGGCGGAACCAGTCCTCCCACTCCTGCTGCGAGGCTTCGCCGAGGGCGGAGGCGCGCATGTCGCAGATGACGAGGGCTTCGACGAGGTCCGGGCGGCGGGCGGCGAGCTGCCAGGCGGTGAGGGCGCCCATGGAGTGGCCGATCAGGGTCACAGGGGCCAGGCCGAGCTGCTCGATGACGGTCTCCGCGTCGGCGACGAAGGCCTCGCGGCCGAGGGCGGACGGGATGTCCCGGTCGGCGGGCGGGCGGTCGCTCTGGCCGTGGCCGCGCTGGTCCAGGGCCACGACTCGGCGGTGCTCGCCGAGCCAGCGGGCGGTGCCGGCCCAGTGGAAGGCGCGGCCCATCAGCCCGTGGAGTAACAGCACGGCGGGGCGGGTGTCCTGACCGGAGCCCGCTCGGCCCGCCGCGGGGCCGCCGGCCGGCTCGGCCGCCGGTTCGAGGAACTCCCAGGCGGCCAGACGCACGCCGTCGGCCGCCGTCACATCGATGCGCTGTACCACCGAGGATGCACCCCCTTCACTCCCGGCCAGACTATCGAACACGTATTCGAAAACGGGCGTTCTGCCGCCAACACCGCTCTTTCGAGTGACCTTGCTCAAGGATTGGGCGCCGCTGCCGATGGAGATCCTTTCAACAGGGAGGCGGGCCGCTCGGGGAAGACGGTCCGAAGGGGATGACCTTGAGAGCTCGGGGCTCCAGGTCAGCCAGGGGAGGACCGGTCCCGGCGCCGCGAGGCGCCGGGACCGCCCACATCCACATCCTGAGCCGTACGGGTGGCCTCGCGGGCGAAATCCGCGTCAACACGTCCGCAGATGCATCAACGCCTGTGTCAACGCCCGCCCGCGTCAGCGGTTCCGCGTCAACGGCTTCCCGTCAACGACTCGCGTCGGCAGTCAGCGCTTGGCCACGAACACATGCGAGGCGATCTCCGCCTCCAGCTCGGCGGCCTCCCCGCCGGAGCCGACGAGCACCCCGCCCGGGGACTCCGTCACGCTCACCACCGAACCGGGCTGCACGCCCGCGCGGCGCAGCGTGTACATGAGCTGCGCGTCCGTCTGGATCGGCTCCCCGATCCTGCGCACGACCACGGTCTTGCCCTCGCTGCCCGGGTCCAGCTCGGACAGGCTGATCATGCCGTCCGCCAGGAAGGGGTCCGCCTCGGCCTTCTCGCCCAGCTCCTCCAGCCCCGGGATCGGGTTGCCGTACGGAGACTCGGTCGGGTGGCGCAGCAGTTCCAGCACGCGCCGCTCCACCGCCTCGCTCATCACGTGCTCCCAGCGGCAGGCCTCGGCGTGCACCTGCTCCCACTCCAGGCCGATGACGTCGACGAGCAGGCACTCGGCGAGCCGGTGCTTGCGCATGACGCGCGTCGCCAGCCGCCGGCCCTCCTCCGTGAGCTCCAGGTGACGGTCGGTGGCGACGGACACCAGCCCGTCCCGCTCCATGCGCGCCACCGTCTGGCTCACCGTCGGACCGCTCTGGTCGAGCCGCTCGGCGATCCGGGCGCGCATGGGGACCACGCCTTCCTCTTCCAGCTCGAGGATGGTGCGGAGATACATCTCCGTGGTATCGATCAGTCCGGACATTCGTGCCCCTCGGATTGCGTGCGCTGGCCCTGCCCCCAATTCTGACGCATCGGGCCGACAACCGTCCCGTGCCGAGGGTCAAGCCCAGTCCCGGACATCTGCCGGACATCGCGCGGCCGGGATTGACGTTCGTATTGACAGGCCCTTGGTCCAGACCGCACGGTGAGCGGCGGACACGGACGTACCCCACCTCTGGAAGGGCCATCGGCGTATGAGCGAGAGCAAGCTGGCCGGTCAGTTCCTCGACGCGGCCATCGGCCTGCTGGAGCGGGTGCGCGACGAGGAGGCCGCGCGGATCGCCGAGGCCGGCTCCCTCATCGCCGACGCCGTGGCAGCCGGGAACCGGCTCTTCGCCTTCGGCGCCGGGCACTCCTCGCTGCCCGCCCAGGACGTGGTCTACCGGGCCGGCGGGCTCGCCCTGATGAACTTCCTCGCCGTTCCGGGCACGGCCGGCATCGACGTCATGCCCGCGACGCTGGGCAGCGCCCTGGAACGGGTCGACGGCCTGGCCGGCGCCGTCCTGGACAGCAGCCCCGCCTCCGACGGCGACGTCCTCGTGATCATCTCCCTCTCCGGGCGCAACGCCCTGCCGGTCGAGATGGCCATGAACGCCCGCGCGATCGGCCTCAAGGTGATCGGCGTGACCTCGGTGGCGTACGCGACGGAGACCAAGTCGCGGCACGTCTCGGGCACCTTCCTCAAGGACCACTGCGACGTGGTCCTCGACAGCAAGATCGCGGTCGGCGACGCCGAGCTCAGCCTCGACGGCATCGACGCCCCCTTCGCCCCCGCCTCCACCGTCGTGACCAGCGCGATCATGCAGGCGGTCATGGCCGCGGCGGCCGGCGGGCTCGTCGACCGGGGCATCGAGCCCCCGCTCCTGCGCTCGGGCAACGTCGACGGCGGCCACGAGTGGAACGGCCGCGTCATGCAGGAGTACGGGGACCGGATCTTCTTCCGCCACTGACGCCGGACGGCGTACGCCGTGGGTCGCTACGGGGCGTGGCCCGCCAGGTCCAGATCGGCCGCCACCCGGGCCGCGACCTCCTCCGCGTACTCCGCGTCCGCCCGCTCGAAGGCCGCCCGCGAGGGACCGCGTACGAAGGTCAGCGCCCCCACGGTCCGCCCCCGGCTGCGCAGCACCGTGCACAGCACGTGCGCCGCGCCCTCGGGCCACTGGCGGGCCCGCGCCCATTCCCCGTCGGCCTGCCCGCGCGGGGCGCTGGTCCGCACCGAGCCGATCCGGTCCAGCGCCTGCAGCGCCGGATGCCCGGCCTCGTACCGTACGGGGATCGCGCCGGGCCCGGGCAGCGCCGGGGGCGAGACGGCCGACCGTACGAGCCTGCGCCGCTCGGGGCCGGCCGAGGGGTCCAGGATGTCCAGCAGGGCGTGCTCGGCGAAGCCGGCCAGGGCGTACTCCAGGCGTACGGCGGCCGCCTCGGCCGGGTCCTCGCACTCGGCGGCGGCCCGCCCCGCGCGGTGCAGCTGGTGCGCGCGGAAGCGCAGCTGCGCGGTGTCCAGCTGGGCCTGCCGGGCCTCGGTGACGTCCTGGAACAGCCAGCCCACCCCGAGCGGCACCGGCTCCTCCGCGAGCGGCGAGGCCAGCCGCAGGAAGCCGCACCGCCAGCACCGGCGCCGCACCCCTTCGGCCGTACGCACCGACACCCACAGCTCGACGGGCGCGGGCGGGGCCCCCTCCGCGAGCACGTGCTGGAGGGCGCCCTCCAGCTCCTCCACGCCCTGGGTCAGCAGCTCCCCGAGCGGGCGGCCGAGCAGGGCGGTGCGGCCCGAGCCGAAGGCCCGGGCGGCGTGCGCGTTGACGACGGCCGGGCGCAGGTCCACGTCGACGAGGACCACGCCCCAGGAGGCGTCGTCCAGCAGGGCCTCGCTCAGTGCGATGGACCGCTCCAGGTCGATCTGGGCGTGCACCTCGCTGAAGGCGCAGTACACCCCGGCGGGCTTCCCGTCGGCGCCCGGCACCCCGGCGGACTGGGTCCGTACGAGGACGCGCCCGCCGTCCTTGGTCAGCAGCGCGAACTCGTGCACCTGCCGCCCGGGCACGGCCTGGGCGGCCATGAGTCTGTCCTGCACGTCCTGCGCGTCGGCGGCCCGCACCGCCCACCCCTCGAACCCCTTGCGCCCCACGGCCTCGGCCGCGGACCAGCCCAGGATCCGCTCGGCCTCGCGGTTCCAGTGGGTGATCACACCGTCGGAGTCGAACGCGCACAGGGCGGCGTCCATCCCGTCCAGCAGCGCTGCGAGCAGATCGTCGGCGGTCTCACGTCCGAAAGCACTCACCTGGCACCCCCTGCAGGTGTTCGCGTGTGCGGCACGTCAGATCATTCAACTGGAACGTGACGCAGCCCACACCGCTTTCCGCGGATTGGCACGCGAAATAAACGGTTGTGCCGGTGGGGGCGGGTGCCTAGGCTCTGCCGTACACGAGAAGGGAGGTGGTTCCCGAAATGTACGGAAACCGGACGCGTGAGGTGGCTGCGGGCTAAGCGCCCGTCGTCGCACGCACCCAGTGCGGTGCCCGGCGGATCGCCTGGCGCCAATCCACAGCAGTCACCCGACCCGCGGGCTCGCCGGTACGTCCGGCCGGCCTCTCCCACTGCAGGGGAGAGACCCGAGCTCGCGGGTCGTCTGCGTTTTCCGCTCCCACTCGGGGAGGCGGGGGACGGGCCGGGACCCGAGGGGCCCGACCGGCCGGCTCCCGCTCGGGGCGGCGGGGCCCGACCGGTCAGCGCCCCACGGCTACGGGCAGAGGCGCTCGATGCGCCACTTCTCCCCGTCCAGGACGTACCGCAGGCGGTCGTGGAGGCGGTTCTCGTGGCCCTGCCAGAACTCCACCTCGTCCGGGGTGACCCGGAAGCCGCCCCACCGCGGCGGGACGGGGACCTGTTCGCCCTCCGGGTAGCGGTCGGCGAGCTCTGCGTAGCGGCGGTCCAGCTCCGCGCGCGAGCCGATCACGCTGGACTGCTCGCTCGCCCAGGCGCCCAGCTGCGAGCCGTGCGGGCGGGAGCGGAAGTACGCCGCCGTCTCGTCGCGGCCGATCCGGGTCGCCGTACCGGTGACGATGACCTGGCGGGCGATCGGGTGCCAGGGGAAGAGGAGCGCGATGTGCGGGTTCAGGTCGAGTTCGCGGCCCTTGCGGGACGCGTAGTTCGTGAAGAAGACGAAGCCGCGCTCGTCGTACTGCTTCAGCAGCACCGTGCGGGAGCTGGGGCGGCCGTCGGGGGTCGCCGTCGAGACGACCATCGCGTTCGGTTCAAAGACGTGCGCGTCGGCGGCCTGCTGGAACCACGCGGCGAACTGCCGCATCGGGTCCTCGGCGAGACTCTCCTCCTCGACGATCTGCGAGCGGTACTGCTTGCGCATGGTGGCGGGATCAAGGTCCTGGTCGGTCACGCGGGCCATCCTGCCGCAGGAACACCGCCGGGGGTGTGCCGTATGTCACGCTTCCGCAGTCCATCGGGAACGGACAAAATCTTGGGGCCGGTCCGAGGGTCCCCACACGGGTGACCATCGGCCGTCCCGGGCATCAACGGGGATGACCGCGCCGGACCGCGAATCACGCCGGGAGCCGCGCGTGTTCGCACTATTTGAGGAGCCGCCTGATGTCCGACTTCGTACCCGGGCTCGAAGGGGTCGTCGCGTTCGAGACGGAGATCGCCGAACCCGACAAGGAAGGCGGTGCGCTGCGCTATCGCGGGGTCGACATCGAAGACCTCGTCGGGCACGTCTCCTTCGGGAACGTCTGGGGTCTGCTGGTCGACGGTGCCTTCAACCCCGGTCTGCCGGCCGCCGAGCCCTTCCCCATCCCGGTCCACTCCGGTGACATCCGCGTCGACGTGCAGTCCGCGCTCGCCATGCTCGCCCCCGTGTGGGGTCTGAAACCGCTGCTCGACATCGACGTCCAGACCGCCCGCGACGACCTGGCGCGCGCGGCCGTCATGGCGCTGTCCTACGTCGCCCAGTCCGCCCGCGGGCAGGGCCTGCCGATGGTGCCGCAGAAGGAGATCGACAAGGCCGAGTCCGTCGTCGAGCGGTTCATGATCCGCTGGCGCGGCGAGCCGGACCCGAAGCACGTCAAGGCCGTCGACGCGTACTGGACCTCGGCCGCCGAGCACGGCATGAACGCCTCCACCTTCACCGCGCGGGTGATCGCCTCCACCGGCGCGGACGTCGCCGCGGCGCTGTCGGGTGCCGTCGGCGCGATGTCCGGGCCGCTGCACGGCGGGGCGCCGTCCCGCGTGCTCGGCATGATCGAGGAGATCGAGCGCACCGGCGACGCCGTGGCGTACGTGAAGAAGGCCCTGGACAAGGGCGAGCGGCTGATGGGCTTCGGGCACCGCGTCTACCGTGCCGAGGACCCGCGCGCCCGGGTGCTGCGGCGCACGGCCAAGGAGCTGGACGCGCCGCGCTACGAGGTCGCCGCCGCGCTGGAGAAGGCCGCGCTGGAGGAGCTGCACGCGCGCCGCCCCGACCGGGTGCTGGCCACGAACGTGGAGTTCTGGGCCGCGATCATGCTGGACTTCGCGGAGGTCCCGGCGCACATGTTCACCTCGATGTTCAGCTGCGCCCGTACCGCCGGCTGGTCGGCGCACATCCTGGAGCAGAAGCGCACGGGCCGCCTGGTGCGGCCGTCGGCCCGCTACATCGGGCCGGGGCGCCGCAACCCCCAGGAGATCGAGGGGTACGCGGACATCGCCTCCACCGCCTGATCCTGCCGCTCGCAGTGGCCTGGGCGCCGTGTCCCCTTCCGGTTCGGGGGTGCGGCGCCCTGTCGCGTTCAGGAGGTCAGGGTGGCCTCGATGATGCGGGACCACTGGGCGACCACGCGGGCGCGGCGGGCCGTGTCGTCGGTCAGTACGTTGGCCAGGCCCAGGCCGCGGGCCATGTCCAGGAGGCCCTGCACGGTCTCCCGTACGCCGGGCACGGACTCGTCGGCGCCCAGCAGTTCGACGGCGATGCGGTGGGTCTCGCGGCCGACCCGGGCCTCCAGCTCGGAGACGCGGGGGCGCAGCTGCTCCTCGTTGGAGGCGGCGACCCAGAGCTGGAGGGCGGCCCGGAAGAGGGTGCCCGTGTACAGGTCCACCAGCGCTTCCACGGCGGCGGGGCGGGCGGCCGGGCCGGCCTGGAAGAGGTCGCGCAGGGCCGTGGAACGCTCCTCGGCCACGTACTCGACGGCGGCGGTGAAGAGGTCCTCGCGGGTGGGGAAGTGGTGCTGGGCCGCGCCCCGGGACACTCCGGCCCGTTCGGCGACGACGGCGACGGTGGAGCCGGCCCAGCCGTGTTCGGCCAGGCAGGAGACGGCTGCCTCCAGGAGGTGGCGGCGGGTGACGCGGCTGCGGGCCTGCTTGGGGTGGCGGGGGTCGGTCACAGTGCCCATGAAGGCTCCCGGCGTTCGAAGCGGGCGGTGATGCCTTCGCGGGCCTCGGCGGACGCGAAGAGTCCTGCGGACAGCTCGGTGAGGCGGGCCCCGTCGTGGGCCAGGGCCTCGCGTACGGCGGCGGAGGTCAGTGCCTTCGTGGCCGCCAGGCCCCGGGGGGAGGCGGCGCGGAGTCCGGCGAGGACGGGCGCCAGTGCCGTGTCCACGTCCTCCGCGTGGAGGGTGAGCAGGCCGATGCGGGTGGCTTCTGCGGCGTCGAAGCGCTCGGCGGTGAGGAAGTAGCGGGAGGCGGCGCGGGGGTCGAGGCGCGGGAGTAGCGGCATGGAGATCACCGCGGGGGCGAGGCCGAGGTGGGTCTCGGTGAAGGCGTACGAGGACTGCGGCCCGGCGGCGGCGATGTCGCAGACGCCGAGCAGGCCCAGGCCTCCGGCCCGGACGTGTCCGGTGACGCGGGCGACGACCGGCTTGGGCAGCTCGGCGATCTCGCGGAGCAGGGCGAGAAAGTCGGCGGGGTCGCAGGGGGACTTGAGGTCGGCGCCGGCGCAGAAGGTGGTGCCGGTGTGGGTGAGGACGACGGCCCGGACCGCGGGGTCGGCGGCGTCGGCGAGGGACTCGCGGAGGGCTGCGACCAGGGCGGTGGAGAGGGCGTTGCGGTTGGCCGGGGAGTCGAGGGTGAGCGTGTGAATGCCGGTCGCCTTGGCGGCGTGCACGACGGGGGGCATGTCTCCTCCGGAGGGGGGTGGGCGGGGCCTCCTGAGGGAGGCTATGCGGTACCCGCTGCGCGGGGCTTGGCGGGCCTCCCGGGCGGGGGGCTGTTCCCGGGCCGGGGGCCGTTCCCGGGCCGGGGGCCGTTCCCGGGCCAGGGGCCGTTCCCGGGCCAGGGGCCGTTCCCGGGCCAGGGGCCGTTCCCGGGCCAGGGGCCGTTCCCGGGCCAGGGGCCGTTCCCGGGCCAGGGGCCGTTCCCGGGCCAGGGGC
>NZ_JBICYR010000048.1:0-21017 GCF_043201175.1 Streptomyces sp. NPDC048337
GGTGTCGCCGGCCTGCCCACCGCCGGCTGAACCAGGCCGGCCCGAGGCCCCCGCACACCCTCAGCCACTCACGCCCCCGACAACGTGACAACGCCTCCCGCCGTGCGCAAGCCGTTTGCGTGCTGCGCACACGGCCTCGACCGGGTGTCACCGTCCGGCTACCGTGAGCAGGCTGATGTCCGGTGTTCCCGGAGGGGGCGGCCATGCGTGCTCAGGTACCGGACTGGAACTCTCCGCGCGCCCAGAAGTTCATTGGCGACGGCGACGTCGGGGGCCTGATCCGCTGGGCCCGCCAGCAGCAGGGCTGGCGGCAGATCGACCTCGGCAAGGCGACCGGCTACTCCGCCTCGGCCGTCAGCCGCCTAGAGACCGCCGACCGGCCTGCGACCGATTTGGACATGCTCAAGCGGTTCGCCGATGCCTTCGTCATCCCTCCGGGGGTACTTGCCACACTTCTCGGCGTAACCCCACCCCGGGCCACTACAGTTGCTAACGCTCAGCGCACGGACACTTCCGGGGAGGATCCGATGAAACGCCGGTCCCTCCTCGCCGTCGGCCTGGCCGTACCTGCGCTCGCCCTCGAGCGCTTTGACGAGGCCCTCGCACTGCTACCCGCACCCACATCGGCCCCGACCTCGAATCGCCTGATGGCCCAGTACCGCCAGGCACGTGCGCAGTTCAACCGCGGACTCCATGCCGAACTGATTGAGGCGCTCCCCGACCTCCTGGCCACCGCCGAGGCCTGCGCCGACCAAGGTGAGCCCGCCGACTACGCCCGGCTCGCTGCCTGTTACGACCTGGCCACGGAAACCCTGTCCAAGGTCGGCCGCTACGACGCCAGCAGGATCACCGCAGACCGGTCCAACACCTACGCACGTATCTCCGGCGACCCCCTGGCCGGCGCCGCGTCCGCCCGCGCTGCTCGCCCGGCCGCCGCTGCGGGACGCGCTGACCCAGCCGGTGCGGGTGCTGCTGCCGGACGGGACGACGGAGACCGTACGGTCGTACACGGCGTGGTGGCTGCGGGACCACCCCGTACTGGACGGCCGCCGCCCGGCCGGCCTGCGGGCCGCGGGCACGGACCCGCTGCTGATCGGCCTGTACGACTCCGCCGACGCGACGGGCTTCGAGGACGAGCAGGTCCTGCGGGCCCTGGGCGTACGCACGTCGGTCCCCGCCCTCCTGGACGAGCCGGGCGGCGCCGCCGAGCTGCTCGGCCGCCTGGCCGACCCCACCCGGGAGGTCTCGGGCACCCAGCTGCACGCCCTGTACACGGCCCTGGCCGACCTGGACCCGGAGCAGGTCACCCTGCCCGACGAGCTGCGCGCGGTGGTGGACGGCGCGCTGGTGGTCGTGGACGCGGCGGAGGCCCTGGTCGCCGACGCCCCGGACCTGCTGCCGCTGGCCGCCGGCCTGCTCCTGCTCCCGGTCGCCCCGTCCCGTGCGGCCGACCTGGCCGAACTGTTCCAGGTCCGGCGCCTGAGCGAGGCGGTCGACGCCGAGGTGACGACGGTCGGCGAGGAACACGAGGTCCCGCCCGCGGTCCACGCCCTGCTCGGCCCGGCGACCCCGGCGACGTACATCGAGCACGAGGAACTCCGCGCGGCCGACACCGAACCCGACTGGCGCCGAACCCCGGACGGTGTGATCCACGCCGCCACCCTGGAAGGCGTCGCCGCCGACCTGGCCTGGGCGGCCGGCCAATGGCCCCGCCGCTTCGAGGTCGCGGCCCTGCTGGAGGACCCGTCGAGGACGGCGGAGCTGGCGAGGGACAGGTGGTTCGACTGAGGCGCGCGGTCAGCACTTGGCGGCAAGGCTGACCTGTCCGCGGTCAGTACTCGGCGGCAAGGCTGACCTGTCCGCGGTCAGTACTTGGCGGCAAGGCTGACCTGCGTGTCGCCGCCGGCTCCTTCTAGCCGCCACCGCAGGCTTCGGGGATCGGAGTTGGTGGTGGTCGCCGAGAGCCAGTGGTTCGGGACGATGAGACCGCGCCAGTTCTCGACCCAGAAGCATTCGGTACCACCGATGCAGAAGGGGCCGACGCAGATGCAGTCGTACGCGTCGACCGCCAGCGTGGCGTTGCGCGTTCCCTCCGAACCGACCCACCCGATCCCGGTCCCGCTGCGGACGGCGTGCGACGTGACGACCGCCCAGTCCCACGCCTGTACGCAGGCCTGGGCGCCGTTGCAGAACGTCTCCCTGAACCAGACCTGTTCGTCCGTGGTGCGAACCGCCGCCCCGGCGTCGCCGCTGCGCTCGCCGCCCGACTGCTCCCCCGCGTCGGGCGGCTCCTGAACCCTGCCCGGACTGGAGGGACGGTGGTCGACCGCGCGCCCGCCCTCTATGACCGCCCGCATCCCGGAAGGGAACTCGAGGATCTGTATGGCGTGGTCGTCGCCGAGGTCCATCGTCGTGTGAACGCGTGGCGGGAGCCCCCGCTTGATCTTGGCCGTCGTCATCGCAGAGTTCCTCCCTGTGGATCCAGGACGCGCGATAACACGCCCTGACAAGGTGACCGTGCTGAAGGGCGATCACGGAGCCTCGGGGCGTCCCATTGGGACCTCCAGCCGAATGACTCCGCTCCTTCCGAGTCTGGCACGGGGTTCGGGGATGCGCCTGCTCTGGGGGGACTGGGGCAGGGGATGTGCCTGCTCTGGGGGATGGACTTGTTTGTAAGCACTTCTTTTGGGACCAGAGTTCGGAGTTCTTTTGGCTCCACTGAGCGGGTGCTGGGGGCGTGCGAGAAGCGGGTTCGCGCCCCTGGTACCAAGTTGTTTTGGCTCCACCACGATCGGGTGGTTCTGCTGGCCGGGGGTGGGGGCCGGAGCGGTAGCGTTGGGCCACCGGATCCGGTCACCGGCGTGCCCCCGACAGGTGCGTCGACTCTGCGGATCTCGACCCGTGTTCGATCCGGGACCGACGGATTCTCCGAGCCGCGGTGGACGACGAGAACGGGCATTGGCTCGGTCGCGCGGAGAGCGGGCGGGCTCAGCATGGCCGAGGCCGGTGCCCCCTTGGGGCGCCGGCCTCGGTGTTGGAACGGGTCAGGCCCGGCGGCGCTTCTCCTGGGTCTGGGCGAGGCGGAACGAGTCGGTGCCGGTCTCGATGATGTGCGCGTTGAAGGTCACCCGGTCCACGATCGCCGCGCAAAGCCGGGGGTCGGTGAAGGTCTGCTTCCACTCCGAGAACGGGGCGTTCGAGGCGATCGCGATCGCGCGTCGCTCCTCACGTTCAGTGAAAACCTGGAACAGCAGCTTCGCGCCGGGCTTGTCCAGGTCGAGGTAGCCGAACTCATCCAACTATGCGGATATCCGCATAGGTCGACCTATGCCGAGACCGCGACTACGCCGAGAAGGCTGTCGGCAAGCCTGATCGTGGGCTGTGCGGCGGCTGTTCTGCTCGGCATAGTCGACGGCGGGAGGATCTATCCTGCCCAGGGATTCGGGCCCTGCTTGAGGACGACCAGCCCGCATGGCTGGTCGGCGGGCCAGAGGTCGATCCGATAGAGGAAGTGATCGCCGGGGCCGCCGGTGGTGTCGACGGCCGGTGGGTCAGACGGAATGTAGGAGACCCGGGCTCGCAACAGCCCAGCGGGAACGGTCATGCTCGGCCCGTCCTCCGGGTGGACTCCCGGGCTGGACACGGCGAGTTGGCCAGTCGGGGCAGCCAGGTCCACCTCCACGATGTGCTCAGCCGCCGACTCGATCATTGGTGCGGACGTGCGGACGGTGATCAGCGATTCGACCATGTCATCCCGTGCGGTGCCGACGGAGATCGAGTGCGGTTCCACCCCGATGCGGTGAACGTGTACCGCTTCGTCGGTCCAGCCAGCCGGCGGTAGGTCCGGGTCCGTCGCATGCTCGGCCATCCACGCGTCATAAGGCTCAAGGTCTTGGACATAGAACTGCCCGTGATCGGCATCGATCAGGAACTTCAACGAATCATCAGCCACCGCCGCAGGCTATCGAAGCGCACTGTCACCCCCGGCTCCGCTCACGACTCACAGGCGGTCGAGGAACGCGAGGACCTTGTCGGTGGGCTTGTAGCGGCCGGGGCGGGCGGTGACCGGTGCAGTCAGAGAGAGCGCCTTCTCCTTGATGGTCATGTCGGCGTGGACGTAGGCGTCGGTGGAGCGGACGCCGGCGTGGCCAAGCCAGAGTGCGATCACTGTGGTGTCGACACCTGCCTGAAGTAGGGACATCGCGCAACTGCGGCTTGTGTCCGCAGAGCCCGTGTGCGGATGAACCGTGTGGTCATTGAACAGGTCGGCTTCCGACGCCGTGTTCGTGACGTCGAGATCTGCATGTGTTGCATTCCGACGGATCTGGCGTGACGCAGCTCACTCCCTAGCGGGTCAGCCGGCAGGCGTGAATCCATCGGATTGGTCGAGTTGGAAGAGCGGACCGGGCGTCTCCGGTGTCCATCCCCCGGCTTGGGCCGTGCGGATCGCGGTAGCCACCTCCGCTGGCAGGACGGCGCGGGCAGGGATGCCGAGCCAGTTGCTTGGGTGGGGCCGGTTCGTGGTGACCAGCAGCGTGGCGCCTGGCGTCTCCCCCTGTTCGACCGCGTAGGCCAGTGGCCGCCAGGCCAGGCCGCGCGCGTAGGTCGCCCGCCTGCGGACCGTCCATCGGTAGGTGACGCCGTCGACGCTGATGCGCCGCGAGCCCTTCCTGACGAGTGCCATGACCTCCTCCTTCTCCTGGTGGGACAGTATCCGAGGCGGCCCAGAACGGTGTCGCATGAATTCTCGCCGCCGATGGGCTTCAACTGCAGGTCCCGATGACCGTGGTCCGCGGTGCGGGGAGGCGGGCGATCCGGGTGTCCGCGGCGGAGGCCTCCCGCAGCCGGACGATCTCCTCGTGCTGGGCGGCGAGCCGGGCCAGGGCCTGCTCGCGGAACTCGACCAGGTCGGCGTTGCCCTGTTCCGCCTCCGCGAGTCGCTCTTTGAGCTTCGCGTTCTCGGCCTTGAGGCGGGCGATTTGGGCCTCGCGCGGGTCGGGTGTCTCGCCGGCCTGCTGGAGTGCCTGCAAGCGGCGTTCGAACTCGGCGCGGAGGTGAGCGTAGGGGCGGGTGCCGTAGAACGCGGTGCGGTCGACACCGGCCTCTTGGGCGAGGGTCTTGACGTCGCACTTCCCGCCGGGCGGGATCTCGCCGCGCAGGAGCCGGTCCATCGCGGCCCTGATGCGGTTCTCGTTCTTGGCCCTCTGGGCTGCCGAGATCCTCATGCCGACTCCTTCTCGTTGCTTGCGGCGGCCGCGTCGATCTCGGCGACCACGCGGGCGGCCCTGTCGTAGTCGGTTTGGAGTCGGGCGCGTTCGGTCCTGCGGGTGGTGCCGAGCTGGCCGAGGAAGGTCTCGGTGCGTTCGGCGTGCTCGGCCCAGACGGGCCGGTGACAGGGGTGGTGGGTGGCCTGCGTGCGATCTCTCGGTTTCATGCCAGTGCGCCACCTGCACGAATACCGCCCCGTGACAGACGCTCCTATAGCTGTCAACTGGCTGTGCTGGGTGTCTGTGGAGCGGGTCGGAGCAGGTGGTAGACCTCGCGGATGACGTAGCGCTTGAGGCAGCGGATGATCTCGCGTTTGGTCTTGCCCTCGGTGGTGCGGCGGGCAACGTAGGCGATCGTGGGCTGGTGGTATTGCATCCGCACGATGACGGTTCGGTAGATCGCTGCGTTCAGCTGCCGGTGGCCGCCGTGGTTGATGCGGTGCCTGCCGCTGGTCATGCCGGAGCCGGTGGGCACGGGCGCGATCCCCGCGAGCTTGGCGAGTGCGGCCTCGGACTTGATCCGCTCGGGATTGTCGCCGGCGACGACGAGGATCTCCGCGGCGGTGTCCACCCCGATACCGAACGGCTCGAGCAGTTGTGGGGCGGCTCGCTGGACCAGGTCGCCGATCATCTTCGTAAGCTCTTTGGCCTCTGCGTCCAGGTACTGCCATCGCTTCGCGAGGGTCCGCAGCGTGTGCCGTAGTGCGTCCTCGGGCCCTTCGAGGCGGCGAGGACGCAGGGCTGCCAGCTGCCGCGCCAGGGTGATCTGTGTCTTCCCCGCCGTCTCCTTGCGCAGGGTGTCGGGGGCGTGGACGAGCATCGCCTTCATCGTGACCATGGCCGCGGCGCGCTGTTCGACAGCCTGGTCGTGCGCGACCTTGAGTCTGCGGATCATCTCCGCCTCGCCGTCGGCGGTCTTCGGTGTGGCGGTCGCGAACCCGGCGAGCACGGCGCGGGCGGCGTTCTCGGCGTCCAAGGTGTCGGACTTGCCGTTCATGCGCCGCAGCCGCCGGTCCGGGCGGCCGGCTTCGACGACCTTGTGGCCGTTCCTGCGGAGAAACGATGTCAGGGTGGCTCCGTAGGAGCCGGTGCCCTCGACACCGAAGGCCAGCACTCTGCCGAACGAGGCCGCCCAGTCCTGCAGTTGCTGGAAACCGCCGGTGTCGGTGGGAATGGTCAAGGTGGCCAGGATCCCGCCGATCGTGTCCATCACCGCTGCGACGTGAACGTGCTTGTGTGTGTCGACGCCGATCACGACATGCCCGGACCTGGGCTGCTCGAGGCTCTCCATGATGTTCCTTCCGGCCGGTAGCGTGGGAGGTCACGCTGTCGCCGGTCGGGCGGACAGGACTGTCACGGGGACGCCTTGTCGAGTCGGCTCCAGGCTCTTATCAGGTCACGTCCGTCCGGCGGCAGCGCTTGCTGCGTGCCCGGCCGGGCGGTCGACAGATCAACGCCAGGACACCCGCAGGGTCAGTCGTAAGCATGAGTCAGACCGCCTCGGCCGGGACTACCCGATCCTTGCGGGATCCGGTACGAAGAGACTGACAGTCGTAGTTGACGAAGCGCGCGCGGTCCGCGGCCGCCCCGGACACGAGGACGGCCGCCGAACCGCCCGCCTGACCGTCAGGGGATCAGCAGCAGGGGCAGGGGCAGGCGCGACCGGCGCGACCGGCGGGGCATCGGCCGCGGCGCCCGGGCGGCGCGCGGACCCCCCGTCCCGGAGACGGCGACGGCTGCGGTCGCGGTGACGGCCGCGGTGACGCCCACGGCGAGGGTGGTGATGAGGGCGACTGCCGCCCAGTCGACGGCAGTTCCGGCAGCTCCGGCCGCCGGCGGTACGGGGAGCAGGGTCACGAACCTGGGTGCAGACATGCCCGCATCGTTCCGGCAGGGACCGCAGGAGGCGGCCGCGGACGCGCGCGAAGGGGTCGAGTCATCCGTCCGGGGCAAGGACCGCGGCCCCGGTTCGGCCGGGTGGCGCAATGTTCGCCCGCCGGGATTTCCCTCCGGGGGTGCCCGGCACCCAGGGTGGTCGCCGTGCCCTCCTCCGCCCCCGCGTGCTCGTACTCCACCGCCGTGCACCCCCCTTCGCCCGCCGTGCACCCCGCGCCCCCGCCCCCGTACCCCTCGCCCGTCGGCCGGCTCTTCTCCGCGCTCCACGGCCGCAACCTGGTCTACAACGCCTGCTGGGAGGACCCGGGGCTCGACCGCGCCGCCCTCGGCCTCGGGTCCGACGACCACGTCCTCGTCATCACCAGCGGCGGCTGCAACGCCCTCGACTACCTGCTCGCCGGAGCCGGCCGGGTCACCGCCGTGGACGTCAACCCCCGCCAGGGTGCGCTGCTGGAGCTCAAGCGGGCCGGCGTCCGCCGCCTCTCGCACGGCGAGTTCTTCGAGCTGTTCGGGCAGGGCCGCTCGGCCCGGGCCCGCGAGATGTACGGGGACGCCCTGCGCGCGGAGCTGACCGCGCCCGCCCGCCGCTACTGGGACAGCCACATCGGCATGTTCGCGGGCAGCAGCGCCTCCCGCGCCGACACCTTCTACTACCACGGCACTTCGGGGCTGCTCGCGCGGGCGCTGATGCTCGTCCTGCGGCGCGTACAGGGCCTCGGCCCGGCCTTCGAGGAGTTGTTCGCGGCGCCGACCCCCGAGCGGCAGAGGGAGGTGTACGAGTCCCGGCTGCGCGCCCCCCTGTGGACGGTGGCCCGGCTGGCCGCCCGCCCGACGGCGCTCTGCCTGGCCGGCGTACCGCCCCAGCAGCGGCGGGAGATCAGTGAGGAGTACCCGGGCGGGCCGGCGCGGCTCGTGCACGACGGGTTCGACGCCGTGTTCGGGCGGCTGCCGCTGGCCGACAACTACTTCTGGCGCGCGTACGTCATGGGCTCGTACACGCCGGACTGCTGCCCCGAGTACCTCAAGGCGGAGAACTTCGCGCGGCTGCGGGAGGCCCTGCCCCGGCTGGAGGTGCGGACGGGAACCGTGACCGCCTACCTGCACGGGGAGGGCCGCGCCCGCAGGGGCGGGGCGCGGGCGACCGGCCCAGCGGGCGGTTCGGCAGCGGGCGGCGTGACCGGCCTATCAAAGTTTGTACTGCTCGACCACATGGACTGGATGGGGTGGGCCGACCAGCCCGCCCTGGCCCGCGAGTGGCAGGCGATCCTCGGCGCCGCCCGCCCCGGGGCCCGGGTGATCTACCGCAGCGCCGGACTCCGCACCCGCTACCTGGACCCCGTGCGCGTGGTCCACGAGGGCCGTACGCGGCGCCTGGTCGAGCTGCTGCACCGGCACCCCGATCAGGCCCGCGAGCTGCACCAGCGCGACCGGGTCCACACCTACGGCAGCTTCCACATCGCGGACCTGCCGTGATGGCCCGGACCGCCCAGCCCGCCAGGAGTACGGCCGGCGGCCTCCGCGGGGAGCTGCGCACGGTCCGCCACATGCTGTTCCCCCGGACCCGCGGCACCACCGCCGCCGAGCGCATGGAGTCGTACTACGGGCCCACCGCGCACGTCTACGACGCCTTCCGCGCCGACGACCGGCTGCTGCACGGCCGCCGCGCGCTGATGCGGATGCTGCCGCTCTCCCCCGGCGACCGGCTGATCGACCTGGGCGGCGGGACCGGCGCCAACATCGAGCACCTGGAGGGAAGTGCGCGCTCCGCGTGCAGCCGCATCACGGTCGTGGACGTGTCCCCCTCGATGCTGCGGGTGGCGCGCGGGCGCATCGAACGGCACGGGTGGCGGAACGTCGAGGCGGTGGCGGGGGACGCGACCTGCTACCGCCCTCCGGACGGGACGGAGCCCGCCGACGTGGTCGTCTTCTCGTACGTGCTGACGATGGTGCCGGACTGGTTCGCCGCCGTGGAGCGCGCGGACGCGCTGCTGCGGCCCGGCGGTACCCTCGCCGTCTGCGACTTCCACGTCGCGCGCAGGCGCCCGGCGCCGGGGATGGCCCGGCACGCGCTGTGGCGGCGGCACCTGTGGCCGCTGTGGTTCGCGCACAACGACGTGTACCTGTCCCCCGACCACCTGCCGTTCCTCCGGGCCCGGTTCGAGACCGTCCACCTCTCGGAGCGGCTGGCGCGGGTCGCGTACCTGCCCGCGCGCGTACCGCACTACCTCTTCCTCGGCCGCAAGCCGACCGCCGTACCGACACCGGCGCCGAGCCCGTCTCCGTAGCCGTACCAGTCCCGCAACTGCAGACCTGCCCCCGACCCCGGAGGACCGCCGCCGTGCGCCTGCTCCTGATCCGCCACGGCGAGACCGCCGCCAACCGCGACCACCTCCTCGACACCGCCGCCCCCGGCTCCGCGCTCACCCCCGGGGGCCTGCGGCAGGCGGCCGCGCTCCCCGCCCTGCTGGCGGCGGCCGGGGAGGACGTACGCGCCCTGTACGCCTCCCCGCTGCCGCGGGCCCGCGGGACCGCGGCCCCGCTCGCGGCGGCCCTCGGCCTGGAGGTCCGGCTGCGGGAGGGCCTGCGCGAGCTGGCGGCGGGCGCGTACGAGGGCCGCGGCGACGACGACGCCGTCGGCGCGTACCTGCGCACGGCCGTCGCCTGGGCCTCGGGCCGTACGGGGCTGCGGATGCCGGGCGGGGAGGACGGGGCGGAGTTCCTGGCCCGGTACGACGCCGTGGTGGCGGAGGCGGCGGGCTGCGGGTCGGACACGGTGGCGGTGGTGGCGCACGGGACGGCGTTCCGGGTGTGGACAGCCGCGCGGGTCGCGAACGTGTCGGTGGAGTTCGCCACGGCTCACGAGGTGCCGAACGGGGGCGTGGTGGTGCTGGAGGGGGATCCGGGCAGCGGGTGGCGGGCGCTGTCGTGGAGCGGGGCTGCGGTCCCGGCGGGGGGAGCGGAGGCACGGGCGGGCGCCGGGGTCAGCGGGCGGGGGTGACCTCCGGGCGGGGCTCCGCCCCGGGGGCTCGCCTCGCGGCTCCCCTCCGGCGGAGTCCCGCCGGCAGCGTCGGCAGCCACCAGTTCGCCCGCCCCATCAGGGCGATCAGGGCCGGTGCGAGCACCAGCCGGATCAGGGTCGCGTCCACGGCCACGGCGACGGCCAGGGTCACCCCGACCACCTTGAGCAGCAGCAGGTCGGAGGCGGCCAGCGCCGCCATCACCACGGTCAGGACCAGCGCGGAGGCCGTGAACAGCCCGGCCGTCCGCTGCACCGCCCGCGCCACCGCCTCCCGGGTCGTCGCACCCGCCGCGTGCTCCTCGGCGGTGCGCGAGAGCAGCAGCACCTCGTAGTCCATCGACACCCCGAAGGCCACGCACAGCACGAGGACGGGTACCAGGGTGTCGGTGACCCCGGTGACGGCGAACTCCCCGAGGAGCCGGCGCCCGTACCCCTGCTGGAAGACCAGGACCAGCACCCCGAAGGCCGCGGTCAGGCTCAGCAGGTTGAGCGCCAGGGCCTTCAGCGGGAGCAGCAGGCTGCGCGTGCACCAGGCGAGTACGGGCAGGGTGGCCGCGGCGAGGAAGGCCAGGGCGGCGGGCAGCCGGCCGCCGATGCCGTCCTGGAGTTCGGCGAGCCAGGCCTGCGTACCGCCGACCAGGACCGGGACGGGGGCCGGGACCGCCCGTACCGCGCGGGCGGTGTCCGCGCCCTCCGGGGTCTCGGGGCCGACGTCGGTGACCACGGCGGCCCAGGTCCCGGCGGCGGAGGCGTACGGGCGGTGCTGCGGGCCCGGTGCCTGGCGCAGGCGGCCGGGGGCGTAGCTGCCGGTGGCGGTGTGGACGGCGGTGACGTGGGGGGTGGTGGAGAGGCGGCGGGCGTAGCCGTCGAGGGCGCGGGCGTCCGCGCGTTCGCCGGTGGGTCCGGTGGGGCCGGTGGGGCCGGGCAGGGCGGTGAGGCCGGGGAGGACGACTTGGAGCGGGTGGAAGGCGAGGTAGTCGAAATCGGTGCGGAGGGTGTCGGTGGCCCGGCGCTCGGGGGTGGCGGCGGGCAGGGCGCGGTCGTCGAAGGTGCCGAAGCGGACTCCCGCGAAGGGCAGGACCAGGGCGCCGAGCAGGGCCGCCGAGGCTAGGGCGGCGGCGAGGGGGCGGCGCATGACCGCCTGCCCGGCGCGGTACCAGCGGCCCTCCTGCACCGGGTCCGGTCCTCGGGCGGGCCGCCTCCCGCGGGTCCGGCGCGGGCGCCGGTCGATGCGCGGGCCGACCAGCAGCAGGGCGGCGGGCAGTGCGGTCAGGGCCAGGAGGGCCCCGGCGCAGACCACGGCGATACCGCCGTACGCGACCGAACGCAGCATCGCCTGCGGGAAGAAGAACAGCGCGGACAGCCCGGCGACCACGGTGAGGGCCGAGCAGACCACGGCCCGGCCGGTGGTGCGCACCGCGGTGGCGAGGGCGGCGGCGAGCGCGGCGCGGTCGGACCGGCCGCCGCATCCGGTGCGCCGCCGCTCCTCGCGGTAGCGGGACAGCAGGAACAGGCTGAAGTCGATGGTGAGGGCGAAGCCTAGGGCGGTGGTGAGGTTCAGCGCGATGACGGACACCTCGGTGTACCGGGCGAGTTGGCCGAGCAGCGCGGTGGCGGCTGCGACCGCCGTCAGCCCCAGGAGCAGGGCGAGCAGCGCCGCGGTGGCGCTGCCGAAGACGGCCACGAGCACGGCGGCCGCGAGCGGGGCGGCGAGGATTTCGGTGCGCAGGAGGTCGGTGCGGCTCTGCCGTTCGATGGCGAGGCCGACGGGGGTCGGCCCGGTCGCGGCGAGGGTCAGCGGCCCGTGCCGGCCGGTGAGGGCCCGTACCACCGGCTCCACGTCGCGCAGCGCCGTCGCCTCGGAGGTGGCCACCCGCAGCAGGACCAGTGCCGAACTCCCGCTGCGCCCGCGGAGGTTCGGGTCGCGCTCCGTCCAGTAGGAGCGGACGGAGACCACCCGGGGCAGGCCGCGGGCGCGCGCGGTGAGCGCGGTACCGGCCCGTACGGCGGCGGGATCGTCGACGCGGGGGGCCGTGGCCACGAGGGTGACGGTCGGGTTCCCGGCGCGGAACTGCGAGGTCAGGAGTTCTTCCGCGCGGGCGGAGGCGGCGCCGGGGGCCGTGGTCCCGCCGTGGTGCAGGCGCTCGGCGGAGCCGAGGGCGAGGACGGCGGACAGGAACAGCAGGAGGGCGGCGGCGGCGAGGGTGCGTACGGGGTGGCGCAGGGGCAGCGGTGGGGACTGGGCTGGGGCTTCGGGGCGGGCGGGGCCGCCCTTCACCGGGCCGCACCTCGTCCGTGAGCGGATGCGGATGCGGATACGGACTCCACGGCCCCGCCGTCCCGGGTGGGCGTGGGTGTGGGTGCGGGTCGTTGGGCGGCGGGGCGGGGCGCGAAGGAGTCGACGTACCGCTGGCCGGAGAGTTCCGCGATCCTCTGCATCAGCAGCAGCGTCAGTTCGCGGAGCGCAGCAGCGCTGGGGAGGCCGTCGGGCCGGGCCGGGCGCCGCCGGAACTCCTCGCAGGGCAGCGGCGCCCCGAACCGTACGGTGACCGGGTGCGGCCGGAGCCCGGAGCGGCCCACGGGCTGTACGCGGTCGGTGCCGGTGATCCCGAGCGGCACCAGCGGCGCCCCAGACAGCAGGGCGAGCCCGGCCGCTCCTGGCCGCCCGCGGTGGAGCAGCCCGTCCGGCGAACGCGTCCCCTCCGGGTAGAGCGCGAGCGCCGCGCCGCGGGCCAGGGCGGCCGTACCGGTGGCGAGCAGTTCGCGGGCGGCCGCGGGGCCGCCCTGCCGGTCCACGGGCAGCAGGCCGAGGCCGGTGCACAGGGCGCGGGTGAGGCGGCCGGTGGGGCCGGGCATGTGGAAGTACTCCTGTTTGCCGAGGAAGACCAGGCGGCGCCGGGGCAGGGCGGCCATGAGGAAGAAGGTGTCGCAGGCGGAGAGGTGGTTGCCGGCCAGGATCACCGGCTGCCGCTGCCCGTCCCGTACGTTCTCGTCCGGGACGTGGTGGGCACCCTCGACGGTGGTCGGGCAGAGGGTGGCGGAGGCGAGGCGCATGAGGGCGCGGGCGGTCCGGTACGTGGCCGCAGTGCCCGTACCGGAACCCGCAGCCCGCCTCCCGGTGACCGCTCCCGCCGTACTGGCCGTACTCGCTGTCCTGGTGGTCACGGGCCCGGCCTCAGCGGGCGGAACCGGAGCGGCCACCGGGACGACGGCCGGAACCGCTGTCCAACCGGGCCGCGGAGACCACCCCCAGCCCCGCCGCCGCAGCCAGTACGTCGAGCCCCGCGCGCCAGTGCCGGGCCACCGACCGGGCGCCCGGGACGGCCGCGTCCGCCGTGAAGGCGCAGACGGCGAGTTCGCGCCCCAGCGTCAGGGCGGACTGGTACGGGAAGTGGGCGGGGAGGCAGTTCAGCCCGGTGACCTGGAGGGCGGTACGGCCCCCGAAGCCGAGGTCGGCGACCGAGGACAGGACGGTGGTCTGCATTCCGCAGCGGGCGAAGATGCGTTCCGACAGGGCCCTCGTACCGGCTGGGCCGAACCGGTCCAGGGAGGCGGCGAGCGCCCAGCGCACGGCCGGGTCGCGGTAGCGGGCGGTCTGCCGGGAGATCCGGCGGGCCCGGCGCACCAGGTCGTCCTCCCGCCAGGGGACCTTCAGCAGGGCCACGGAGAAGCGGTTCCCGGCGTACGGGCCGGGCTCGGTCGGTCCGAGCGCGATCGGCAGCCCGATGCCGCGGGCCGAGCGCCGCCGCTCCTCCGTCCAGCCGGTGGTGTCGAGCTCCTGCGCGGCGTGCGAGAGGGCGGCGAGGTGCAGGTCGAGCACGGAGCACTCCAGCAGCCGGGACGTGGCCCGCAGCCGGTCCAGCGGTACGGCCGCCCGGGACAGCAGCAGCCGCCCGGCCCGCTCCCCGTCGAGCAGCGGGCGCCGGGGCGCGGGCAGCAGCAGCGGTACGGACGCGGCGGCCGAACGGACCTGCCCGGCGAGCCGTGCCGCCGCCCGCGGCCGGACCCCGCCGGCGCCCGGTCCCGTACCCGTACCCGTACCCCGCCCCGTAGCAGCCACTGTGCGCGCGGGGACCCCCGCTGCCCTGCCGCCGCCCGCTCCGAAGAGCAGGCGCATGAGCCGCACGACCCCGTTGCCGTCGTGGAGGGCGTGGTGCCCGCGGTAGCAGAGCAGGTAGCGGCCGGGGGCGTGGCCGTGGACCAGCCAGACCCCCCAGGAGCGCCCGGGCTCCCCGGGCACGCGCGCGTTGAGCAGCGCGTCGTACGCCCCCTCGGCCTCGGCCCCGACCCCGTCCGGCCCCGCAGTCCCGCTGGCCGCCTTCCCGCCCCTCGCCCCGCCGGGCCTCGCGGCCCCGCCCTCCCGGGGCACCACCAGCTCGAACACCCGCGAGGACAGGTCCGCCGCAGCCCCCGCGAAGGGACCGGCAACCTCCCCGTCGGCGGTCCCGGCCACCGGCCACAGGGTCCCGAGCCGCTCCCGGACGTGCGCCCGTACCTCGTCGAGGGACGGGCGGGGGCCGTCCATCTCCAGGACGGCGCCGATGTGCAGCTGGTGCCCGGCCCCCGCCCGCTCCATCTCCTCGATGACCCGGTCCACCGCGGGGAACACCCCGGGCCCCGGACGCGCACGCACGCTCGTATCCGTCAACTGTCCCCCTCTCAACCGCGGTGCAGCCGGGGCCAGACCAGGCTGGTGGCCCCCCAGGTCAACCCGGCGCCGAAGGCCGCGACCACGACCCGGTGTCCGGGGCGCAGCCCGCCCTCCGTGTGGGCATGGTCGAGGAGCAGGGGGACGGATGCGCTGGTGGTGTTGCCGACGCGCTCGATGTTGGAGACCCAGCGGTCCTCGGGGACGCCGAGGCGGGTGGCGAGGGCGCGCGAGATGCGGGCGTTGGCCTGGTGGATGGCGAAGCGGTCGACCCCGGCCAGGTCCCAGCCGGTACGGGCCGCGGCTGCGGTGACGGCGGCGCCCATGTGCTCCATGGCCCGTTTGAAGACCTCGCGGCCGTCCATGCGGAGGTGGGCGCTCGGGTGGGCCCCGCTGTACCCGTAGCGGGTGAGCGAGCCGCCCGCCGGGATGTGGATCAGGTCGGCGAGGGGCCCGGCGCCGTCGCTGCCGAGTACGAACGGGCCCAGGGCGCCCGGCTCTTCGGGGTCGCCGGCGCGCAGTACGGCGGCTCCGGCCCCGTCTCCGAAGATGGGCGCCGTTCCTCGGTCGTCGGGGTCGAGTACGGCGGACATGGTGTCCGAGCCGATGACGAGGATGCGGGCGCAGGTGCGGGCCGCGATCAGGCCGGCGGCCACGGAGAGGGCGTACACGAATCCCGAGCAGGCCGCAGACAGGTCCAGTGCGGCCGCGCCCCGCAGGCCCAGGCGGGCCGCGACCGCGGGGGCGGTGGAGGGGCAGAGCCGGTCGGGGGTGGCGGTGGCGAGCAGTACGGCGTCCACCGGCGGGGTTTCGCCCTCCGCCGCCTGGGACTTGAGGGCGCGGGCGCCGGCCTCGACGGCCATGTCGGCGGTCGCGGACCCGGGTGCGGCGCGGTGCCGGCTGCGTACGCCGGTCCGCTGGTGGATCCAGTCGTCGGTGACCCCGAGGCGCCCGGCGATCTCGTCGTTCGCGACCTCGGTGGGGGGCAGCCAGGAGCCGAGCCCGCACAGGACGGCGGCGGGTGCCGGTCCGGGGCGCGCGGGGGTCCGCCGTGCGGCCGGGCCGGTGCCGGTGGGGGCGGTCACCGGCCGGCCGCGGGGGCGAGCCGGGCGTCCGCCGAGGCGGATCGGGCGTCCGCGCCGACCCGCTCGGCCACGTAGGCGGCGATCTCGCCGACCGTGCCGAGCGCGTACAACTCGTCCTCGTCGAGGGCGATGCCCCACCGCTCGTGGACGATGAGCACGAGCTCGGTCACCGCGAGCGAGTCCAGCCCGGCCTCGTCGCCGGTGGCACCGGGGTGGATGTCCTCGGCGGGCAGCCGCAGGGTCTCGATCATGGTCTCGCGCAGCCAGGCGTACGTGGCGGCCGCGGACGCCGGATCCGCGGTACGGGCGGCGGCGGGCGTGGGAATGGGCGTGGGCGTGGGCGTGGGTGTCATGGGTCCTCCTCGTGGACGCGTCCCGGCCGAACCGGGTGCCGGGCGCTGCCGGGCGCTGGGGGCACGTACGGGCCTCTGTACGAGCCGCTGTTCCGAGGGGAGTTCCTCCGCTCCCGCCGGCCCCGCTAGCGGAACCCAACCTTCCATACCCGACCCGTCCCACCGCCCCCACGATCACTCCACTGCACCCACGCCCGACCCCCAGGCGCCGCCCACAGCACCCGAACGGCGGCACCGGAGACCCGGCCCGGGCACCGCACTTGACCTCAACCTTGCTTGAGGTACGAGAGTCGTGCCATCGAACGACGAGACGACACACGGAGGTTCCGATGACGAAGGTGCTGACGGCCACGGCGACGGAAGCCGCAGCGACGACGAGGCCCAGGATCCTGGTGACCGGCGCGACCGGGAGGGTCGGCGGTGCGGTGGTGGCCCGGCTGCGGGCGGCGGGCGTCCCCGTACGAGCCCTCGTACGGGACGGGGCGGACCGGCTCCCGGCGGACGTGGAGGCGGTACGCGGCGATCTCGGCGACCCGGCCTCGCTGGACGCGGCCCTGGACGGCGTCGACGCGGTCTTCCTGGTGTGGCCGTTCCTGAGCGCCGAGGGCGCGGCGGACGTGGTCGACACGATCGGGAAGCACGCGCGGCGGGTGGTGTACCTGTCCTCCGCCGGGGTCGGGGCGGGCGACGGCGACGGCCGCGACGGGGCGGGCGGGGCGATCACCATGTTCCACGCGGAGCTGGAGCGGCTGGTCGAGGCCTCGGGTCTGGAGTGGACCGCCCTGCGGCCGACCGGCTTCGCGAGCAACACCCTCGGCTGGGTGGAGCAGGTCCGCGCCACCGGTACCGTCCGCGCACCGCTGGCGTCGCTCGCCCGTCCGCTGATCCACGAGGCGGACATCGCCGCGGTGGCCGTACACGCCCTGACGACCGGGGAGCTGGTCGGCGCCCGCCCCGTGATCACCGGGCCCGAACGGGTCACCCAGGAACGGCAGGCGGCCCTCATCGGCGAGGCGCTCGGGCGGCCGGTGCGCTTCGAGGAGGTGCCGTTGGAGGAGGCTGCCGCGGAGATGAGGGCCGCGGGCTACCCGGCCGAGCTGGTGGACGCCGTACTGCCGGCCCAGGCGAGGATGCTCGACGCACCGGAGCCGGTGAACGACGAGGTGGAGCGTATCACGGGCACCCCGGCCCGGCCCTTCCGGCAGTGGGCGGCGGACCACGCGGCGGACTTCAGCTGACGGCTCCGGAGGCTCCCGCCCCGGCCGGCGCCGATTCCGCCGCCCCCGCGCCACCCGTGTCGGCGTCGGCGTCGGCTTCGCCGACGGGGCCGGATTCCCAGCGCAGCAGCTCGCCCGGCTACGCCATGGACTACGACGTCTGGACCTACCCCGTCTACCGCAAGGCCAGGCAGGGCAAGCCGGACGGTTCGATGGCGGCCGTCTTCCCGACCACGCCAAGCCCCGTACAGACCATCACCCCGGCGAGCACCGAGGACATGGGCTACCGGCCGGGCTCACAGAGTGGCGTCCTGCTCAGTTACGTGGGTCTTCAAAGTTGAGCGGTGCGGAGGTGTCCGCGGGCTCGGCGGGTGGTGACGCAGCGTGTGCGCAGGCGTTGGCTGTCGGCGTTGCGGAACCCGAAGGCGGCGCGGGCGACGAGCTTGATCACGCGGTTGATCCCTTCGCTCTTGGCGTTGGTGTGGCCGGTGTCGATGAACGCGGAGATCTCGGTCCACCAGCGGTCGACGGTGGTCGCGAGCTGGCGGACTTCGGGGATGTCGGCGTCCGCGCACCAGGTCAGGAACTTCCACCGTGCGTGACCGATGCGGTGGCGGTCGGCGCCGGTGCGGGCCAGTGCGAGGAGGTTGCGCAGGGACTCCTTGGCGATCCACGCGGTCAGCAGGGTGCGGCCGATCTTCCCTTCGGCCAGCAGCGGGTTCCACATTGTGGCGAACTGCTCGTCGGTGAGGTCCTCGCGGTTGCGCAGCAAGCGCCGCCTCGCCTTCCACTCCGGGTCGCTGGCGCGTCCGCGCCGTCCGCGCGTCTCGGCGGTGGTGCGGCGGCGGACCATGGAGAGCATCTTGTTGGCGAGTTGGACGACGTGGAAGTGGTCGACCACGACGGTGGCGTCGGGCAGGCCGGTGCGGATCGCGGCGCGGTAGGCGGCCGACATGTCGATGGCGACGTGGCGGATGCTCTTGCGCCAGGTCAGCGGTGTGGTGGACAGCCAGGCCAGGACGTCGGCGACGGTGCGGCCCTCGACCTGGCCGAGCAGCCCGCCGTGGCCGGCCGCGTCGACGAACCCGGTGTGCCACCGATCCCGGGTCAGACGCCACTTGCCGGACTCGGGGTCCTGCTCCCACTTCGTCTTGCCCCGGCGGGTCTCGTCGATGCCCAGCACCGTCACCTCAGGCAGCGGGGCGTCGACCACCTCGCGCGCCGTTGCACGGAAGGCGCCCATCACCGTCGGCCAGGACAGATGCAGGTCACGGGCGGCCTGGATGACCGTGGAGCCGGCATCACGCACCCGGCGCCTGGCCGCCTGACGCAGCCGGGCGGTGATCCGCGCCCCGGCCGGTATCTGGGCGATGCTCTCGGTGAACGACTTCCTCGGGCACGTCGGCTCGCGGCACCACCAGCGGCGCTTGTGCCAGAAGAACTCCAACCCCGGTTCGCCGTAGGGCAGATCACGCGGCCGGGTCACCGTCGGCCCCTTCACCCGGGAGGCGAAGGCCCCGCAGGACGGGCAGGCCCGCGCCGCCTCGTCCGCCGTGATCAGGTGCACCCGACGCGTCCCATCGGCCAGTGACTCGACCCGCACGACGGACACCCCGTCGAGGCCGAGCAGCAACGTCGTATCGTTGACCAAGCCCGTGGCTCCCCAATCATGCAGCCACTGCGTGTACTTGCTTCCCACCTGGCACTACTTCCTCCGGAACCTCAGAACCCAGTCTCCAGGTGTCCACGGCCAAGGGGAATTTTCACAAGCGCGGCCACGGCCGCCGCCCTCGTCATCTGGCTCCGCACATGATCGGCCGGACGCTATTCACCCGCGGTCCGGCCTCTCCACCACCGGGCCGCATCACGATCCGGTGGCCGTCCCCGTCCGGCGTTCCTACGATGGGAAGGTCCGCTCGGGGACCAGGACCGCTCGGGGACGCTCCCAGGGGTGATGCGTCATGACCCGCTACCGGATGGCGCCCCTCCTGGCCGCCGCCTCGCTGCTGCTGGGCCTGCTGAGCGCCGGCCCAGCCCCCGCGGCAGCCGCCCCGCACCGGGTCGACATCGACCCAGCGGTCGCCGAGAAACTCGACGACGCAATCACCGCCGCCATGCGCGAGGCGAGCATCCCCGGCGTGGGCATCGGGCTGTGGATCGACGGCGACGACTCCTACGTCCGCGCCTTCGGCACCGCCGACAAGGCCACCGGCATCCCCATCAAGACCGACATGTACACCCGCATCGGCAGCGTCACCAAGACCTTCGCCGTCACCGGCGTCCTCCAACTCGTCGACGACGGGAAGGTACGACTCGACGCGCCGGTCTCAACGTACCTCGACGGAGTGCCCGGCGGCGCCCACATCACCGTCCGGCAGCTCGCCGAGATGCGCAGCGGTCTGTACAATTACACCGAGGACCCGCGCTGGATGGCCGCCCTCAAGGCCGACCCGTACCACGCCTGGACCCCGCGGGAGCTCCTGGACATCGCCTTCCGCCACCCCGCCGACTTCCCACCGGGCACGCGCTGGGAGTACTCCAACACCAACACCGTGCTACTCGGCCTGCTCGTCGAGAAGATCAGCGGGCAGCCCCTGCACACCTACCTGGAACAGCACGTCTTCGAACCGGCCGGCCTCGACGCGACCTCCCTGCCGACCGGCGCCGCCATCCCTTCCCCTTACATCCACGGGTACACGAACCTCACCCCGGACGGCGCAGCCGTCGACGCCTCCAGCTTCAATCCTTCCTGGGGCTGGGCGGCGGGCGCGGTAATCTCCACAATGGACGACCTGCACGCCTGGGTTCCGATCCTGGTCAGCGGGAAGCTGCCCGACGGCGACCGCCTGCTGGAGCCGGGCACCCAGGCCGAGCGGCTCCGCATGCTGCCCACCGGGCAGCATGAAGTGGGCTACGGACTCGGCATCTCCGAGATCGACGGCTGGATCGGCCACACCGGGGAGCTGCCCGGCTACGAGACCGTCGCTTTCCGGCTCCCGCAGGCCCGCGCGACACTGGTCATCGTGGTGAACACCGACACCGATGGGAAGTTCGGCAACCTTTCCTCCCTCATCGCCAGCACGGTCACCAAGATCGCGACCCCCGACAACGCGTGGTCGCCGCCGCAGGAGGCCCATCCCGAGGTGGTCCCGGAGCCGTCCGCTCCATCGGCCCCGACCCCGGCCCCGAAGACCACTCCCAGCGGCTGACCATGCCGAAAACCACCACGACACCCTCGGGCTGCAACCCACGAGCTCCGCAGCCAAGGGCCACCGTCCACCGCACGCCCTGCCACCTACCGGGCCGGCGCGGACCGACTCCTGAAGTTCTGCGGCTACCGACCGGCTGCCGAAGTAACCTGCCCTGTCCACTGCTCCACACGCTCGCCGCCGCCGGCGAACTCCAACGCGACCTCCAGCGCGAGCTCACCTATGACGGGCACTGTCACGTTGTCGGGCGGTCTGGGATGATCTTCGGGTTGGGGGTGTCGGAGGGGATCGTTCGTGTCGTCGTGTGTGGTGCCGTCATACCG
>NZ_JBICYR010000049.1:0-20940 GCF_043201175.1 Streptomyces sp. NPDC048337
ATCCACCGAAGTGGACGGGGTATCAACTTCTGGCGTTGATTTTTGGCACGCTGTTGAGTTCTCAAGGAACGGACGCTTCCTTCGTACTCACCCTCAGTAACACTTACTGGGGCTTTCCTCCGGGCTTTCGTTCTGTGTTCCCAACTCTACCAGATCATTTCCGTGTCGTTTCCGACTTGGATTTGAATTCGGTGGCCGTTGGGGGCCTTTGCCTTTCGGCGTTCCACCACATTAGCGCTTATCCCTTGCGGCTCATAATCGGGCCGGTCGGATTCGAATTCGGGCATGCCGAATTCGACCCCGCCAGGGGTAAGTCGTAGGTAGTGGGTTGGCCGCTCCGGGGGTCTGCCGATAGCAGTGCCCCGTTCAAGCGGCTCGGGCTACGTTAGGCGTCCGGCAGGGCCGAGTCAAGTTGAGCGGCGGCGTGGCGCGTGGGCTCGGTAGGGGCTCACCGTCGGGTCGTGCGTGATCCAGAAGCGGTACGGGTGGGCGGCGCCGGCGCCGCCGACTCCGGTGCGGGGGCCGCTGCTCACCAGGTCGGGTGAGGTGGGGGTGCCCGTGAGGAGGGGCAAGGGGGACTCGGGGCCCGCGCAGAGGTCCGTGCCGTCGAGGGAGCGGTCCACGTCCAGGGCCGTGGCCAGGCGGGCCGGGCCTTTGGCCAGTTCTCGCGGGTATCTGGCGGAAATTCGGCGTTTGGCGGCCAGGTCGGCACCCTCCGCGATCTCGCCGGCGCGGATCAGGACCCCGCTCGCGTGGTCGGGCGAGCCGCACACCAGGTTGAGGCTGAACCACATGCCACAGGTAACTCACTAGGCATGTACGTCGTTGGTCCGGCAGCATCGGCAAAGCCACGACAAGCAGGAGACAGGCAGTGCGAGCGATCATCTACGCCAGGCTCAGCCCCACCCCGAGGGGCGAGGAGTCCAAGGGTGGGAACCTGACACAACAGGTCGAGCTGAGTCAGGCGCTGTGCGACCGGAAGGGTTGGTCGGTCGTAGCCACGATCGTCGAGAAGGACACGTCGGCTTCGACGAAGCGGGGAACCAAGCGGAGCGCGGAGTGGGAACGCGTCAAGGCTCTGGTGGAGGACGGCAAGGCGGACGCCATCGTGTCCCGCCACTACGACCGCATGTACCGCACCCCCTGGGATCTTGAGGACCTGGTCGACCTGGCCGAGGCGACCGGCGTCACGCTGGCCGCCGCACAGGCGCAGGGCGTGCTCAACCTGTCCACCCCGTCCGGGCGTCTCGCTGCTCGTATCGGCGCTGTGGTGGCTCGCAACGAGACCGAGATGCGAGTCGAGCGTCAGGTGCTCGGACACCAGCGGCGCAGGGAGGCGGGGAGGCCCTTCTGGAGTACTCGCCCCTTTGGCTTCGAGCGGGACGGCAGGCACCGGGAAGCAGAGGCGGAGGCCCTGCGACAGGCGTATCGGGATGTCCTGGCCGGCGTCACCCTCTGGTCCATCGCGAAGGACTGGAACACGCGTGGGCTGTTATCGCCGCACGGCAAGGAGTGGCGCAGCTCGAACCTCCGGATGGTCCTCTTGAAGCCGAGGAACGCGGGAATCCAGACGTACTCGCAGTGGGTCGAGAAGCCGGACGGGACGCGCGTGCGGCGGACCGAGGAGACCGGCGCGGGCAACTGGGAGGCGATCGTCTCCGAGGGCATATTCCGTGCGCTGGTCCGCTACCTGAGCGACCCCGAGCGCAACACGGGCGGCGGCGGCAAGCGCAAGGCCCTGCTGTCCGGCGTGGTCCGCTGCTCGAAGTGTCAGGCCGTCGTCACTCAGGGGTGGAGCAAGAAGAACGCGGCAGGAGAGCGGTATCGCATCTACACCTGCTCGGGTGGCCGGTGCATCACCTGCCCCGCGGACCCGCTCGACTCCTTCGTGGTCAGGAAGGTCATCGACAGGGCCGAGGAGTGGAACGCGGCACCGGCCACGGATGCCGCGGACGAGGAGCGAGAGGCCGAGCTGCTGGCCGAGGAGACGGCCGCGTCCGAGAGGCGCACCGCCCTGGCGGAGATGTTCGCTGCGGGGGACATCGACGCGTCGACCCTGCGGACGGGCATCGGCAGGTGTGACGCCGACCTGACCAGGATCCGCGCAGAGCTGGCAGACCTGGCATCGAATCGGGTGCGCGTCGACCTGGGCGACGTCGAGTACCTGTGGGAGGAGCTGGACTACGAGGATCCTGACCGCATCGACTACGTGCGGACCGTCGTCATGCAGGTCTGCGAGCTAGTCGAGCTGATGCCGCGCGGTCGAGGGGTCCGATCCTTCAAGGGCGAACACTGCCGGATCACGTTCCGGAAGCCCTGAGATCCGATCGCGGAGGGCCGAGCCGGCTGTCCGCGCGAAGTGAGCACGGGCCCTGTCTGACGAGAGTCGGGCGGGGCCCGTCGTCATACCCGGCGAGGAGGGCCCGGACATCACTCAGCGCCTCCGTGCGCCCTCGCTCCCCCAGTTCATGCAACAACGTGCATGAGTCAAGTCCGTGCATGGACGGTCGCGATAGGCCCCCGTACGGTCGCCTCAGGCGGCCCGGCCGGGGCGTCAAGTCAAGGGGGTTCCGCATGGCGCGCGAAGAACTGACTCGGCTCACTGGCAACGGCAACGGCACGTGTGGAGAGGCTGACTGCCCGAACGTCTACTGCACCGCTTCCGGCTCCATCGTGGTTCAGGCTGATGTGTCCGACGCCTAACTCCCCCGCAGGGGGAAGGGCTCGTGGAGATCCCTGAGAGCGTTCTTCGGGAGGCTGTTCGTGCTCTTGGATGGTGACGACTGGCGCGCGGTGCTCCGGGGCTTCCAGACGGAAGCGTGGCGACTGGAGACTCTGCCCCAGTACCTCGTACCGCAGGAGGCGGAAGAGCTTGAAGCCTTCCGGTCAGGCAGGCGCGTCGACCCGCGCGCCTACTCGTCCGCGTACACGGAAGACCTGAAGCGGCTACGTGGTGAGGGGAAGAGCAAGGGGCGAGTGCACGTCCTGACTCGACCGCTCTCCGAGTACCTGCGCTTCGAGTTCTCCCGGTACTACGCCCCGCACGTGCTCGCCGGGGAGGACATCCGCATCCTTGACGTGACCGAGCGAGAGAACCCATTGCCGGATGTCGGACGATCATGCAACGCCTGACCCCAAGCCGCACTGACTCACCGGCGGGCCGCCAGCAAGGCTCACAGCGGCTCAGCCTCCAGCGGGTGGTTTGGCTCGCGGGCTCAGTCGGTATGCCGAGACCGTCGGATCACCGGCGAGGTAGAACCGGTGTTGCCAGTCGTGGGCCTTGCTCACGCCTACCCGAGGGCCGACCTGGATGAGCGCGGCAGGTACCGGCTCACCCTCGGACAGCACGACCGAGGCACCTGTCAGGAGGTCTGCGCCGTTGTGCTCCGCCGTGATGCCGAGTGCCTGGCCGACGTTCCCCGGACCTCGGGCAAGACGTGGGCTCTCGACCCTCTCCCCTCGCCGATTGCGCGCCAGGTCTTCGCCCTCGATGACCCTGCCTGCCCGGATGAGGACGCCCGAGGCGATGCCATCCGTACCGGTGACGACGTTGGCGCACCAGTGGAGACCGTGGGACCGGTAGACGTAGAGGTGTCCTGCGGGCCCGAACATGGTGGCGTTGCGGGCAGTCCGGCCCCGGTAGGCATGGGAAGCTGGGTCAGCCGTGCCGGAGTACGCCTCGGTTTCCGTAATGGCGATGCTCACAGTCCCCTCGGGGGTCTTGCAGGTGAGGACGCATCCGAGCAGCTTGGGGGCGACCTCTTCAGCGGGATGGGAGAGGAGTTCAACATTCATGCTGACTGCCTTGACATGCCGTAGATGAAGTAGACGTACGCGTGCCGGGTGGACCGAACATCGATGTTGCGCGCCGTGCGGCCGCGGTAGGCGTGGGAGCCGGGGTCCGACTCGCCCTCGTACGCCTCCACCTCCGTGATGCGCAGTTCGATGGGGCCGTCGGGGGTACGGCGGACCAGGGTGCGGCCGAGGAGGTCCGGAGCCACCGTGAGGACCGGGCGGTCGAAGAAGGACCGGGGCAGGGGCGTACGGTCGGGGCGCGCGCTCATCCGGTCGAGCGTAGTGGAACGCGCACACCTGCAACCGGGGCCTAAGGTTCCGCGTTGGTAAGGGGTAGTCGCACAAGCCTTCAAGGGGAGTCAGAGCATGGGGTTCAGGAAGCTGTTCGCGAGCCTGGGTGCCGGTGGTGCTTCGGTGGACACGATCATCACGGAGCCGAACGTCGTGCCGGGCGGCATCGTCCAGGGCGAGGTCCGGATCCAGGGCGGATCCGTGGAGCAGCAGATCGAGGGGCTGTCCGTCGGGCTCCAGGCGCGGGTCGAGGTGGAGGGCGGCGACCAGGAGTACAAGCAGGACGTCGTGTTCACCAAGCAGCGCCTCGGCGGTGCGTTCCAGGTGCAGCCCGGCGCGCTGCACGTGGTGCCGTTCGGGTTGGAGATCCCGTGGGAGACGCCGATCACCCACTTCGGGGGTCAGCACCTGCACGGGATGAACATCGGGGTCAGCACCGAGCTGGAGATCGCGCGGGCCGTCGACGCGGGCGACCTCGACCCGATCAACGTGCACCCGGTGCCGGCGCAGCAGGCGATCCTCGACGCGTTCCGGCAGCTGGGCTTCACCTTCCGCAGTGCGGACATGGAGCGCGGGCACATCCGGGGGACGCGGCAGACGCTGCCGTTCTACCAGGAGATCGAGTTCCTGCCGCCGTCCCAGTACCGGGGCCTGAACCAGGTCGAGCTGACCTTCGTGTCGGACGGGCGCGAGATGGACGTCGTCCTGGAGATGGACAAGAAGCCGGGGCTGTTCAGCGAGGGCAGTGACACCTACCGCTGCTTCCAGGTGGGGCTGCAGTCGTACGAGGGCACCGACTGGGCGGCGTACCTGAACCAGTGGATCGCGTCCGTGGGTTCGCAGCGCAACTGGTTCTGAGACGTCGTAGTACGAGAGGTTTCGTAGTACGAGAGATCACGTAGTACGGTGATCCTCGTACTTCTTGCCGACCCCCGGCGCACATCCCTATCAGGAGGTTCAGCAATGGCCGATCAGAGCAGGGCTCCGCTTCCGCACGACTTCCACCCTGAGGTGCACGAGTTCACCGTGACCAGCACGGATCTCGCGCCCGGCGCCGATCTGGGCCACGCCCAGGTGAAATCGGGCGGCGACCGCTCGCCGCAGCTGAGATGGGAGGGCTTCCCGGAGGGGACGAAGAGCTTCGCCGTGACGTGCTTCGACCCGGACGCGCCCACGGGCAGCGGGTTCTGGCACTGGGTGCTCTTCGATCTGCCGGTCTCGGTCACCGAGCTGCCGGCCGGGGCCGGCGGCGGGAAGTTCGAGGGGCTGCCGGCCGGGGCCGTGCACGTACGGAACGACTACGGGACCAAGGACTTCGGCGGTGCGGCTCCGCCGGCCGGGGAGCGGCACCGGTACGTGTTCACCGTGTACGCGGTGGATCAGGAGAAGCTCGGTCCCGGTGACGACGTGTCTCCCGCGGTGGTCGGGTTCAACCTCCGCTTCCACACGCTCGGGCGGGCTCAGCTCATCGGCGAGTACGAGGCCTCCGCGCGCTGATCCTTCGCCGAGCGTTTGCCCGGTCCTGGTCTAAAGAAGGCCTGGACCGGGCATTTTTATTGCGTTGTCCCGCGTGGCGCGCGCGGCCAGAGTGGTTGCGGGCCCTGCCGCCGCTGTGGTCGCGGGCCTGCACACGGGAGGTGGGCGAGATGCGGGACACGCTGGTGCTGAATGCGAGCTTCGAGCCGCTGTCGACGGTGACCTTGAACCGGGCGGTGGTCCTGGTGCTCCAGGACAAGGCCGTCGTCGAACAGTCGCATCCCGAACTGCGTGTGCGCGGAGCCAGCATGGATCTTCCGATGCCCCGGGTGATCAGGCTCTGCAGGTACGTCCGGGTGCCCTTCCGAAGACATGCCCCCTGGTCGCGGAGGGGGGTGTTGGTCCGCGACCAGCACCGGTGCGCGTACTGCGGGAAACGCGCGACGACCGTGGACCACGTACTGCCCCGCGCCCAGGGGGGTGGGGACACCTGGCTGAACACGGTGGCCTCCTGCGCCGAGGACAACCACCGCAAGGCGGCGCGGACTCCGGAGGAGGCGGGGATGCCGCTCCTCCGGAAGCCCTTCGTGCCGTCTCCGGCGGACGCGATGCTGCTGGCCCTGGGGGTGGCCGGGCGGGAGGCGCTGCCCGAGTGGCTGGAGCGCTCCGCCTAGGACCCCCGCTCGCTGGGCGACGTGGCGTACGTAGTTTCGCTACGTCGCTCAGCGGACGAGCAGCTGGACGATCGCGAGGATGCCGACGGTCACGATGACCGCGCGCAGGACGGTCGGCGGGAGGCGGCGGCCGACCTTCGCGCCGATCTGGCCGCCTATGGTCGAGCCGACGGCGATGAGGAGGACGGCCGTCCAGTCGAACTCCGCGACGAAGAGGAAGAAGACGGCCGCGATGCCGTTCACCATGGCCGCGATGACGTTCTTGACGGCGTTGATGCGCTGCAGGTCCTCGCGGAGCAGCAGGCCCATCAGGCCGAGGTAGAGAACCCCTTGGGCGGCACCGAAGTAGCCCCCGTACGCGCTGGAGAGCAGCATTCCGGAGAGGAGTGCCGGGCCGCCGTCGGGGTGGCTCGGCTCGCTTCCCGTGGCTGCCTGTCGCTTGCGCAGGGCGGCGGCGAGCCGGGGCTGGAGTACGACGAGGACGAGGGCGAGTCCGATGAGGACCGGCACGATCGTGTCGAAGGAGTCGGACGGCAGGGTGAGGAGCAGGACGGCGCCCGCGAGTCCGCCGGCGAGGGATACGGCTCCCAGCCGCAGGATGCGGGCGCGCTGGCCCTGGAGCTCCTTGCGGTAGCCGATGGCTCCGCTGATGGAACCGGGCACCAGGCCGAGGGTGTTGGACACGTTGGCGGTGACCGGTGGCAGACCGGTGGCGAGCAGCACCGGGAAGGTGATCAGGGTGCCGGAGCCGACGATGGTGTTGATCGTGCCGGCACCGATGCCGGCCGCGAAGACGGCGAGCGATTCCCAGATGGACATGGACATGGACGGAGCCATCCCCTTTGCGTGAGTGAGTCGCCTCCCCGCCATGAAGGTCGAGGGGCCTCACTGATCATGCATGAGGGGACGGTCCGGTCAGTCGATGGGGGGCTGTTCGCGGCGGTCGGCGCCGGTCGCGTCGGCGGGGGTGCCGTGACTGCCGGCGTCCTTGCCGGGGCCCTGCGGGTTGAAACCCGATCCGCCGCCCAGGGGGCCGAAGTTGCCCATGGCGCCGGAGAGCCCCTTGAGCGCGTCGCCGATCTCGCTGGGGACGATCCAGAGCTTGTTGGCATCGCCTTCGGCGATCTTGGGGAGCATCTGGAGGTACTGGTAGGCGAGGAGCTTCTGGTCGGCGTCGCCGGCGTGGATGGACTCGAAGACCGTACGGATGGCCTGCGCCTCACCCTCGGCGCGCAGGGCGGCGGCCTTGGCCTCACCCTCGGCCCGGAGGATGGAGGACTGCTTCTCGCCTTCGGCGCGCAGGATCTCGGACTGCCGGACACCTTCGGCCTGGAGGATCGCGGCGCGCTTGTCGCGGTCGGCGCGCATCTGCTTCTCCATCGAGTCCTGGATGGAGGTCGGCGGCTCGATGGCCTTGAGCTCGACGCGGTTGACGCGGATGCCCCACTTGCCGGTGGCCTCGTCGAGGACCCCGCGCAGGGCGGCGTTGATCTCCTCGCGGGAGGTGAGGGTCCGCTCCAGGTCCATGCCGCCGATGATGTTGCGCAGCGTGGTGACGGTGAGCTGCTCGATGGCCTGGATGTAGCTGGCCACTTCGTACGTCGCGGCGCGGGCGTCGGTCACCTGGTAGTAGATGACGGTGTCGATGTTGACGACCAGGTTGTCCTGGGTGATGACGGGCTGCGGCGGGAAGGGGACGACCTGCTCGCGGAGGTCGATCCGGTTGCGGATCGAGTCGATGAACGGGACGACGATGTTGAGGCCCGCGTTGAGGGTGCGGGTGTAGCGGCCGAACCGCTCGACGATGGCGGCGCTGGCCTGCGGGATCACCTGGATCGTCTTGACCAGTGCGATGAAGACCAGAACCACCAGAATGATCAGGACGATGATGATCGATGACATGCGGTTCCCCGTGCCCTTCCGGCTGTCTGTGCTGCCCCGTTGAACGGAGTCTCGCAGACCGGGGGCCCGCGAGCAGGCTGCTTGTCACATGACGACGGCGGTGGCCCCGTCGATCTCGACGACGTCGACGGACTGGCCGGGCTCGAAGCTGCTGTCCGCGTCGAGGGTGCGCGCGGACCAGATCTCGCCGGCGAGCTTGATGCGGCCGCCGTGGCCGTCGACGCGTTCGAGGACGACTGCGCTTCTGCCTTTCAACGCGTCGATGCCGCTGCGGTGTTGGGGCCGCTGGTCGCGGTGCCGGTTGGCGATCGGCCGGACGACGGCGACGAGCGCGACCGACACGATCACGAAGACCAGGACCTGGGCCACCACTCCCCCGCCCACGGACGCCGTGACGGCGGCCGCCACCGCGCCGACGGCGAACATGCCGAACTCGGGCATCGCGGTCAGGACGAGGGGGATGCCCAAGCCGACCGCGCCGATGAGCCACCACACCCATGCGTCGATGTCCACATGGTCATGGTAGGTCGGGTGGGCGCGGTCGGGACAGGGTGCGACGGCCGGTTGCCGTCCGTTGCCGTACTCGCCCCGTACTAGCGGAGCGGGAGGCCCTGGGCGGTCCAGCGGTCGTGGTCGTTGCGCTCGACGATCAGCGGGAGGCCGAAGCAGAGCGAGAGGTTGCGGGAGGTCAGTTCGAGGTCGATGGGGCCCGCGGTGACCACCTTGCCCTGGCGGATCATCAGGACGTGGGTGAAGCCGGGGGCGATCTCCTCGACGTGGTGCGTGACCATGACCATGGAGGGGGCGAGCGGGTCGCGGGCGAGGCGGCCGAGGCGGCGTACGAGGTCCTCGCGGCCGCCGAGGTCGAGGCCGGCGGCGGGCTCGTCGAGGAGCAGCAGCTCGGGGTCGGTCATCAGGGCGCGGGCGATCAGGGTGCGCTTGCGCTCGCCCTCGGAGAGGGTGCCGAACTTGCGGTCGAGGTAGTCCGACATGCCGAGGCGGTCGAGGAAGGCGCGGGCGCGCTGCTCGTCGACGTCCTCGTACTCCTCCTGCCAGGTCGCGGTCATGCCGTAGGCGGCGGTGAGCACGGTCTGCAGGACGGTCTGCCGCTTGGGCAGCTTGTCGGCGAGCGCGATGCCGGCGACACCAATGCGCGGGCGCAGCTCGAAGACGTCGCTGCCGGGCTTGCCGAGGGTGCTGCCGAGGATGGTGGCGGCGCCCTTGGTGGGGAAGAGGTAGCTGGAGGCGAGGTTCAGCAGCGTGGTCTTGCCGGCGCCGTTGGGGCCGAGGATGACCCAGCGCTCCCCCTCCTTGACCGACCAGGAGACCTGGTCCACCAGAGCCCGGCCCTCGCGGACCACGGATACGTCCACCAGCTCCAGAACATCGCTCATGAGCGTGTTGTCACCCCTTGCAGTCACGGTTCTCTGTGCCCGCCTGTAGGCGTGGCCCCAGGGGAAAACCTACGCCACTCGGGGAGGGGTCCGGGGCCGGGGCCGGGTCAGGGATGGGTCACGGATGGGGTCCGTAGAGTTGGGGGATGCTTTTCGAACCACGTTCAGGGCGGCTGGCCGCCTGGGGGAACGCGCTGCTGGCCGGTCTGGTCTCGCCCGATGAGGCCGTGTTGTCGATCGTGGGCGAGGACGCCGTGCACCGGGTGGAGGGTCTGCCCGGGGAAGCGGGTCCGGTGGGGCTCACACTGGCGCTGGGGCGCCTGCGGACGCTGGGGGTGACCGGGCTGCGGGTGGCTCTGCCGGCTCCGGGGCATCCGCTGGGGCTGAGCGGGCCGCCGGAGTTCAACGCGCGGGCGCTGGACGCCGAGGAGGCGGTGATCGCGGTGGGTGCGGCGGTGGGGCTGGTGCCGGAGGTGTACGAGGCCGGGCCGACCGGGGACGTGCACGTGTCGGTGACCTGGCACTGCCTTCCGGTACGGGAGGCTCCGCCGGCGGACGTGCCGTCGCTCGGCGAGGCGGAGCGGGAGCTGGCGGAGGCGCTGCGCGAGGCGACCGTGACGCTGACCCGGCTGGACGTGGCGGGGTCCGGGCCGGTGGCGGAGGCGGCGTTGTCGGCGTACCGGGCGCGGGCGGAGGGCTCCGGCCAGGAGATGCTGGCGCCGGGGTATCCGGCGCGGGCGGTACGGGTGCTGGCGCTTGCGCAGCGGGTGGACCTGATGGTGTCGCTGGCGTACGAGACCGGGCACGGCGGGGCGGTGGCGGCCTCGGAGATGGCGGCGCGGGCCGAGGCGTTGCGGCCGGTGGAGCGGGTGGCTCGGCGGGCCCTGGTCGCCGCGTACAACTCGGCCGTTGAGGCGCGCGAGCGGGATTAGCCTCCGGCTCGGGGTCGCGGTAGGGGTGCTGCGCTCGGCCTCCCGGGGCTCCGCCCCGAGCCCCGCGCCTCAAACGCCGGCGGGGCTGGAATTGGCTCGCCTGCGCCCGCGGGTGCGCGTACAAGATCGGGGCTCCGCCCCGGACCCCGCTCCTCAAACGCCGGAGGGGCTGGATTTGCCCGCCTGAGTGGGCAGGCGCCGGTTTCAAGAACGGGGCTCCGCCCCGGACCCCGCTCCTCAAACGCCGGAGGGGCTGGATTTGCCCGCGCTAGTGGGCGGGTGCGGGCCGGTCGTGCCTTGGCCCCGCTTCCCGGGGAGAGGGGGGAAGCGGGGCCGAGGGGGTGAGCGCTGTGCGGGGTGGGTCAGGCGTTTACGCCGGTGTTGCCCCAGACGCCGTTCAGCAGGCCGATCACGGTGACCGTGTTGCCGACCACGTTGACCGGGACGTGCACGGGAGCCTGGACCAGGTTCCCGGAGGCCACGCCGGGCGAGTTCAGGGCCTCGCCCTCCGCCGACGCACCGCCGTGCGCCGAGGAGACACCGGCGCCGGCGGCGACGAGGCCGCCCGCGATCATGGTGACGGCTGCGGCCTTCTTGAAGTTCTTCACGTTCTCGTCCTCCAGTACGTCTGCCGCGACCAGCCGCCGCGGCACGTCATCAAGAACGGTCATCCGACGAACCGGATGCGCCATCCGGGCGACATACACCCGACCGTATGAATCCCAGGTCGGAACGAGACGCTCCGTTCACTCCGTGATTCCGTGCCTGACCGCCCACAACGCCGCCTGCGTCCGGTCGGAGAGGTCCAGCTTCATCAGGATGTTCGAGACATGGGTCTTGACCGTCTTCTCGGAGAGGACCAGCGCGCGGGCGATCTCCCGGTTGGAGCGGCCGTCCGCGATGAGGCCCAGGACCTCGCGTTCGCGGTCGGTCAGCGAACCGCTGCGGCCCGCCGGGACGCCGTGGTCCTCCTGCGCGAGCAGGGTCGACGCCACCTCCGGCTGGAGGAGGACGTGGCCGGCGTGGACGGAGCGGATGGCTCCGGCCAGGGCGTCGGGGTCGATGTCCTTGTAGACGTATCCCGCCGCGCCGGCCCGCAGGGCGGGGACCACCGTCCGCTGTTCCGTGAAGCTGGTGACGATCAGGACCCGGGCCGGGTTCGCCCGCTCGCGCAGCCTGCGCAGGGCCTCGATGCCGTCGGTGCCCGGCATCTTGACGTCCATGAGGATCACGTCGGGCCGCAGCTCCTCGGCGCGGGCGATGCCCTCTTCGCCGTCGGACGCCTCGCCGACCACCTCGATGTCGTCCTGGACCTCCAGGAAGGTGCGCAGGCCCCGGCGGACCACCTGGTGGTCGTCGACCAGCAGGACGCGGATTCGGCCGGTGCCGTTGTCAGCCACCGGGGACCTCCATCTCGATCGTGGTGCCCTTGCCGGGCTCCGAGTGCACGGTGAGCCGGCCACCGACACCGCTCGCGCGGTCCCGCATCGAGACCAGGCCAAGGTGGCGGCCCGCGCGGCGGACCGTCCTCGGGTCGAAGCCCTTGCCGGAGTCCGTGACCTTGAGGACCGCCCCGCCCCCGGCCCGGGTCAGCGTGACCTCGACGCGGTCGGCGCCCGAGTGGCGCAGCGCGTTGTGGAGGGCCTCCTGGGCCACGCGCAGGAGGGCTTCCTCCTGGGTCGCGGGGAGGGCCCGTACGCCGTCACAGGTGAAGGTGACGTGCGCGGTGTGCGCGCGGTCGAGTACGTGGACGTGGGTCCGGAGGGTGGCGACCAGGCCGTCCTCGTCCAGGGCTGCCGGGCGGAGCTCGGTCACGGCGGCGCGCAGTTCGTCGGCCGCCTCGGCGGCGAGGGCGGCCACCTGCTGGAGCTCGCCCTTGGCGCGGGCCGGGTCGCGGTCCACGAGGGCGGCGGCGGCCTGGGCGGTGAGGCGGAGCGAGAAGAGCTTCTGGCTGACGGCGTCGTGCAGCTCGTGCGCGAGCCGGGAGCGCTCCTCGGCGATGGTGAGCTCGCGGCTGCGCTCGTAGAGCCGGGCGTTGGTGAGGGCGATGGCGGCGTGCTGGGCGAGGAGGGAGAGGAGTTCCTCGTCCTCGTCGGTGAAGCCGTGCGGCCCCTTCTTGTTCGCGAGGAAGAGGGCGCCGAGGGTCTCCTCCCCGTCCCGGACCGGCAGGCCGAGGAAGTCGGACATCTCGGGGTGCGCGGACGGCCAGCCCTCGAAGCGCGGGTCCTGTCGTACGTCGGCCAGCCGCTGGGGGCCGTCCTGGTGGAGCATCGCGGCGAGGATGCCGTGCTGGCGGGGCAGGGGGCCGATGGCCCGCCACTGCTCCGGGCTGATGCCGTCCACGACGAACTGGGCGAAGCCGCCGTGGTCGTCCGGGACGCCCAGGGCCGCGTATTCGGCGTCGAGGAGCTCGCGGGCCGACACGACGATCGTGCGCAGGACGTCACGGACCTCCAGGCGGCGGCTCATGGCGAGCAGCGCGGTACTCACGGCGGCCAGGCCGCCGCAGGGTCCGCCGTACATGGGGCTACCGGTCATGGACTCACCGTACCCGCGGCCCTGACCTGCGGGATCGGGCCGGGGGCGTAGGTCGAAGGGACCTGCCCGGGTGGGGCCGGCGGCCGACGCGGCGGTGGGGTCCGGGTTCCTAGCGTGGGGGCATCTGCTGAACGGAACGGAAGGCAAGGGGTGCGGTCATGTCGGTGGCGATGGTGACGGGGGCCTCGCGGGGGCTGGGCCGGGCGCTGGCCGGGGAGCTGGCGGCACGCGGCTGGGACCTGGTGCTGAGTGCGCGGGGCGCGTCGGCGCTGGAGGAGACGGCGGCCGCGCTGGCCGGGGCCGCGGGGGTACGGGTCACGGCGGTGGCGGGGGACGTGTCCTCTGGGGCGCACCGGGCTGCGCTGGTGGCGGCGGCGCGGGAGCTGGGCGGGCTGGACCTGCTGGTGAACAACGCGGGGGTGCTGGGGGCGGAGCCGCTGGTGCCGTTGGCGGCGCATTCGCTGGACGGGCTGCGGGAGGCCTTCGAGGTCAACGTGGTGGGGCCGCTGGGGCTGGTCCAGGAGGGGCTGCCGCTGCTGCGGGCCTCGGAGGCCGGGGCGGTGCTGAACATCAGCTCGGACGCGGCGGTGGTTCCGTATGCCACGTGGGGTGCGTACGGGGCCACCAAGGCGGCCGGGGATCTGATGTCGGGCGTCCTGGCGGTGGAGGAGCCGGGGCTGCGGGTGTGGTGGGCGGATCCCGGTTCGATGCGGACGCGGATGATGGCGGCGGCCGAGCCCGGGGAGGACCTGGCGGGGCTGCCGGCGCCGGAGGAGGTGGCCCCGGCGCTGCTGCGGCTGGTGGCGGAGCGCCTGCCGAGCGGCCGTTACACGGCCGAGGGCCTGGCCGAGCGCCTCGCGGCGGGCCGGGCGGTCGAGGAGGGTGGCCGACCGGGTGCGGGGGCCGGGGGCACGGCCGGAGCCTCCGGGTCCGGAGCAGCGGGGCGGGCGCGCGAGGCCGTCGCCCCCGGGACGGGGGGCGGGCGGTGAGGGGGGCGGCCGCGGTACCGGAGAAGGGACTGTATATACCGGACATTCCGCCGGGCCTTTCGGCCCGGGTGCCCGCCGAGCAGCGCGGGCCCGGGCTGGGGCGGGACGCGGTGCGGTTGCTGGTCTCGCGGGGCGGTGAGGAGGTGTCGCTGCACGCCTTCCGGGAGCTGCCGGGGCTGCTGCGGGCCGGGGACCTGCTGGTGGTGAACACCTCGGCCACGCTGGCGGCCGCCGTGGACGCCCGGTTGGGCCGCGAGGACGTGGTCGTGCACTTCTCGACCAGGGGTGACGACGGGCGCTGGGCGGTGGAGCTGCGGGACCCGGCCGGCCGGGGGACGACCCGGCCGCGGGCCGGTGGGCCCGCGGGGGCCCTCGTGGAGCTGCCGGGCGGGCATGCCCTCGTACCGGAGGAGCCGCTCGCGGCGGGGGCGGACCGGCTGTGGTGGGCGCGGCCCTCGCCGTCGCTGGAGGCCGCGGGCGTACCGGCGCTGCTCGGGGCGTACGGGAGGCCGATCCGGTACGCGTACACCGAGCGGGACCAGCCGCTGTCGGCCTACCAAACGGTGTTCGCGGTGCCCGCGGCCGACGGGGCGGGGTCGGCGGAGATGCCGAGCGCCGCGCGGCCCTTCACCGCGGAGCTGGTGGCGCGGCTGGTGAGCCGTGGGGTGCAGTTCGCGCCGCTGACCCTGCATACGGGGGTGGCCTCGCAGGAGGCGCACGAGCCGCCGTACCCGGAGCGGTACGAGGTGCCCGCGACGACCGCGTGGCTGGTGAATGCCGCGAGGGCGGCCGGCGGAAGGGTGATCGCGGTGGGGACCACGGCGGTGCGGGCTCTGGAGTCGGCCGCGGACGGGGCCGGGGCGGTGCGGGCGGCCGGGGGCTGGACGGACCTGGTGGTGACGCCGGAGCGCGGGGTGCGGGTGGTGGACGGGCTGCTGACCGGTCTGCACGAGCCGGAGGCTTCCCATCTGCTGATGCTGGAGGCGGTCGCGGGGCGTGCGGCCGTACGGCGCGGGTATGCGGAGGCGGTGGCCCGGCTCTGCCTTTGGCACGAGTTCGGGGACGTCCATCTGCTACTCAAGGATGAGAGCGGTCACTGACTGCGTTGCTTCAGCAACGCACGGTGAAACCGTTACGTGCTCGATGTGAGCCCGCACATAGGACGCACATCACTTACGAAGGACCCTAGTGGACAGGTAAAGGTCCTGTCAGCACGGGTGCGCCTAGCGTCGGGGCCGAAAATCGGGCCTCGGCGCCCGCCCCTGATCCACTAAGCGGGATCGTACGTCACACCTTTGCCACAAGTTTTTGCCACCGCTAAGAATTGCCATCGCCGCACAGCGCCGCGGATCTCCGGATCCTCGCGGCGCTTTCCTGCGGCCCCCGCGATTCGAAGAGGTTGCCCGCTTATGTCTGCTTCCAGCACTCCCGGTCACAGTCGTCTGACGAAGGCACACAAGCTGTCCGTTGCCGGTGTCGCCACCCTCGGTGCCGCCGCGCTCGCCTTCTCCCTCGTCCCGGCCGGTGCCGCGGAGGGCGACACGATCGCCGCCGCCCCCGTCGCCTGGACCCAGGTCGTCGACGGCGCCCAGGCCAAGGCCGTGCAGCAGCACCTCTCCGTGCAGCAGATCGTCGCGGACAAGAACGCCAAGGACGCCGCCAAGGCCAAGGCCGAGGCCGCCGCCAAGAAGGAGCGCGAGCAGAAGGAGGCCGCGAGCCGGTCCGCCGCCCGCACCCCCGTCTTCGCGAACAACCTCGACGGCTGGATCAAGGAAGCGCTCTTCATCATGAAGCGCGAGGGCATCCCGGGCACCTACGCCGGGATCCACCGCAACATCATGCGCGAGTCCAGCGGCAACCCGATGGCGATCAACAACTGGGACATCAACGCCCAGAACGGCATCCCCAGCAAGGGTCTGCTCCAGGTCATCTACCCGACCTTCAAGGCGTACCACGTCAAGGGCACCAAGTTCGACCAGTACGACCCGGTCGCGAACATCGTCGCCGCCTGCAACTACGCGGCCGACCGCTACGGCTCCATGGACAACGTCAACAGCGCCTACTAGGCCTTGCTGATGCGCCTCAGGGCGGCACCCGGATTTCCGGATGCCGCCCTGAGGTGTTTTCGTACGTGCCCGATTACTTGCCGGCGCGCATGACCTCGGGCTCGTGGCGGCGCAGCAGGCGCTGGACCGCGAAGCCGCAGGCGATGCCGAGGAGCAGCAGGACGGTGATGTTCAGGCTCCACTGGCCGACCGTGGCGTCCCAGAGCGGGTCGGTGTTGGTCGGGTTCTCGGCGTCCCACGGCGGCATGAGCTTGCCGAGGTTCAGCGTGGTGCCGGCCGCGGCGATGGCCCAGCGGGACGGCATCAGCCAGGCGAACTGCTCCAGGCCCGGGGAGTCGTAGACCTGGAAGAGGATGCCGGTGAACACGACCTGGACGATCGCGAACATCACGAGCAGCGGCATGGTCTTCTCGGCGGTCTTCACCAGCGAGGAGATCACCAGGCCGAACATCATCGAGGTGAAGCCGAGCGCGATGACCGACAGGCAGATCTCGACGGCCGGCGGCATGATCAGGCCCTCGGTGGGCAGGTCGCGCGGGAAGAAGCCGATCGCACAGATGATCACGCCCTGGATGGCCGTGATGATGCCGAGGACGATCACCTTCGACATGAGGTACGCGGACCGGTACAGGCCGGTGGCGCGCTCCCGCTCGTAGATGACGCGTTCCTTGATCAGCTCACGGACCGAGTTGGCGGCGCCCGAGAAGCACATGCCGACCGCGAGGATCAGCATGATCGTGCCGGCGTCGCCGTTGAAGCGGGACGGCGCGACCGGCGGCGCGAGGCCGAACTTCGCGGGGATCACCGTGGAGACCACGCCCAGGACCGCGGGCAGCAGCACCATCAGGGCCAGGAAGCCCACGTCCGAGGCGATCACCGAGACGTAGCGGCGGATCAGCGTCCACAGCTGCGAGCCCCAGCCCTGCGCCTTCGGCGGCATCATCTGCTGCGGCGGCATGGCGACGGCCTGCGGGGCGACCGAGTCGAGGTCGGCGGCGTACAGCTGGTAGTGCTGCGAGCCCTTCCAGCGGCCGGCCCAGTCGTAGTCGCGGTAGTTCTCGAAGGCCGAGAAGACGTCCGCCCACGTGGTGTAGCCGAAGAAGTTCAGCGCCTCGTCCGGCGGGCCGAAGTACGCGACCGAACCGCCCGGGGCCATGACCAGCAGCTTGTCGCAGAGGGACAGCTCGGCGACGGAGTGGGTGACGACGAGGACCGTGCGGCCGTCGTCGGCGAGGCCGCGCAGCAGCTGCATGACGTCGCGGTCCATGCCCGGGTCGAGACCGGAGGTCGGCTCGTCCAGGAAGATCAGCGACGGCTTGGTCAGCAGCTCCAGGGCCACGGACACGCGCTTGCGCTGACCACCGGAGAGCGCGGTGATCTTCTTGTCCTTGTGGATGTCGAGCTTGAGCTCGCGCAGCACCTCGTCGATGCGGGCGGCGCGCTCGGACTCGGCGGTGTCTCCGGGGAAGCGGAGCTTGGCCGCGTACTTGAGGGCCGTACTGACCTTCAGCTCCTTGTGCAGGATGTCGTCCTGCGGGACCAGGCCGATGCGCTGGCGGAGCTCCGCGAACTGCTTGTACAGGTTGCGGTTGTCGTAGAGAACCTCACCCTCGTTGGCGGGCCGGTAGCCGGTGAGCGCCTTGAGGAGGGTCGACTTGCCGGAGCCGGACGGGCCGATGACGCCGATCAGCGACTTCTCCGGGACGCCGAAGGTGACGTCCTTGAGGATCTGCTTGCCGCCGTCGACGGTGACCGTGAGGTGGCGGGCCGAGAAGGAGACCTCGCCGGTGTCGACGAACTCCTCGAGGCGGTCGCCGACGATGCGGAACGTTGAGTGGCCGACGCCGACGATGTCGTTCGGGCCGAGCATCGCGGTGCCGGACTTGGGCAGCGGCTGACCGTTGACGTAGGTGCCGTTGTGGCTGCCGAGGTCGTGGATCTCGAAGCGGCCGCCGGGCATCGAGCGGAACTCGGCGTGGTGGCGGGAGACCTGGAGGTCAGAGACGACCAGTTCGTTCTCCAGCGCACGGCCGATGCGCATGACGTGGCCCAGCGAGAGCTGGTGGAACGTCGTCGGGCTGCGGTCTCCGCCGTAGCCGGGGGCCGCGCCGCCCCGCTGCTGCGGGAAGTGCGGCTGCGGCTGCGCGTGCTGCTGCTGCGCGTGATGCTGCTGTTCCCAGGCCTGCTGCTGGGGCTGCTGCGGGGCCTGGTAGGCGGGGGCGGCCTGCGCCGCCGCCTGGTGCGGCTGGGCGTATGCCTGCGCCGGGGCCTGCTGGGCGTGCTGCGCGTGCTGGGGCGCCGCGGCAGCGACGGGATTCAGCCGCGGGCCGTCGGTCGCGTTGCCCAGGTGGACCGGCGTGCCGGGCACGAGCTCGGCCTGCTGGACCCGAGCCCCGTGCACGTAGGTGCCGTTGGTGCTGCCGTGGTCCTCGATGCCCCAACCACGGCCGTTCCAGCTGATGGTGGCGTGTCGCCACGACACCCGGGCGTCATCGATCACCACATCTCCCTGGGGATCGCGCCCCAGCGAGTACGACCTGGACGGATCGAGCGTCCAGGTCCTTCCGTTCAATTCCAGTACGAGTTCCGGCACTCCAGCCCCACTTAAGTCCCCCGAGAATCCCCCATGACGTCAGGGAGTCTAGGGATGGCGAACATCCGGGGGAACTATTTCAGGCCCACAGCCGTATGTGGAATCCGGGCCTTGCCGGGGCGTCTACGACCGCCCGTTGACGGGGGCGAAAGTCACCCGGAGAGTGAGATACGGGACTTCTCGCCCGGCCGCCCGAGCCGCCCGGCCTTCCGGCCGGCTCGGGCCGACGCTCATCGGGGGACCGCGCATGCGCCGTATTCGTTGGGGAGACGTGATCCTGTCCGGCGTCGCCGCCGTGGGCTGGTCCCTGGCCGTGATGGCGGGGGTCGCCGCGCTCGGACTGCACCTGCTGGGCGCGGACGGGACCGGGGGCTCGCTCGGGGCGATGACCGCGGCCGTGGTGGTCCTGGCCGTCGGCGGGGCCGTGACGCCCTCAGGGGACCTCTCGGTCTTCGGCGTCGGCGGGGCCGGGGCCGAATCCTCCCTGGACGTCATGCCCTTGGGGGTGGGGCTGGCCGGAGCGCTGGTCCTGGCAAGGGTGTTCCTCCGCTCGCTGCGGCCCGGTGCGGCTCCCGGGGACCGGGCCGCGCGGGTGGCGGTGGTGCTCGCGCTGCTCGTCGCCGCGGCGGGTGGGCTGGCGTGGATCGGGCACGACGTGGTCACCCTCGACGGGGCCGTGCTGCCGCTGCCGAAGGCTCCGCCGAAGCTGGAACTCCCGGGGGTCGGGGACATCGGCGGGCTCCTCCCGGACCGCGTCGGCGACCTCATCGAGGCACGGGGGCGGGTGGGGTTCTCGGTCGAGTCGGGGCCGACGCTGGTCGGCGCGGGCGTCTGGGCGCTCGGGGTCCTGGCCATCGCCCTGGCCGCCTCGCGGCGCGGACCGGCGGCGCTCGCCCGGCTGCGGCCTGCCGTGTCGGCGGTGGTGACGGTGCTGCTGGTGGCGGTGGCCGCCGGGCTGGCTGCGGCGGTGTGGGCGGCGCTGGACGACGCGCATCCGCGGCGGGTACTGGGGGCCGCGCTGCTCGGGGCGCCGAACGGGGCCTGGCTGGGGGTGCTGGTCGGGCTGTTCGTCCCGCTGCGCGGGCGGGTCACGGGGGCCGCCGAGCGGCTGCTGCCCGATCCCCTGGACGGGCTGCCGGTGACGGTGTCCCGGCTCGCGGAGCACGACGGGCGGGCCTGGCTGCTGGTCGCGGGGGCGGGCCTGTTGCTGCTCGCCGCGGGGGTGCTGGCGGCCGTACGGACTCCAGGGCGCGGGATCGGGGGGTGCGCGGCGCGGATGTCGGTGGTGACGGGGGTGGCGGCGGGCGTGGTGGTGTGGGTGACGGGGGTGTCGGCGGATGCGGCCGTGGCGGTGCTGGGGGTGGATGCGGTGGGGGCGGGGGTGGAGCTGCGGGGGTCCTTGCCGTACGCGGTCCTGCTGGGGGCGGCGTGGGGCGCGGCGTCCGGCGCGGCGGGCGCCGCCCTCGCGGGCCGCCACCGCCGACCCCCCGCCTGGCCACCCCCCGGCCCGGCGGCCGACCCCGACGCCCCAACGTCCCGGGCGGCGCCCGGCCCCGGGGGCCCGAGGTCCTGGCCGGTGCCCGGCGCCGACGCACCGACGGCACCACACGGCCCCGGGGGCGGCCGCCCGTACCGGGACCCGGACGTTTCCTGGGACGTGACCGTCACCGGCATCCCGCCGCGGCCCCCCAGGCCGACACGCCCTCCCCAGCGCCCGCCGTTCACCCCGCCTCCCCCACCGGGATCCCCGCCACCACCGAAGCCACCGGGGCCCCCACGGTGACGGTCCGCACGACCGGCCGCCGCGCGGAGCGGTCCCCCACCCGCCCTCCCACCGTTCCCCGGGCTCCACCCGGCCCCGCCCAAGACCCGGGGCTCCGCCCCAGACCCCGCTCCTCAATCGCCGGAGGGGCTGGAGCCTGGCGTGACTGGCCATGCGCGGCTCAAAGATCCGGGGCTCCGCCCCGAACCCCGCGCCTCAAACGCCGGCGAGGCTGAAGTTGCCTGGCGTGGCCAGGTGCGTGCCGGTCAAAGATCGGGGCTCTGCCCCGCACCCCGCGCCTCAAACGCCGGCGAGGCTGGATTCGCCCGGCGAAGCTGGATGTGCCCGGCGTAACTGGATGTGCGCGGCGAGGCTGGATGTGCGCGGCGAGGCTGGACGTGACCAGTGAGGCTGATGCTGCCCGGCCGGGGGTGGGGACGGGGTGGGGTGTCGGCCGGGACTAAAACGAGATGAATTCGGCGCGATGGCAGGTCCGACAGAGCCGACCCGGAAAGGGCGCCGAACATC
>NZ_JBICYR010000050.1:0-19643 GCF_043201175.1 Streptomyces sp. NPDC048337
CCGGAAGCTAAGCCTTTCAGCGCCGATGGTACTGCAGGGGGGACCCTGTGGGAGAGTAGGACGCCGCCGAACAATCATTGCGGAAGCCCCGCACCAAACCCTTCGGGGTTCGGTGCGGGGCTTTTCTGCGTTCTGGGTGCACTGGCTGTATACGCCGCTGTAGACTCGCTGCATGTCCGATGCCATGATCCGTGTTCCGGCCGAGGTGAGAGACCGCCTCGCGGCCATCGCAGACTCCCGTGGGACCTCCATCCGAGCCCTGGTGCAGGAGTTCGCGGAGACCACCCTGACCGCCGAGGAACGGCGTGAGCGGGCAGAGCGTGCCCGTGAGTACATGGGCGAGCACTTCGGAGTCCTGGTGACGGATGAGGAGAGCGAGGCCATGCGGCGGAAGATCCGCGAGGCCTATGCCCGTCGGCAGGACGCTGCCGCGTGATCCAACACCAGTTCGTCCTGGACACCCCCTCGCTTTTGGCGCTGTCGAGGAATCGGCAGGTCTCCGCCCTGATCCATCAGGCTTTCCTCGACCCCGACACTCGATTGTGGGCGCCGGTCCTGTCCATCCTTGAGGCAGATCTGGAACACGCGGGGATCGCCGAGCACATCGGCCAACTCGACGTCATCCACACGGTCGACCTCGACTACCCGGCCATGCTGGCCGTGGCACAGCTGTGCCGTGATGGGGTACCTGCGGGGATCGCGGCAGCCGTGCACGCCGTGCGGCACCTGCCCGATTGGGATGCGGGCGCGTTTGTCGCGACGGTTGAGCCCAAGGCGTACGAGGGGCGCGGCGTGGCTGTGTTCGACCTCAACCGTTGAGCTCGCCGGGTACCTGACCGAGCTGGGGCACCTACCTCGGGGGTGAGGTCGGACATCGTGCCCTCCTGGTGGGTACCCCGGCAGCGTATGTATCCGGTCGGACGACGCTCTACAGGCGGCCCGCTGCCTTGAGGGCCAGGTAGGCGTCGGCCAGGGCGGGGGCCAATGTGTCCGGGGTGGCGTCGACGACGTGGACGCCGTGGCGGGTGAGTTCGGTGGCCGTGCGGGTGCGCTGGGCTTGGGACTGGGTGCCGGCCGCGGCTTCGTAGACGGCGTCCACACTGCCGCGGGCCTTCGTCATTTCGGCTACGTGCGGGTCGGCCACCGAGGCCAGGAGAACCGTGTGGCGCTGCGTGAGACGCGGGAGCAGGGGGAGTAGACCCTCTTCGATCGGGGCCGCGTCCAGGCTCGTCAGGAGGACCACCAGGGACCGGCGCGGGGCATTTCGGAGGATGGTGGAGACCAGGGTGCGGGAGTCCGTCTCGACCAGTTCCGGTTCGAGGGTGGCCATCGCGTTCACGAAGGACGGGAGGACATCGGCCGCCGCGCGGCCCTGGACCTGCGCGCGGGGGCGGCGGTCGTGGGCCAGGAGGTCCACGCGGTCGCCGGCCCGGGTGGCCAGGGCGGCCAGCAGCAGGGCGGCGTCCATGGCGGAGTCCAGGCGGGGGGCGTCGCCGACGCGGCCCGCCGAGGTGCGGCCGGTGTCCAGGCAGATCAGGATGTGCCGGTCGCGTTCCGGGCGCCAGGTGCGGACGGCCACCTTGTGCTGGCGGGCCGTGGCACGCCAGTCGATGGAGCGGGTGTCGTCGCCGGGGACGTAGTCGCGGAGGCTGTCGAACTCGGTGCCTTCGCCGCGGGTGAGGACGCTGGTGCGGCCGTCCAGTTCGCGCAGGCGCGCGAGGCGGGAGGGCAGGTGCTTGCGGCTGGTGAACGGGGGCAGGACCCGGACCGTCCACGGGATCGGGTGGGAGCCCTGGCGTGCCCACAGGCCCAGGGGGCCCGACGAGCGGATCGTGACGCGGTCGGCCTGGCGGTCGCCGCGGCGGGTCGGCAGGAGGCGGGTGGTCAGCCGGCGGCGTTCACCCGCGGGGATCACCACCGAGTGGCGGGAGGCGGCCTGCTCCGTGCCCGGGAGCCAGCTGCTCGGGGGCCAGGCGTCCCGGACGCGGGCCCGTAGTGTGCGGACGCTCGGGTTGGTGATCGTGAGGTGGACGTCCGCGGACTCGCCCAGGCGTACGGAGGTGTCGCCGGAACGGGTCAGCTTCAGGCTGCGGACGGGCGCCGCGAGGGCGTAGTCGACCGCGCAGGCCAGGGCGAGCGGGCCGTTGACCGCGAGCATCCCCGTCCAGCTCGGTTCGAGGATGCCGACGGGGAGGCTGCCGAGGGCCGCCAGCAGGGCGGCGCGTCCGGTGAGGGCCATCAGCGCGGAACGGGGACGTGGGAGAGGATCGCCGAGATGACCGAGTCCGCGGTGACGCCTTCCATTTCGGCTTCGGGGCGCAGCTGGACGCGGTGGCGGAGGGTCGGCAGGGCGAGCGCCTTGACGTCGTCGGGGGTGACGTAGTCGCGGCCGGTGAGCCAGGCCCAGGCGCGGGAGGTGGCCAGCAGGGCGGTCGCGCCGCGGGGGGAGACGCCGAGGGTGAGTGACGGCGATTCGCGGGTGGCGCGGCAGATGTCGACGACGTAGCCGGCGATCTCGGGGGAGACGGTCACCTTGGCGACGGCCTCGCGGGCGGCTTCGAGTTCCTTCGGTCCGGCGACCGGGCGGACGCCGGCGGCCTGCAGGTCGCGGGGGTTGAAGCCGGCGGCGTGCCGGGTCAGGACGCCGATCTCGTCCTCGCGGGAGGGCAGCGGGACGGTGAGCTTGAGGAGGAAGCGGTCCAGCTGGGCTTCCGGGAGGGGGTACGTGCCCTCGTACTCGACCGGGTTCATGGTGGCGGCGACGAGGAAGGGCTCCGGGAGCTTGCGGGGGGTGCCGTCGACCGTGACCTGGCGTTCCTCCATCGCTTCGAGGAGGGAGGACTGGGTCTTGGGGGGCGTGCGGTTGATCTCGTCCGCGAGGAGGAGGTTGGTGAAGACCGGGCCGTTCTGGAAGGAGAACTCGGCGGTGCGGGCGTCGTAGACGAGGGAGCCGGTGACATCGCTCGGCATCAGGTCGGGGGTGAACTGGACGCGCTTGGTGTCGAGTTCGAGCGACGCGGCCAGGGCCCGTACGAGGAGGGTCTTGGCTACGCCGGGGACGCCTTCGAGGAGGACGTGGCCGCGGCACAGGAGTGCGACGACGAGGCCGGTGACAGCGGAGTCCTGACCGACCACGGCCTTGCCGATCTCGGTGCGGAGCGCTTCGAGGGAAGCGCGGGCGCTGTCAGCGCTTGAGGCCGGGGCCGGGGCCGTGGACTCGGTGGCCGGGTACGTCATGACGTACGGACCTCTCTTTCGAGGGCGTCGAGGTGGTCGGAGAGCGCGACGAGTGCCGCGTCGTCGGAGGGGGTGGGGCCGAAGAGGAGGGTGGTGACGTCCGGGGTCCTCGCCGGCCCGCCCGTGAGGTGGGCGGAGACGGCGGGGACCAGGGACGGGGGCTCGTGGGCCTGCGTGTGCGGTACACCGACCAGTGCGGCGAGGCGTTCGCGGGCGGCGGCGCGCAGCACGGTGGCGGCGCGGTCGCGGGCCCCCGCCTTGCGGTAGAGGCGGGCGCGGCCCTCGGTGGCCTCGGAGGCGCGGATGACGACCGGCAGCTTCTCGGTGACGAGGGGGCCGAGGCGGCGGGCGCGCCAGAGTGCGGCGAGCGCGGCGGCGACGAACAGCTGGAGCAGGGCCCAGGACCAGCCGGACGGGACGAGGTCGAAGAGGCCCTTGTCCTGGCCGTCCGACGGGTCGTCGGCCGGGTCGGAGTCCGCGAGGGACGGCATGTACCAGACGAGGTTCGGGCGGGAGCCGAGGAGTTGGAGGGCCAGGGAGGCGTTGCCCTCGTGGGCGAGGTTCTCGTTGAGGAGGATCTCGCCGGAGCCGAGGACGACCGTGTCGCCGGTGGTTCCCTTCGGGAGGACGAGGAGGGTGGGGTGGCCTTCGCTGGGGTAGCAGGCGGTGGCCCGGGGGAGGGTGGTGGTGTAGCGCATGCCGCCTCCGGTGCCGGTGCCAGCGCGGCCGGCGGTGGTGGCGGCGGGCAGGGTGCAGGCGGGGGCGAGGTCGTCGGTGTCGGACTCGCCCTTGGTGCGGACGCCGGGGACCAGGTCGGGGAGGCTGTGGCCGCCGGGGGCGAGGAGGACGGTGCGGCCGCCGGAGAGGTCCATGGCGGAGTGGATGGTGTTCCGCTGGGCCGTGCCGAGCCGGTCCGGGGCGGTGACCAGGAGGGTGGTGCGGGGGCCGGCGGCGTCGGCGGCCTCGCGGGCGGTGGTGACGACGCGGGTGGTGACGCCGTGGTCCTTGAGGAGCTCGGCCACGGCGCGGCTGCCGGAGGGGTCGGCGGAGCGGGGGTCGAGGAGGCCGTGGCGGGTGCCGGAGTTGAGGGCGGCGAGGGTGATGCCGCCCGCGGTGAGCACGGCCAGGACGGCGAGGAGCCGGCGGGCCCTACGCTTCCGCTGCGCTTGGCTGGGGCCGGAGGTCGGGGGTTCACCGGGGGCGGTTCCGGACGGGCCGGGGGTGCCGGTGCCGCTGCCGTTGCCGGGGCCCGCCGGGGCGGTGGTGCCGGTGTCGGGGCCTGTCGGGGCGGGAGCGTCCGTGCCGGGGCCCGCCGTGTTGGGGGCGCCGGTGTCGGGGCCTGTCGGGGCGGGAGTGTTCGGGCCGGTGGTCGTTCGGGCGGTGGTGGTCGTGTCGGTGGGCGCCGGGGCGGGACCCTGGTTGTGGGAATCCTGCGCGGCGGTCATGCGGTGGGTCCCGTCAGGAGCGGCTTCGTGCGGTCCAGGGTGAGGTCGAGGGTGCGCAGGCGGGCGTAGGTGTCGGCGTCGGCGGTGCGGCCGCCGTAGGTGACGTCGTCGAAGGTGCGGGCGGCGGCGCGCAGGTCGGCGGCGTGGGTGGGGAGGGAGCGGGCGGCTTCGGCGGCCGCCTCGTCGGCGGTGCGGCCGGGGCGGGGGTCCAGGAGGGTGCGTTCCTCCAGGGAGCGGACGACGGCGCGCATGCGTTCCTGGACGGCTTCGGTCCAGCGGCCGGCTGCGGCGTGGGATTCGGCCGCCGCGCGGTGGTCGGCGGAGCTGCGGATTCCGTCGTCGAAGAGGCCGCTTGACGATGCCGCGACGCGGGTGGGGTTGCCCAGGCGCCACCACAGGGCCGCTGCCGCCAGGATGACCAGGGCGAGGATGACCACCAGGCCCAGCGTGCCTCCGGGGGTCGCCCCGGAGGCCGCGTCGAAGAGGTCGTCGATCCAGTTCAGGAACTTGCGCAGGGCGCGGTCCAGCAGGCCCGGGTCGTTCTCGTGGTACATCGGCTTGGACAGTTCGCGCTCGGCCGCGTCCTGGGCAGGGTCGCGCGGTGTGGTCACCGGTGGTGTGTCCGCGCGGGTGATGAGGCCCCCCGTACTCATCATCGGTGTGTCAGCCTCCGGTCGTCCCGTAGTTCTCGACGCCGGCGGCCCGGGCGAGCTCCAGGTCGAGGCCCTCGCGCCGGATGCGCTGGTCGACGTAGAGGAGGACGGTGACGCCGGACTGGATCGGCATGGTGATCGTCTGGGCGATGATCGCGCCGATGCCGGAGAAGATGAGCGCTCCCCAGGCGGTGGAGGCGGTGCCGTTCTCGATTCCGGTGAGTCCGCCGCCGAAGGCGACCATGCCGACGATCGTCAGCGGCCACACGATGATCGCCGAGACGATGCCGGTGATGATGCTGGTGAGGGCCGTGATGCCGAAGATGCGCCACCACGTGCCCTTGACCAGCTTCGAGGAGCGGGTCAGGGACTTGAAGACCGTGCTCTTCTCCAGCATCAGTGCGGGGGAGGCCAGGATGAACTTGATCGCCAGCCAGACGATGAGGGGGATCGAGGCCACGGCGCCCAGGATGATCAGGCCCGGGGACGTGCCGAGGATGCCGGGGAGGAGGAGCACGACGAACAGGAGGATGCCGCCTATGCCCAGCAGGAGCGTGAGCCCGAGCAGGCGCAGGAGCTGGGGGCGGGCCTCGCGCCAGGCGGTGGCGACCGTGGACGGGGTACCGAGCACGGCCCGGCTGTAGATCATCGTGAGCATCGCGGTGGCCACGAGGCTGCCGAGGGCCGTGATGAAAAGGGTGGCGCCCAGGAGCGTCAGGGTGGTGCCGAGGTTGTTGAGCGATGTCTCGGCGTCCGCGCCGGTGTCCGAGGTGAGGGCGAGGTCCGCCATCGCGTACTTCTGTGCGAGCAGGCTGACCACCTGGACTGCGGTGGCCACGACCAGGGTGATCGGCAGGACCGAGCGCCAGTGGGTGCGCATGGTGGCGACCGCGCCGTCGAGGATCTCGCCGAGGCCCAGGGGGCGCAGGGGGATCACGCCGGGCTTGGCGGCCGGGGGCTTCCACTGGCCCCACTGGCCCGGGCCGGCCGGGTAGCCGTACTGGCCGCCGTACGGGGTGCCCGGCTGCTGACCCCAGCCCTGGCCGCCGGGCTGCGGCGGGGGCGGCGTCTGCGGTGCGGGGCTCTGCCACTGGCCGGGCGGCGGCTGCTGGGCGGACCACCTCGGGTCGGCGGCGGGCTGAGCGGGCTGTGCGGGCTGATCGGCGGGTGCCCCCGGTCGCTCACCGTCGGACGGAGAGGATCCGGGCGTGGCCCAGCCCGGAGAGTCGTTCATCGTCGCTCCTTCACGTGCACTGCTGCGGCGGGGGCGCTGGTCGCTGCCATCGTGTCATGAGGGATCACCCGGCGGACCGGCCGTACCCCCCCGGATCTCCGGCAGCCCGTGGGTTCAATTGTCACCCGGATCCGGGGCAGACTGGTCGGCCTGATCTCCACGCAGGTCCGAGGGGCGATTTCCAGCCCTTTTGGCTGTGGGACAGCTCACCGCCAGGTAACGATTAGCTAATGGGATGATGTCAACCATGAAGGGACGCGTCCTCGTCGTCGACGACGACACCGCGCTGGCCGAGATGCTCGGCATTGTGCTGCGTGGAGAAGGTTTTGAGCCGTCGTTCGTAGCGGACGGTGACAAGGCACTCGCTGCCTTCCGGGAGGCGAAGCCGGACCTGGTGCTGCTCGACCTCATGCTTCCCGGTCGGGACGGCATAGAGGTCTGCAGGCTGATCCGGGCCGAATCCGGCGTGCCGATCGTCATGCTCACCGCCAAGAGCGACACCGTCGACGTCGTCGTGGGCCTGGAATCCGGGGCCGACGACTACATCGTCAAACCGTTCAAGCCGAAGGAGCTGGTGGCCCGCATCCGGGCCCGCCTGCGCCGGTCGGAGGAGCCCGCCCCCGAGCAGCTGGCCATCGGTGACCTGGTCATCGACGTGGCCGGGCACTCGGTCAAGCGGGACGGTGCCTCCATCGCCCTGACCCCGCTCGAGTTCGACCTGCTGGTCGCGCTCGCCCGCAAGCCCTGGCAGGTCTTCACCCGCGAGGTGCTGCTGGAGCAGGTGTGGGGCTACCGGCACGCGGCGGACACCCGCCTGGTCAACGTGCACGTACAGCGTCTGCGCTCCAAGGTCGAGAAGGATCCGGAGCGCCCCGAGATCGTGGTGACGGTGCGCGGTGTCGGCTACAAGGCCGGACCCAGCTGACGTGCAGTCCGGCAAGGGCCGGGGAGGTCCCCGCTGGGGGGCCCTGCGGGCCGGCCGGCTGCTGCGGGACAGGGGGCCCGGCGGCGCCGTGCTGCGGCTGTGCGTACGCCTCGTACGCCGGCCGCTGCTCCCGGCTGTCCGGCTGTGGCGGCGCAACATCCAGCTCCGGGTGGTCGCCGCCACCCTCCTGATGTCACTCGCCGTGGTCCTCGCGCTCGGCTTCGTGGTCGTCGCACAGGTCAGCAAGGGCCTGCTCGACGCCAAGGAGGAGGCGGCGCAGAGCCAGGCCGCGGGAGGGTTCGCGGTCGCACAGGAGAAGGCCAACGCCCCCGCCACCGTGGACGGGCCAGACGCCACCGACAACAAGGTCGGCCGGGACGCCAGCACCTGGATGAACTCCCTCGTCAAGCAGCTCGCCAGTGGCGGCCAGACCGCCTTCGAGGTCGTCGCGCTCGGCGCCGGCACCGGGGAGCAGGACCTGCCCGGCACCCAGGGCGTCAAGGGTGCCCGCGCCTCCGGCAACGTCGACCCGACCGCCAGCGTCCCGGTCTCGCTGCGCCGGGCCGTCGACCACGCCACCGGCGCCTTCAAGACCTTCTCCGAGATCCGCTACACCTCCGGGGCCGGGGAGAAGGCGCCCGAGCCCGCGCTGGTCGTGGGCAAGCGGCTCACGGACATCAACGGGGACCCGTACGACCTGTACTACCTCTTCCCGCTGACGCAGGAGGAGGAGTCCCTCAACCTGGTCAAGGGCACCTTCGCCACCGCCGGCCTGTTCGTCGTCGTGCTGCTCGGCGCCATCGCCTGGCTCGTCGTACGGCAGGTCGTGACCCCCGTCCGGATGGCCGCCGGGATCGCCGAGCGGCTCTCGGCCGGGCGGCTCCAGGAGCGGATGAAGGTCACCGGCGAGGACGACATCGCCCGCCTGGGCGAGGCCTTCAACAAGATGGCGCAGAACCTCCAGCTCAAGATCCAGCAGCTGGAGGACCTGTCGCGGATGCAGCGCCGGTTCGTCTCCGACGTCTCGCACGAGCTGCGCACCCCGCTGACGACCGTACGGATGGCCGCCGACGTCATCCACGACGCGCGGGTCGACTTCGACCCCATCACCGCGCGCTCCGCCGAACTGCTCGCCGGGCAGCTGGACCGCTTCGAGTCGCTGCTCGCCGACCTGCTGGAGATCAGCCGCTTCGACGCCGGGGCCGCGGCCCTGGAGGCGGAGCCCATCGACCTGCGCGACGTCGTACGCCGCGTCATCGACGGGGCCGAGCCGCTCGCCGAGCACAAGGGCACCCGGATCCGGGTCCTGGGCGACACCCAGCCGGTCATCGCCGAGGCCGACGCCCGGCGCGTGGAGCGGGTGCTGCGCAACCTCGTCGTCAACGCCGTGGAGCACGGCGAGGGCCGCGACGTGGTGGTCCGGCTCGCGTCCGCGGGCGGGGCCGTCGCCGTGGCCGTACGGGACTACGGCGTCGGGCTCAAGCCAGGCGAGGCCACCCGCGTCTTCAACCGCTTCTGGCGGGCCGACCCGGCGCGGGCGCGCACCACCGGCGGGACGGGCCTGGGCCTGTCCATCGCCGTCGAGGACGCCCGGCTGCACGGCGGTTGGCTCCAGGCCTGGGGCGAGCCGGGCGGCGGCTCGCAGTTCCGCCTCACCCTGCCGCGCACCGCCGACGAGCCGCTGCGCGGATCCCCGATCCCGCTGGAGCCCGAGGATTCCCGGGCCAACCGGGCCAGGGCCGCGGCCGAAGCCGCGGGCCGGGCGGCCCCGAAGCCGCCGGCGGACGGCGGCGACCGCTCGCCGATACCGCCCCGGTCGGCCGTCGCCACGGCGCTTCCCGTACCTGCCGACCCGACGGCCCTGCCGGGCAACGGGGCCAGGGTCGTGCCCCGGCCGGCCGAACAGGCACCACAGGAGGACCGAACCGATGCCGACGCCGAGGGCCGTGCCGATGCCGATGCCGACGGACGCTGAGCCCGGGAGCGGGCGGCCCCGGGGCCGAGGGCCGCGCACCCTGCGGGCGTACGCGCTCGGCGCTGCCGGGCTGCTGCTGGCCGGCTGCGCCTCCATGCCCTCGCGCGGGGAGATCCGCCCGGTCCAGGGCTCGCAGGGCGTCGACTCCCAGGTCCGGGTCTTCGGCGTGCCCCCGGCCGACAGGGCCGGCGCGGCCGAGATCGTCAAGGGCTTCCTGGAGGCGATGACCAGCGACGACCCGCAGCTGGAGACCGCCCGCAAGTACCTCACCGAGGAAGCCGCGAAGACCTGGAAGCCCGGCTCCGCAGTCACCGTCCTGTCGGCCGGCCTGGACCGGTCCCCGATCCGCGGCGAGAAGGACCCCGACGGGCCCCGCTGGAAGGTGACCGGCAAGAAGCTCGCGACCGTGGACGAGCGCAGCGCCTACCAGCCGGAGACCGGCGGCGGATCGTACGAGGAGTTCCTCCAGCTGGTCCAGGAGAACAAGCAGTGGCGGATCTCGACCCCGCCCAAGAGCCTCGTGCTCAGCGAGTCCGACTTCCAGCGCATCTACATGCCGACCAACAAGTACTACTTCGCGGGCGGCACGCTCGTCGCCGATCCCGTGTACGTGCGCCAGCGCACCGACCCCGACTCGCGGATGGACCCGACCACGCAGACGGTGCAGTCGCTGCTCGCCGGGCCGTCCCGGTGGCTCGGGCCGGTCGTCGAGACCAGCTTCCCCACCGGGACGGAACTGCGCCCGGGCACCAAGTCCCTTTCGTACGACGGCCAGAACACGCTGCGCGTGCCGCTCAACGACAAGGCCGACAACGTCGCGCAGCCGCAGTGCCAGAAGATGGCCACCCAACTCCTGTACACGGTGCAGGAGCTGACGGCCTCCCGGCTCAACCGGGTCGAACTGCTGCGCTCCGACGGCAAGTCGTCCTCGCTGTGCTCGGTGACCGACGTGACCGCGGCCGCGATCGCGAACCGGCCGCGCGTGCCCGAGTACCAGTACTTCGTCGACGACACGGACCGGCTGGTCCGGATGAAGCTCGACATCGCCAGTGATGACCAGCCGAAGGCCGAGCCGGTGCCGGGGCCGCTGAACGCGGCCCCCGGTTTCAAGGCCCTTTCGGCGGCCGTGTCCTACGACGAGCGGCGGGCGGCGGTGGTCTCCGAGGACGGGCACGGGCTGTACGTGGTGCCGCTGTCCGGGGCCGGGGCCATGCCGCAGCCCGTGCTGACCGGCAAGGGGAACAAGCCGAACACGCTGACCGCGCCCAGCTGGGACGCGGCGGGCGACCTGTGGGTCGCGGACCAGGACCCGCAGCACCTGGGGCTGTGGCGGGTGCCGGGCGGGACGGGGACCCCCGAGAAGGTGCAGGTGGCCGGGCTCGACGGCGGGCGGATCACCTCGCTGAAGGCCTCCGCGGACGGGGTGCGGATCGCGCTGCTCGTGCAGAAGGACGGCGCCCGCAAGAACCTGTTCGTCGGGCGGATCGAACGGCCCGACGGCAAGGGTGACGTCTCGGCGGTGTCGGTGCGCGAGCTGCGCCCGGCGGCCCCGCAGATGGCGGACGTCACGGCGATGAGCTGGGCGCCGCACGGCCGGCTGTTGGTGGTGGGCCGGGAGAGCGGCGGGGTCGTGCAGGCCCGCTACATGCTGGCGGACGGTTCGATGGTCGCGGCGAGCCTGCCCGGGGCGACCGGGCTGAGCGCGGTGGCGGTGGCGGCCTCGGAGGACGAGTCGAAGCCGAAGCCGGTGGTGGGCTGGTCGGAGGAGGACGGCATCGTGTGGCTGCCGCCGGGGGCGCAGTGGCGCACGGTCGCGGCGGGCGGCCGGGCCCCGGTGTACCCGGGCTGACCTGCGGTTTCGGCCCGTCGTCCACAGGGGTGGCGGGTCGGGGCGCCGCCCGGCAGAGTGGATCTGTGCGGGGGTGGCGGCAGGAGCTGACCGGGTTGGTCCTGCCGGTCGACTGCGCCGGCTGCGGGGCCGCCAGGGTGGTGCTGTGCGCGGGCTGCCGGGAGGCGTTGGGCGGGGCCGGGGCGGTGCGCGCGCGGCCGTCTCCGCGGCCCGCCGGGCTGCCCGCGGTGCATGCGGCCGCCGCCTACGAGGGCGTCGTACGGGCCGTCCTGCTGGCCCACAAGGAGCGCGGCGCGCTTCCGCTCGCGGGGGCGCTGGGTGCTGCCCTGGCGGTGGCGGTACGGGCCGCCGGGAGCGGGTCGGGGGACCGGGAGGTGGCCCTGGTGCCCGTCCCGTCGGCGCGGCGGCAGGTCCGGGCGCGGGGGCACGATCCGGCGCGCAGGATCGCGCTGGCCACCGCGGGGCGCCTGCGGCGGGCCGGTGTGCCCGCGCGCGTGGCCCCCGTACTGCGGCTGCGGCGGGCGGTGGCGGACCAGGCGGGGCTGGGTGCGGGGCAGCGCCGGGAGAACCTCGCCGGGGCGCTGGGGGTGTGCCGGGGCGGGGCGCGGCTGACGGACGGGGCGGTGATCGTACTCGTGGACGACTTGATCACCACCGGTGCGACGCTCGCGGAGGCGGCCCGGGCGGTGCGCGCCGCCGGGCTGGGGCAGGGAGCGCTGCGGGCGGCGGTCGTGGCCGCAACTCGGACAGAGCAAAAATCTTGTGAATAGATTTGGAACTGCCGGGGAAGGCCCATCGTTGCAGGTAGTAAGAGGGAATAGCCACCTGAACGGAAGTGCGTTCCGGTAGCGGGTGCCGACAACCGCCATAGAGGGATATGTTCGGTTGTGAGGACTGGCGAGCCTTGGGCCCCACGCATCGCTGTCTCTCGACTCCGAAGTCGGTGGGGTGTTGATCTTGCCGATGGGGGAGGAGGAGGTGAAAGTCGCCAAGTCCGAGGCTCCGGCCTTCGCCGGAGTCTGGTGCGAAAGGGAGACGCTTCGCCCCACGAGGCGGAGCTATCCGGGAACGGAGTTCTGCGTGGACATCGTCGTCAAGGGCCGCAAGACCGAGGTGCCCGACCGGTTCCGCAAGCACGTGGCCGAGAAGCTGAATCCGGAGCGGATCCAGAAGCTCGACGCCAAGGTGATCAGCTTGGACGTCGAGGTGTCCAAGGAACACAACCCGCGCCAGGCCGACCGTTCCGACCGCGTGGAGATCACCCTGCGTTCGCGGGGCCCGGTGATCCGTGCCGAGGCCGCCGCCGCCGACCCGTATGCGGCGCTGGACCTGGCTCAGGACAAGCTGGAGGCCCGGCTGCGCAAGCAGCACGACAAGCGTTACACCCGGCGTGGCACCGGCCGGCTCTCGGCGGCCGAGGTCGCCGATGTGGTGCCGAATGCCGCAACGCTCGACAGCAATGGTCAGCCGTACCAGGAGGAGAAGGCCAACGGGGTTCCGATCACCCGGATCGGCTCGCTGGAAGTGCAGGGCGAAGGCCCGCTCATCGTCCGCGAGAAGACCCACTCGGCCGCACCCATGTCGCTCGACCAGGCTCTGTACGAGATGGAACTGGTCGGCCACGACTTCTATCTTTTCGTCGACTCCGAGACCAAGTTGCCCAGCGTCGTCTACCGCCGTCACGCCTACGACTACGGCGTCATCCACGTGAACCCCGACGGGGCCTCCAGCACGGAGGAGCCGCGGGGCGGCGCCGGCGGAGCGCTCGGCGGCTGAGTACGTACGTCAATCGTCTGCCCCTGCTGGACGCCACTGAGGCGTCCCGCGGGGGCAGCTGCATGACGCGTATGCGCCAGGTGGCCACCTTTGGGCCCCCGCGCCGTGGTCCGGGCATGGAATCATGGCGGGCAGTCAACCGGCGGCGGCGCCGGTCCGGTTGGCCCGGCAGCTCAGCACATGCAGGGGGAGGAACGATGGCGGACAGCTTCGGGCCGGTGCGCGGTGACGGCGGTGCGGGCTGCCGTGAGGCGGGCGCGGCGGAGGATTCCGCGGGCGCGCCGGCCGGGGAGCCGATCCGGGTACTGGTGGTCGACGACCACGCGCTCTTCCGGCGCGGGCTGGAGATCGTCCTCGCGCAGGAGGAGGACATCCAGGTCGTCGGCGAGGCGGGTGACGGTGCGGAGGCCGTGGACAAGGCGGCGGATCTGCTGCCGGACATCGTGCTGATGGACGTACGGATGCCCCGGCGCGGGGGCATCGAGGCGTGCACCTCGATCAAGGAGGTGGCCCCCTCCGCGAAGATCATCATGCTGACGATCAGCGACGAGGAGGCGGACCTCTACGACGCGATCAAGGCGGGGGCGACCGGGTACCTGCTGAAGGAGATCTCGACGGACGAGGTGGCCACGGCGATCCGGGCGGTGGCGGACGGGCAGTCGCAGATCAGCCCGTCGATGGCGTCGAAGCTGCTGACCGAGTTCAAGTCGATGATCCAGCGGACGGACGAGCGGCGGCTGGTGCCGGCGCCGCGGCTGACGGACCGGGAGCTGGAGGTCCTGAAGCTGGTGGCCACGGGGATGAACAACCGGGACATCGCGAAGGAGTTGTTCATCTCCGAGAACACGGTGAAGAACCACGTCCGGAACATCCTGGAGAAGCTGCAGCTGCACTCCCGGATGGAGGCCGTGGTCTACGCGATGCGGGAGAAGATCCTGGAGATCCGCTAGTCGCCTCCGGCCGTGGGCGGGTGGGGGCGCCGCGCCGTCGCCGGGGGCTCTGCCCCGGACCCCGCGCCGCTACACCCCCAGTGCCTTCAGCTCCGCCGTCACGGCTGCCGCCTCCGCAGGAGACGTGGCCCGCTCGACGCGGACCGAGTCGCAGCCGACCCACTCCGCCGCCTCCCGCAGGGCCTGGGCCATGGCGCCGGCCGCCTTCGGGGAGGCCAGGGAGAGCTGGCGGGCCACCAGGGTGGTGCCCTCGCGGGCCGGGTCGACGCGACCCTGGAGCAGGCCGCCCGCCAGCAGCGGCATCGCGAAGTAGCCGTGGATCCGCTTCGGCTTGGGAACGTAGGCCTCCAGGCGGTGCGTGAAGCCGAAGATCCGCTCCGTGCGCGGGCGCTCCCAGATCAGCGAGTCGAAGGGGGACAGCAGCGTCGTGCGGTGGCGGCCCCGGGGCGGGGTCGCGAGCGCCGCCGGGTCCGCCCAGGCCGGCTTGGACCAGCCCTCGACCTCGACCGGGACCAGCCCGGAGTCCGCGATCACGGCGTCGAACTGGTCGCCCCTGAGGCGGTGGTAGTCGGCGATGTCGGTGCGGGTGCCGACGCCCAGGGACTGCCCGGCCAGCGCGACGAGGCGGCGCTGGCACTCGCGGTCGTCGAGGTCGTCGTGGAGCAGCGCGTCGGGCACGGCCCGCTCGGCCAGGTCGTAGACCCGCTTCCAGCTGCGGCGCTCGCTGCACACCACCTCACCGGTGTCGAGCAGCCACTCCACCGCGATCTTGGTCTCGGACCAGTCCCACCATTCGCCGCCGTTCTTGGCGCCGCCCAGCTCGGTGGAGGTCAGCGGGCCGTCGGTCTTGAGCCGGTCCAGGACCGCCCGCGTCGAGCCCTCCTTGTCCTTGAGCTGGTGCCAGCCGTGGCCGCGCGCCCGGCGGGCGCGGCGCCGGAAGGCGAAATGCGGCCATTCCTCGATGGGCAGGATGCAGGCCGCGTGCGACCAGTACTCGAAGGCGTGCCGGTCGGACCAGTACGCCTTCTCCACCGTGTCGCGGCCCACCGCGCCCAGGCGCGCGTACGGGATCAGCTCGTGCGAGCGGGCCAGGACCGAGATGGTGTCCAGCTGTACGGCGCCCAGGTGGCGCAGGACCCCCCGGACCCCGCCGCGGCGGTCGGGCGCCCCGAGGAAGCCCTGCGCGCGCAGGGCGATCCGGCGGGCCTCATCGGCGGACAACGAGATCACGGTCATGCTCCGGAGCCTAGGGGGTGGCACTGACAGCGGGCAGGTAGGGCAGCCGGGAGGGCAGGCCCAGGTCGCCGGGGAGCAGGGCGCCCACCCAGCAGTCGCGCAGGGTGTCGCGGTGTTCCATGCCCGCTCGCTGGACGCCCTCGACGACGAAGCCGGCCTTCTCGGCGACGGCGCGGGAGGCGGTGTTGCCGACCCCGGCCCGCCAGATCAGGCGTACGCAGCCGGCTCCGGTGAAGGCCCAGTGGGCCACGGCCCGCAGGGCCTCGGTCATGTAGCCGCGGCCGCGGTGCTCGGCGACGGACCAGTAGCCGATCTCGTGGGCGTGCGTGCCGCGCGGGACCACGGCGAGGGCGGCGACCAGGGGCCCGTCCGCCCCGAGCCGGGCCGCGAAGTTGAACTCGGTGCCCTCGCGCCAGCCGCGCGGGACGGTCTCCGTGACGAAGGCCGCCGCCTCCGCCGGCCCGTACGGGAGGGGTACGGGGATCCACCGCTGGATCTCGGGGTCCTGGCAGGCGGCGTGGACCTCGGCCGTGTCCTCGGGGGTGTGAGGACGCAGTACGAGGCGTTCGGTGTTCAGGGTGATCGACTCCATGACCGGCGATTGTGCCCAGGCGCTACGCGGAGGGCGACGGCAGGTGGGGCAGTCGGGAGGGCAGGCCCAGGTCGGAGGGGAGCAGCCCGCCGATCCAGCAGTCGCGGGCGGTGCCGTTGCGGAGCAGGCCGGCCCGCAGGAGGCCCTCGTGGCGGAAGCCGACCTTCTCGGCGACGGTGCGGGAGGGGTCGTTGCCGGCTTCGGCGCGCCATTCCAGGCGCGGGGCGCCCAGCTCGGTGAAGACCCAGCGGGCCACGGCTTCGACGGCCTCCGGCACGTAGCCCTTCCCGCGGTGCTCGCGGGCGGACCAGTAGCCGATCTCGTAGGCGGTGCCGCCGAAGGAGTGCACGTGGACGCCGACGGAGGCGACCAGCGGGCCGCCGGCCGCCGGCCGGACGGCGAAGGGGTAGGCCGTGTCCTCGCGCCAGCCGTTCGGGGCGAATTCGTTCACGAACCAGTGTGCGTCCGCGCGCTCGTACGGGGACGGGACCATCGTCCAGCGCTGGATGTCGGGGTCCTGGCAGGCGGCGTGGACCTCGTCCTCGTCGGCGGGTCCGAAAGGCCGCAATTCCAACCGGGTGGTGCGCAGCGTGGTGGCTTCCATGAACGAATTCTGGTGGCGGGCCGACACCCCGGGCGAGCGGTTTTGGGGAAAAGCGGCACCTATCCGGTCCCCCGTACGTTCTCAATACGGGCACCCGCGCCCTCGCGGCTACGGCGGACCTCCCGACGCGACCACGTCCTCGCTTACGATGGCCGTTGCGGTGGGGCCCACCTGCCGTGCCCGTGTACGAACACAGTGCCCAGGCCCGACCGGCAAGGAGACAAACCTCGGTGTCCGTCTTCAACAAGCTCATGCGTGCAGGCGAAGGCAAGATCCTGCGCAAACTGCACCGCATCGCGGACCAGGTCAACTCCATCGAAGAGGACTTCGTCAACCTCTCCGACGCCGAGTTGCGGGCGCTCACGGACGAGTACAAGCAGCGTTACCAGGACGGCGAGAGCCTGGACGACCTGCTGCCGGAGGCCTTCGCGACCGTTCGCGAGGCCGCCAAGCGCGTCCTCGGCCAGCGGCACTACGACGTCCAGATCATGGGTGGCGCGGCGCTGCACCTCGGCTACGTGGCCGAGATGAAGACCGGTGAGGGCAAGACCCTCGTCGGCACGCTGCCGGCGTACCTGAACGCGCTGTCCGGCAAGGGCGTCCACCTGATCACGGTGAACGACTACCTGGCCGAGCGCGACTCCGAGCTGATGGGCCGGGTGCACAAGTTCCTCGGCCTGGAGGTCGGCTGCATCCTGGCGAACATGTCGCCGGCGCAGCGCCGCGAGCAGTACGGCTGCGACATCACCTACGGCACGAACAACGAGTTCGGCTTCGACTACCTGCGCGACAACATGGCGTGGTCGAAGGACGAGCTGGTGCAGCGCGGCCACAACTTCGCCGTGGTCGACGAGGTCGACTCGATCCTGGTCGACGAGGCCCGTACCCCGCTGATCATCTCCGGCCCGGCCGACCAGGCCACGAAGTGGTACGGCGACTTCGCGAAGCTGGTGACCCGCCTGACCAAGGGCGAGGCCGGCCAGCCGCTGAAGGGCATCGAGGAGACCGGCGACTACGAGGTCGACGAGAAGAAGCGGACCGTCGGCATCCACGAGGCCGGTGTCGCCAAGGTCGAGGACTGGCTCGGCATCGAGAACCTCTACGAGTCGGTGAACACCCCGCTCGTCGGCTACCTGAACAACGCCATCAAGGCGAAGGAACTGTTCAAGAAGGACAAGGACTACGTCGTCCTCGACGGCGAAGTCATGATCGTCGACGAGCACACCGGCCGTATCCTCGCCGGCCGCCGCTACAACGAGGGCATGCACCAGGCGATCGAGGCGAAGGAAGGGGTGGACATCAAGGACGAGAACCAGACCCTCGCCACGATCACCCTGCAGAACTTCTTCCGCCTCTACTCGAAGCTGTCGGGCATGACCGGTACGGCCATGACCGAGGCCGCCGAGTTCCACCAGATCTACAAGCTCGGTGTCGTCCCGATCCCGACCAACCGCGACATGGTCCGCAAGGACCAGCCGGACCTGATCTACCGGACCGAGGTCGCGAAGTTCGCCGCCGTCGTCGACGACATCGCGGAGAAGCACGAGAAGGGCCAGCCGATCCTCGTCGGTACGACGTCGGTCGAGAAGTCCGAGTACCTCTCCCAGCAGCTCTCCAAGCGCGGCATCCCGCACGAGGTCCTCAACGCCAAGCAGCACGACCGTGAGGCCACGATCGTCGCCCAGGCCGGTCGCCGGGGCGCCGTCACCGTCGCCACGAACATGGCCGGCCGCGGTACCGACATCAAGCTCGGCGGCAACCCGGACGACCTCGCCGAGGCCGAGCTGCGCCAGCAGGGCCTGGACCCGGAGGAGCACATCGAGGAGTGGGCGCACGCCCTTCCCGCGGCGCTGACCCGGGCCGAGGCGGCCGTGAAGGCCGAGTTCGAGGAGGTCAAGGAGCTCGGCGGGCTGTATGTGCTGGGCACCGAGCGGCACGAGTCGCGCCGTATCGACAACCAGCTGCGCGGTCGCTCCGGCCGACAGGGCGACCCGGGCGAGTCCCGCTTCTACCTGTCGCTCGGCGACGACCTGATGCGCCTGTTCAAGGCGCAGATGGTCGAGCGGGTCATGGCGATGGCCAACGTGCCGGACGACGTGCCGATCGAGAACAAGATGGTGACGCGCGCGATCGCGTCGGCCCAGTCGCAGGTCGAGACCCAGAACTTCGAGACGCGCAAGAACGTCCTGAAGTACGACGAGGTCCTCAACAGCCAGCGCGAGGTCATCTACGGCGAGCGCCGCCGCGTCCTGGAGGGCGAGGACCTGCACGAGCAGGTCCGCTTCATGATGGACGACACGATCGACGCGTACATCAGCGCCGAGACGGTCGAGGGCTTCGCCGAGGAGTGGGACCTGGAGCGCCTGTGGGGCGCCTTCAAGCAGCTCTACCCGGTGAAGGTCACCATCGACGAGCTGGAGGAGGCCGCGGGGGACCGGGCGGGCATCACCGCCGAGTTCATCGCGGAGTCCGTCAAGGACGACATCCACGAGCAGTACGCGGCGCGCGAGAAGGCGCTCGGCTCGGACATCATGCGTGAGCTGGAGCGGCGCGTGGTGCTGTCGGTGCTGGACCGCAAGTGGCGTGAGCACCTGTACGAGATGGACTACCTGCAGGAGGGCATCGGCCTGCGGGCGATGGCCCAGAAGGACCCGCTGGTCGAGTACCAGCGCGAGGGCTTCGACATGTTCAACGCCATGCAGGAGGGCATCAAGGAGGAGTCCGTCGGCTACCTGTTCAACCTGGAGGTCCAGGTCGAGCAGCAGGTCGAGGAGGTTCCGGTGCAGGACGCGGCGCCGTCGCTGACGAAGGAGCCGGTGGGTGCGGGCCGTCCGGAGATCCGGGCGAAGGGCCTGGACGCTCCGGAGCGGCCGGACCGGCTGCACTTCTCCGCTCCCACGGTGGACGGGGAGGGCGGGGTCGTCGAGGGCGACTTCGAGTCCGACGCGGCCGGTGGTGACGGGGACGGCATGACGCGGGCGGAGCGGCGCAAGGCCGCCAAGGCCTCTGGCGGGCGCCGCCGCAAGAAGTGACCCCTGCGGGGGCGAGCACAGCCGGGCGGGGGCGGGCCCCCGGGGGGGGGGGGGGCCCCCCCCCCCGGGGGGGGGGGGGGTGGGGGGGGGGGCCCCGCCCCGCCCCCCCCGCCGCCCCCCCGGCGGGCCGGGCCC
>NZ_JBICYR010000051.1:0-17205 GCF_043201175.1 Streptomyces sp. NPDC048337
CGGGTGCCCCGGGCCCCCCCCGCGCGTGTTCGGGTGTGGTGCCCCCCCCCGGGCCGGCCCCCCGGGGGGGGGGGGGGGGGGGGCGGGGCCCCCCCCCGCCCCCCCCCGGCCCCTTCCCGCAATCCGACCCGCTACTGGGCGCCCGGGCGCACCAGGCCGCTCTCGTACGCGTACACCGCCGCCTGCACGCGGTCGCGCAGGCTCAGCTTCGTCAGCACGTGCCCCACGTGCGTCTTCACCGTCGTCTCGCTCACGAACAGGTCCGCCGCGATCTCCGCGTTCGACAGGCCCCGGGCCACCAGCTTCAGCACCTCGACCTCCCGCTCGGTCAGCGTCCCCAGCGTGTCCGGAACCGCGTCCTCACCCGACGGCAGGTGCCCCGCGTACTTGTCCAGCAGCCGCCGCGTGATGCTCGGCGCGAGCATCGCCTCACCCGCCGCCACCACCCGGATCGCCTGCACCAGCTCATTGGCCGGAGCGTCCTTCAGCAGGAACCCGCTCGCCCCCGCCCGCAGCGCCTCCACCACGTACTCGTCCAGATCGAACGTGGTCAGCACCAGCACCTTCGCCGGCCCGTCCCGCCCCGGACCGGTGATCTGGCGAGTCGCCTCCACCCCGTCCATCCGCGGCATCCGGATGTCCATCAGCACCACGTCGGGCTGCAGCGCCCGCACCTGGTCAAGCGCCTGAAGCCCGTCCCCGGCCTCCCCGACCACCGCCAGGTCCTGTTCGGCCTCCAGGATCATCCGGAAGCCCGTGCGCAGCAGTGGCTGGTCGTCGACCAGCAGGACGCGGATCGCCACGGGGTCTACCTCTATTCGTCGGACGGCTTCGGCGGACGCCGCCCATTCTGCCCTGGCCCGCCGATCACGAATCCGCCGGGCCGACCGCCCCCGGACGGGCTGGGGGCACCTCCCGGCGGTAGCCGGGGGAGATCACCAGCGGGTAGGGCGGGGGAGTCCCCCCGAACTCCGGACACACCGCCTGATGATCACACCAGCCGCACAGCTTCGTCGGCCGCGGCCGCCACTCGCCCGTCTCCGTCGCCTCCCGGATCGCCTCCCACAACGCCAGCAGCTTGCGCTCCACCCGCTCCAGATCCGCGACCACCGGGTCGTACGTCAACACGTCCCCACTGCCCAGATACACCAGCTGCAGCCGCCGCGGCACCACCTGCTTCAGCCGCCACACCACCAGCGCGTAGAACTTCATCTGGAACAGCGCACCCTCCGCATACTCCGGCCGCGGCGCCTTCCCCGTCTTGTAGTCGACGATCCGCACCTCACCCGTCGGCGCCACATCCACCCGGTCGATGATCCCGCGCAACCGCAGCCCCGACTCCAGCTCCGTCTCCACGAAGAACTCCCGCTCCACCGGCTCCAGCCGCGTCGGGTCCTCCAACGTGAACCAGCGCTCCACCAGCGCCTCGGCCTCCGTCAGCCACCGCGCCAGCCCCGCCCCCTCGTCCCCCGACGGGAACAGGTCCGTCAGCTCCGGCCGCGCCTCCAGCAACCGGTCCCACTGCCCCGGGATCAGCTCCTTGGCCCGCGGCGCCGTCCGCTCCTGCGCCGGATGGTCGAAGAGCCGCTCCAGCACCGCATGCACCAGCGTCCCCCGCGTGGCCGCCGCACTGGGCTTCTCCGGCAGCTTGTCGATCACCCGGAACCGGTACAGCAGCGGGCACTGCATGAAATCGCTCGCCCGAGAAGGGGAGAGCGAAGAAGGCCGTGCGGCACTGGGCGCCGCATCGGCCGGACCGTCACCGGGGCTCGTCGTCATGCACAAAACCCTACGACCCACCACCGACAGCACGCGCATACCATCGACGCCGAGCCCCCTCGCACTGCATGATCGAAGCATCACAACCCGCGACAGCACCCCACGAACCACACCACAACCAGAAGCACCGAACGAAGGACAGCCGTGGCAGACACCGACGAAACCGGCGAGCGCGCAGGCCGGCGCTCCGGACCGGGCGGCGGACTCCTCATGGGCCGCCCCTTCGGCGTGCCCGTCTACGTCTCGCCCAGCTGGTTCCTCGTCGCCGCCCTCATCACCTGGGTCTTCGGCGACCAGCTCGACCGCGTCCTGCCCGACCTCGGTCCAGTCCGCTACCTCGTCTCCCTCTTCTTCGCCGTCGCCTTCTACGCCTCCGTCCTCGTCCACGAACTCGCGCACACCATCGCCGCCCTCCGCTTCAAACTCCCCGTGCGCCGCATCCAGCTCCAGTTCTTCGGCGGAGTCTCCGAGATCGAGAAGGAATCCGAGACCCCCGGCCGCGAATTCGTCCTCGCCTTCGTCGGCCCCCTGCTCTCCCTCCTCCTCGCCGGAGCCTTCTACCTCGGCATGAAAGCCGTCGACCCCGCCACCGTCCCCGGCGTCCTCCTCGCCGGCCTGATGATCTCCAACCTGCTCGTCGCCGCCTTCAACCTGCTCCCCGGCCTCCCGCTCGACGGCGGCCGCATGCTCCGCGCCGTCATCTGGGGCATCACCGGCAAACCCATGACCGGCACCGTCGCCGCCGCCTGGATCGGGCGCGCCCTCGCCGTCACCGTCCTCCTCGGCCTGCCCCTGCTCACCCACACCGGGACCCTCGGCAACCGCACCGGCGACATCGGCGGCATGGACACCGTCATGGACGCCCTGCTCGCCGCCATTCTCGCCGCGATCATCTGGACCGGCGCCGGCAACAGCCTGCGCATGGCCCGCCTGCGCGAACACCTCCCCGAACTCCGCGCCCGCACCCTCACCCGGCGCGCCATCCCCGTCGAGAACGCCACCCCCCTCTCCGAGGCCCTGCGCCGTGCCACCGAAGCCGGAGCCCGCGCCCTCATCGTCGTCGACGGCCACGGAGACCCCACCGCCATCGCCCGCGAAGCCGCCATCGTGGCCGTCCCCGAACACCGCCGCCCCTGGGTCGCCGTCAGCACCGTCGCCCAGGACCTCACCGACGGCATGAAGGTTTCCGCGGAACTCACCGGCGAAGAACTCCTCGACCACCTCCGCGCCGCCCCCGCCACCGAATACCTCGTCCTCGAACCCACCGGCGAGATCTACGGCGTCCTCTCCACCCAAGACGTCGAAAGGGCCTTCGTGAAGGCCATGGCACGGCCCCAGTCCTGAAGCCAATACACTGGTCACATGTCCGAACCGACCGGTGCCGCCCGCCGACGCGGGCCCTTCGAGGTCGGGGATCAGGTTCAGCTCACCGACCCCAAGGGCCGCCACTACACGTTCACGCTCGAAGCCGGGAAGAATTTCCACACCCACAAGGGTTCCTTCCCCCACGACGAGCTGATCGGTGCCCCCGAAGGCAGCGTTGTCCGCACCACGGGCAACGTCGCGTACCTCGCGCTGCGCCCCCTGCTCCCCGACTATGTCCTGTCCATGCCCCGCGGTGCCGCCGTGGTCTACCCCAAGGACGCGGGCCAGATCCTGGCCTTCGCCGACATCTTCCCCGGCGCCCGCGTCGTGGAAGCAGGTGTGGGCTCCGGCTCCCTGAGCAGCTTCCTGCTGCGCGCCATCGGCGACCAGGGCATGCTCCACAGCTACGAGCGCCGCGCGGACTTCGCCGAGATCGCCACCGCCAACGTCGAGCGCTACTTCGGCGGCCCCCACCCCGCGTGGCAGCTGACCGTCGGCGACCTCCAGGACAACCTGTCCGACACCGACGTCGACCGCGTGATCCTCGACATGCTCGCCCCCTGGGAGTGCCTGGAGGCCGTCTCCAAGGCCCTCGTCCCCGGCGGCATCCTCTGCTGCTATGTGGCGACCACCACCCAGCTGTCCAAGACCGTCGAATCCATCCGCGAGATCGGCTGCTTCGCCGAACCGCAGCCGTGGGAATCGATGATCCGCAACTGGCACGTCGAAGGGCTCGCCGTCCGCCCGGACCACCGCATGATCGGCCACACCGGCTTCCTCGTCACCGCCCGCCGCCTCGCCGACGGCGTCGAGCCCCCGATGCGCCGCCGCCGCCCCGCCAAGGGCGCCTACGGCGAGGACTACGAAGGCCCCGGCAGCGACCGGTCCGCGTAGCACCTCCCCGGCAGTCGAACAACACGGCGCCGTGCCGCAGTTCCCGGAGCACGTCCGGGAACTGCGGCACGGCGCCTTTGCGTTGTACGGCACGGGCACCACCCGGCGCACGCACCGCACCGGCCCGCCCAGCCCCCGGACCCAGCCGTTCCACCCAGCGGAGCGATATGGCACGATGCTGGCTCCCCGTCACCCTTCGCACAGGAGACACCCCGCGTGCTGCACAGCCCCGCCGAGCTGACGCCGACACTGGAAACCCTGGCGCACAACCGCACCAGAACCGTGCACTGGCTCGCCACGGCCACCGCCATGGCCGCCGTCATAGCGGCCGCGGGACTCGTCCAGCCGGCCACCGGCACCCCCGCGACCCCGGCGGACCCCTCCGGCACGAACGGCCCCCAGGCCGCCGCCCCCGACGCCGCCGCGGTCACCTACCCGCTCGACTGCAAGGGCGCCCCACAGACCGTCACCGCCACCGCCCAGGGCGACCTCGACGGCGACGGCCGCCCCGAGACCGTGGCCGCCGTCCGCTGCGCCGCCGGCTCGGGCACCCCGCCCCACGCGATCTACGTCCTCACCCAGGACCGCACCGAGGGCTCCCCGCGCGTCGTGGCCACCCTGCTCGACGCCACCCGGCGACAGACCGCCACCGACCTCACCGTGCGCGACGGAACCGTCACCGCACGCCTCCTCGGCTACTCCTCGCCCGAGGTCCCGCGCTACGACCCCGACGTGAAACAGCTCGCCAAGTGGCGCTGGAGCGGCGGAAAATTCCGCCAGGAGCTGACGGACTCGGCCGCCGCGAGTGTTTGAACCGTCACTCCGCGTCCGGGCCGTACACCTCCACCCCGTCCGAAACGCGCCTTACGTGGATGCAGTCACCCGGGCATTCCTTCGCCGAGTCGACCACGTCCTGCAGTAGCGGCAGCGGAACCGGAGTGGTCGCCCCCGCCGCCTGGAGAAGCTCGTCGTCGGCGCTCTTCACGTACGCCAGACCATCGATGTCCAGCTCGAACACCTCCGGCGCGTACTGCGCGCAGATGCCGTCCCCGGTGCAGAGGTCCTGGTCGATCCAGACCTCGAGCGGCTCTCCAGCGTCGCTCACGCCGGCCGTGGGAGCCTCCTGCTGCACGGTCATATCTCCTGCCGTTCCCTGCTCTGAGTGATCCATCCCGGTCACAACTCGAAGCAAGTCGCACGAGCCCTGGCGGGTGTTGAACAGTTCGACCTTACAACCGGCCGCTTTCCGATGTTGATGGGTGGGTATTTCCTTGGCACGAGGGAGTACGCAAGGGTGAAGATCGGACACACCTCTACCGTCTTTGTGATCTAGGGGTTTCAATCACCACCAGCCCAGGTAGGGTCAGGAAGCGTCCAGCTCCCCTTGGAGGAGGTGAGGACCGTGGCAGCCCACGACGACGACATCAACCGCGGCATCCGGCCCGGGCGAGGGTCTGAGGACCCCGCCGGCCAGGTTGCCTATCTCGAGCAGGAAATCGCCGTCCTGCGACGCAAGCTCGCCGACTCTCCGCGACACACGAGGATTCTCGAAGAGCGGATCGTCGAGCTCCAGACAAATCTGGCAGGCGTCTCCGCGCAGAACGAACGACTGGCGAATACCCTCCGTGAGGCCCGCGACCAGATCGTGGCCCTCAAGGAAGAAGTCGACCGGCTCGCACAGCCGCCGGCCGGCTTCGGTGTCTTCCTTCAGGCGAACGAGGACGGCACCGTCGACATCTTCACCGGAGGCCGAAAGCTCCGCGTGAACGTCAGCCCCAGCGTCGACCCGGAAGACCTCCGGCGCGGCCAGGAGGTCATGCTCAACGAGGCCCTCAACGTGGTCGAGGCCATGGAATTCGAGCGGGCCGGGGACATCGTCACCCTCAAGGAGATCCTCGAGGACGGCGAGCGCGCCCTGGTGGTCGGGCACACCGACGAGGAAAGGGTGGTGAGGCTCGCCGAGCCGCTCCTGGACATCACCATCCGCCCCGGCGACGCCCTCCTGCTCGAACCCCGCTCCGGCTACGTCTACGAGGTCGTCCCCAAGAGCGAGGTCGAAGACCTCGTCCTCGAAGAGGTCCCCGACATCGACTACGACAAGATCGGCGGCCTGGGCGACCAGATCGAGCTGATCCGCGACGCGGTCGAGCTCCCGTACCTCTACCCCGACCTCTTCAAAGAACACGAACTGCGGCCCCCGAAGGGCATCCTGCTCTACGGCCCGCCCGGCTGCGGCAAGACGCTCATCGCCAAGGCCGTCGCCAACTCCCTTGCCAAGAAGGTCGCAGAAGTGACCGGACAGGCAGCCGGGAAGTCGTACTTCCTGAACATCAAGGGACCCGAACTCCTCAACAAGTACGTCGGCGAGACCGAGCGGCACATCCGCCTCGTCTTCCAGCGTGCCCGCGAAAAGGCGAGCGAGGGCACCCCCGTCATCGTCTTCTTCGACGAGATGGAGTCCCTCTTCCGCACCCGCGGATCCGGCGTCAGCTCGGACGTGGAGAACACCATCGTCCCCCAGCTGCTCGCCGAGATCGACGGCGTGGAAGGCCTGGAGAACGTCATCGTCATCGGCGCCTCCAACCGCGAGGACATGATCGACCCGGCCATCCTGCGCCCCGGCCGCCTCGACGTGAAGATCAAGATCGAGCGCCCGGACGCGGAGGCCGCGAAGGACATCTTCGCGAAGTACCTCAAGGCCTCGCTGCCCCTGCACGCGGACGACCTGTCCGAACACCAGGGCTCCACGGCCGGCACCGTCCACAGCATGATCCAGACCGTCGTCGAGCAGATGTACGCCGAAACCGAGGAGAACCGCTTCCTCGAGGTCACGTACGCCAACGGCGACAAGGAAGTCCTCTACTTCAAGGACTTCAACTCGGGCGCGATGATCCAGAACATCGTGGACCGTGCGAAGAAGATGGCGATCAAGGCCTTCCTCGAGCACAACCAGAAGGGCCTCCGGGTCTCCCACCTCCTCCAGGCATGCGTGGACGAGTTCAAGGAGAACGAGGACCTGCCCAACACCACCAACCCGGACGACTGGGCCCGAATCTCCGGAAAGAAGGGCGAGCGGATCGTATTCATCCGCACCCTCGTCACCGGAAAGCAAGGCGCGGACACCGGACGCTCCATCGACACGGTGGCAAACACCGGTCAGTACCTCTGACGAAGCGGAGCGGCTGCGGATGCCCTCCAAGGGCATCCGCAGCCGACTGCTTTACCGGCCGCTTTTCGGCCGATGACGAGGCGAATTCAATGACGGAAATGATCTCCCCACGAGCGCGAAGTGGTTCTAGGCTCTTCCGTACCGCCGCCGGACGCGCAGTGCGGGGACGGGCACCGCACAGGAACAGGCACAGGCACGCGCACCGGAGCACCAGCGGTACTTGAGCGCCGCTCCCGAAGGGGGCGCCGCCGGGCAAGGAGGGCCGCATGACCGTACGGCGAGTAATGGGGATCGAGACGGAGTACGGGATCTCCGTTCCGGGGCACCCGAACGCCAATGCCATGCTCACCTCGTCCCAGATCGTCAACGCCTACGCGGCGGCGATGCACCGGGCGCGACGCGCCCGCTGGGACTTCGAGGAGGAGAATCCGCTGCGGGACGCCCGCGGCTTCGACCTCGCCCGCGAGGCCGCCGACAACAGCCAGCTCACCGACGAGGACATCGGCCTCGCCAACGTCATCCTCACGAACGGCGCACGGCTCTACGTCGACCACGCACACCCCGAGTACAGCTCGCCGGAGATCACCAATCCCCTCGACGCCGTGCTCTGGGACAAGGCCGGCGAACGGATCATGGCGGAGGCGGCCGTCAGGGCGGCCCAGCTCCCCGGCGCCCAGCCGATCCACCTCTACAAGAACAACACCGACAACAAGGGCGCCTCCTACGGCACGCACGAGAACTACCTGATGAAGCGGGAGACCCCCTTCTCGGAGATCGTCCGCCACCTGACCCCCTTCTTCGTCTCCCGCCAGGTCGTGACGGGCGCGGGGCGCGTCGGCATCGGCCAGGACGGCCGCGAGCACGGCTTCCAGATCAGCCAGCGCGCGGACTACTTCGAGGTCGAGGTCGGCCTGGAGACCACCCTGAAGCGGCCCATCATCAACACCCGGGACGAACCGCACTCGGACGCCGAGAAGTACCGCCGCCTGCACGTGATCATCGGCGACGCGAACCTGTCCGAGATCTCCACCTACCTCAAGCTCGGCACGACGGCACTGGTGCTCGGCATGATCGAAGACCAGTTCATCAGTGTCGACCTGGCTGTCGACCAGCCCGTACGCACCCTCCACCAGGTCTCCCACGACCCCGACCTGAAGCACCTGATCACGCTGCGCAGCGGGCGGACGCTGACCGCCGTACAACTCCAGATGGAGTACTTCGAGCTGGCCAGGAAGTACGTGGAGGAGCGTTTCGGTTCCGACGCGGACGAGCAGACCAAGGATGTGCTGGCCCGCTGGGAGGACGTGCTGGGCCGGCTGGAGAGCGACCCCATGAGCCTGTCGGGGGAGCTGGACTGGATCGCCAAGCGGGAGATCCTGGAGGGCTACCGGCGCCGGGACGGGCTGGGCTGGGACGCGGCGCGGCTGCACCTGGTGGACCTCCAGTACTCGGACGTACGGCCCGAGAAGGGCCTGTACAACCGCCTGGTGGCCCGCGGCAAGATGAAGCGGCTGGTGGAGGAGCCGGCGGTGGAACGGGCGGCCAGCAAGCCGCCGGAGGACACCCGGGCGTACTTCCGGGGCCGCTGCCTGGAGCAGTACGCGGACGACGTCGCGGCGGCCTCCTGGGACTCGGTGATCTTCGACCTCCCGGGCCGGGATTCCTTGCAGCGGGTCCCGACCCTGGAACCCCTGCGGGGGACCCGGAACCACGTCAAGGAGCTCCTGGACCGCTGCCGCACGGCGGAGGACCTGGTGCGGGTGCTTTCCGGCCAGTGAGCGGCGCCTGCGGGGCCTGAAAAGGCCCCGGTCCGGGAATCATGAGAAAGACCGGACGTTAATGAAAGTGCGGGGACGAATGTCGGATCCTCCTTGTAGGGTCCGACGTAGGGTCTGATCTTGAGAGATCCCGAATCCCGGGGTCTCTCGACATGAGCGTGCGAACCGAGCGGGGTGAGGTAGACATGGCGACCAAGGACACCGGCGGCGGACAGCAGAAGGCGACGCGCTCGACCGAGGAGGTCGAGGAGGCGGCGGTCGAGGAATCGACCGACCTCAAGGAGCGGCAGGAGAAGCTCTCCGACGACGTCGACTCCGTACTCGACGAAATCGACGACGTCTTGGAGGAGAACGCCGAGGATTTCGTGAGGTCGTTCGTGCAAAAGGGTGGCCAGTAAGGGCTATTGAGGCCATTTGACCTTCGAATCGAAGGTGCGGGGGGCGGGGTGGCCGAGGTGGCGCCTGAGGGCATGAAGCGTTGCTCGCGATGCAAGCGTGTTCAATCCTGCGAGGCCTTCGCGAGCAATCGCTCGATGCGGGATGGCCTTCAGGCGTACTGCCGCGAATGCCAGGCTGAGCACTACAAGCAGCGCCAAGAAGCGAAGGGGCAGACGGTGAGGGCGAAGGTGCCCGTGCCGGCTGGCCACAAGAGATGTCCCCAGTGCGGGGAGATCAAGCCGCATTCGGAGTGGGAGCGGAACAAGACCAGTTCCGACGGTTGGGCCAGCTACTGCCGAGAGTGCCGGGCACAGCGGAACCGTGCCTCGTACTTCAAGCGCCATTACGGCATTACCGAAGCCGAGCGTGATGACATGATCGCGGCTCAGGGCGGGGTCTGCCTGCTCTGCCAGGATGCCCCGGCCGAGCACGTTGATCACGATCATCAGACGGGTAAGGTCCGAGGCGTACTGTGCTTCAGCTGTAACGCAGCACTGGGGCAGCTCAAGGATCGGCCGGACGTCATGCGACGTGCAGCCGCTTACGTGGAAGGAAACCTGTGGAACCCAACACTCGTAGCACAGGGCGTCTACCGGCAGCCTTCCTGACGCCGGGGTCGTCGTCCTTCATGGACTTCCTGGGCGCGCACGCGCCCGAGATGCTGCCGGGGAACCGGAAGCTGCCCGAGGGGATCGTCGAGGCGCCGCACGGGACGACCATCGTCGCCGCCACCTTCCCCGGAGGGGTCGTGCTCGCCGGTGACCGGCGGGCGACCATGGGGAACATGATCGCGCAGCGGGACATCGAGAAGGTGTTCCCGGCCGACGAGTACTCCGCGGTCGGCATCGCCGGTACGGCCGGCCTGGCCGTGGAGATGGTCAAGCTGTTCCAGCTGGAGCTGGAGCACTTCGAGAAGGTGGAGGGGACCACCCTCTCCCTGGAGGGCAAGGCCAACCGGCTGTCCACCATGATCCGGAGCAATCTGGGCATGGCGATGCAGGGGCTGGCCGTCGTACCGCTCTTCGCCGGGTACGACGAGGCCAAGGAGAAGGGCCGGATCTTCTCCTACGACGTGACCGGCGGCCGCTCCGAGGAGCACGGTTACGCCGCCACCGGGTCCGGTTCGATCTTCGCGCGCGGATCCATGAAGAAGCTGTTCCGCCCGGACCTGACGGAGGAGCAGGCCACCACGCTGGTCGTGCAGGCGCTGTACGACGCCGCCGACGACGACTCGGCGACCGGCGGTCCGGACCTGTACCGCCACATCTATCCCATCGTCACCGTCATCACCGACGAGGGCTTCCGCAGGCTGACCGAGGACGAGTCGCAGGCTCTGGCCCGTTCGGTCACCGACCGGCGGCTCGAGCAGCCCGACGGGCCGCGCGCCGCCCTGCTCTGACCACTCCTCGTCTCGTCGCCCAGAAGAAAGGGACGGATAACCGGTGTCGACTCCGTTCTATGTGTCACCCCAGCAGGCCATGGCCGACCGGGCGGAATACGCCCGGAAGGGCATCGCCCGCGGTCGCAGCCTTGTCGTGCTGCAGTACGCCGACGGCATCGTGTTTGTCGGCGAGAACCCGTCCCGCGCGCTGCACAAGTTCAGCGAGATCTACGACCGGATCGGCTTCGCGGCCGCCGGCAAGTACAACGAGTACGAGAACCTGCGGATCGGCGGTGTGCGCTATGCCGATCTGCGCGGATACACCTACGACCGTGACGATGTGACGGCCCGTGGGCTGGCGAACGTGTACGCGCAGACGCTCGGCACGATCTTTTCGAGTGCCGGTGAGAAGCCGTACGAGGTGGAGCTGGTCGTCGCCGAGGTCGGGGCGACGGCTGCCGGTGACCAGATCTACCGGCTTCCGCACGACGGGTCGATCGTGGACGAGCACGGTTCGGTCGCGGTCGGTGGTAACGCCGAGCAGATCAGCACCTTCCTCGATCAGCGTCATCAGGACGGGATGACCCTCCCCGATGCGCTGAAGCTGGCGGTGCAGGCGCTGTCGAGCCAGGCGAACGGTGCGGACAAGACGATTCCGGCCGAGCGGCTGGAGGTGGCGGTGCTGGACCGGACGCGGTCGCAGCAGCGGAAGTTCAAGCGGATCCGCGGCCGGCAGCTGGCGCGGCTGCTGGAGGCGGAGGTTCCGGCTGCGGCGCAGGCGGATGCCGTGTCGAACGACGAGGCGCCGGAGGACGACGCCGAGTAGAAGCAGTTCAGCGATGGCCCCAGTCCGCCGTTTTCGGTGGGCCGGGGCTTCGTCGTTTCAGCGGGTGGTGGGGGCGGGGCCCGAGGAGTCGCGGGTGACGAGGTGGACGGGGATGTCGGGGGCGGTCCAGGTGGTGCCGTCGAGGACGGCGAGGAGGGCGGTCATGCCCTGTTCGCCGACGGTTTCGGCGGGGAGGCGGACGGTGGTGAGTTCGGGTTCGACGGCGGTGGCGAGGGCGAGGTCGTCGAAGCCGGTGACGGAGAGGTCGTCGGGGACGTGCAGGCCGAGGCGGCGGGCGGCTTTGCAGGCGCCGGCGGCGAGGATGTCGTCGTCGCAGACGATGGCGGTGGGGCGGGGCCCGGGGGCGGCCAGGGCGGTCTCCATGGCCGTACGGGCGCCGTTCACGCTGAGGGGGGCCCGTACGGTGCGCAGCTGGGTGTCGGGTCCGAGGAGGACGGCCAGGGTCTTGGCACGGACTTCGAAGGTCCAGGAGTCGACGGCGGAGGCGAGGTGGAGGAAGTTGCGGTGGCCGAGGGTGAGGAGGTGTTCGGTGACTTGGCGCATGCCGTCGGCCATGGCGAGGTTGACGTGGGCGGCGGCGGTGTCGGCGGTGGGGTCGCTGTCGAGCATGACGAGGGGGAGGTCGGCACCGCCGATGGCGTGGAGGGCGTCGGCGGCCATGGAGGAGGCGATGACTCCGTCGAGGGCGGCGCGGGCGGAGGCGAAGGGGTCGCGGGCGGGGCCGGTGCCGTCGGGGGAGGGGTAGAGGACGACGCCGAAGCCGTGTTCGGCGGCGACGCGGGCGGCGCCGGTGTAGACGCGGGCGAAGAATTCGTTGGTGAGGGCGGGGACGACGAGCAGGGCGGTGCGGGTGGAGCCGAGGCGGAGGTTGCGGGCGGCGAGGTTGGGGCGGTAGCCGAGCCGGGTGGCGGCTTCGCGGACGAGGCCGGCGGTGCGTTCGGAGACGCGGCCGCGCCATTTGTCGCCGAGGACGAGGGAGACGGTGGCCTGGGAGACCCCGGCGGCGGTGGCCACGTCCCGGCTGGTGGGTCTCGTCACACGGTGCTCCTGAACTGCGAGGTCGTCGGGGTGGGGGCGGTCGGTGGGGTGGACCCGTGACCTGCGGCCATGGTACGTATGACCCGTCACGTTATACGTATTACCCCGGCGGGATCCGGGCAGAAGGGGGCGGACATGGCCGCGGGTTACGCGGAGCTGCTCAGGACCCGGCACGCCGCGAGGCTGCTGGTGGGCACGCTCATAGGCCGGCTGCCCAACGGCACCGCGCCGATCGCGATCGTGCTCTTCACGCGGGCCGAGGGCGGCAGCTACAGCCTCGCGGGGGCGCTGGCGGCCGCGTACGGGGTGGCGAACGCGGTGGGGCAGCCGTTGCTCGGTCGCGCCGTGGACCTGTACGGGCAGCCGCGGGTGCAGCTGCCGGCCGCGCTGGTGTCGGCGCTGGGGATGGTGTGGCTTGCCGTGGCGGGTACCGGGTCGGCGGTGGCCGCGTATGCCGCGGTGGTGGTCGCGGGGCTGTTCACGCCGCCGCTGGAGGGCGGGCTGCGGGCGCTGTGGCCGAGCGTGCTGGGTGGCAAGGAGGAGCGGGTGCACGCCGCGTACGCGATGGACGCGGTGGCCCAGGAGGTCATGTTCACCGTGGGCCCGCTGCTGGTGACGCTGTTCGTGGCGTTGTGGTCCCCGGCCGGTGCGCTGCTCGCGCTGAACGCGATCGGGGTGCTGGGCGCGCTGTCGGTGGTGGTCTCGGAGCCGTCGAGGCGGTGGCGTTCGGAGCCGCGGGAGGCGCACTGGCTGGGGGCGCTGCGCTCGCGGGGGCTGCTGGCGCTGCTGGGGGCCTTCTTCTTCGTGGGGACGGCGTTGGGGTCGATCACGGTGGCGGGTGTCGCCTACGCGGATGACCACGGGAACCAGGCGGTGTACGGCTGGCTGATGGCGGCTTTGGGTCTGGGTGCGCTGATCGGCGGTGTGGCGTACGGGGCGCGGCGGTGGACGGGGGCGGCGGAGCGGCGGCTGCGGGTGCTGGTGGCGTTGCTGGCGGTGTGCTATCTGCCGTTGATGCTGACGCCGGGTCCGGTGGCGATGGCGGGGCTGACGGCGCTGGCGGGCGTGTTCCTGGCGCCGGCGATCGCGTGTGCGTTCATCGTCGTGGACCGGCACGCGCCGGCGGGGACGGTGACGGAGGCGTTCTCGTGGCTGGTGACGTTCTTCGGGGTGGGGGCGGCGATCGGTACGGCTGCGGCGGGTCCGGCGGTGGAGCTGGGCGGTACGGCGGCGGGCTTCGGGGTGGCGGGTGCGGCCGGGGCGGCGGCGCTGCTGGTGCTGACGGTGACTCAGCGGGTGTTGGCAACTCCCGGCCGCAGCCGCGCGGTGGCGGGTTCGGCGGAGGGGGCGTCAGGGGGTGCGTCGGAGGGGTCGTCCGGGGTCGGGTCCGAGGTGCCTTCTGCGGGGTGATCGGCGGGCCGGTGGGCGGGTCCGTACGGGGTCGCGCCGGTGCGGTTCGCCAAACTGATCGAAACGGCGCTCTCGAACCCGGTTTCAGAAGGGGGCAGAAGGCGTAATGTTCAGTCATGGACCGCCGCATTTTCGGGCTGGAGAACGAGTACGGCGTCACGTGCACGTTCAGGGGACAGCGCCGACTGTCTCCTGACGAAGTGGCGCGCTACCTCTTCCGCCGTGTTGTGTCATGGGGCCGCAGCAGCAATGTCTTCCTGCGGAACGGCGCCCGCCTGTACCTCGACGTGGGTTCGCATCCGGAATATGCAACTCCCGAATGCGACAACGTGACCGAACTGGTCACGCACGACAAGGCGGGCGAGCGCATTCTCGAAGGACTGCTCGTCGACGCCGAACGCCGCCTGCACGAGGAGGGAATCGCGGGCGACGTCTATCTCTTCAAGAACAACACCGACTCGGCGGGCAACTCGTACGGCTGCCACGAGAACTACCTGGTGGCCCGGCACGGGGAATTCTCCCGCCTGGCGGACATTCTCATTCCGTTCCTTGTGACGCGGCAGCTGATCTGCGGCGCGGGCAAGGTGCTCCAGACTCCTCGGGGCGCGGTCTACTGCGTGAGCCAGCGGGCCGAGCACATCTGGGAGGGCGTCAGCTCCGCCACGACGCGCTCGCGGCCGATCATCAACACGCGGGACGAGCCGCACGCGGACGCGGAGCGCTACCGGCGTCTGCACGTGATCGTCGGCGACTCGAACATGTCGGAGACGACCATGCTGCTGAAGGTCGGGGCCACCGACCTGGTGCTGCGCATGATTGAGGCGGGGACGGTGATGCGGGACCTGACCCTGGAGAACCCGATCCGGGCGATCCGCGAGGTCAGCCACGACATCACGGGTCAGCGCAAGGTGCGCCTGGCGAGCGGCCGGGAGGCGTCGGCGCTGGAGATCCAGCGGGAGTACTACGACAAGGCGGTGGACTTCGCCGAGCGGCGGGGGATCCGTACCGGTGTGGTGGACCAGGTGCTGGAGCTGTGGGGCCGGACCCTCGACGCGATCGAGGAGGAGGACCTGGACCGGATCGGGACCGAGATCGACTGGGTCATGAAGTACCAGCTGATCGAGCGGTACCGGGGCAAGCACAACATGACGATGTCGAATCCGCGGGTGGCTCAGATAGACCTCGCCTACCACGACATCCACCGTCGGCGCGGGCTGTACTACCTGCTGGAGCGCAAGGGGCAGGCGGCTCGGATCTGCAACGACCTCAAGATCTTCGAGGGCAAGTCGGTGCCTCCGCAGACGACGAGGGCGCGGCTGCGCGGGGACTTCATCCGGCGGGCGCAGGAGCAGCGGCGGGACTTCACGGTCGACTGGGTGCACCTGAAGCTCAATGACCAGGCGCAGCGGACGGTGCTGTGCAAGGACCCGTTCCGGTCGGTGGACGACCGGGTGGAGAAGCTGATCGCCGGTATGTAAGTGCACTGTGTGACATCGCACTGATCTTGGCCAGGGCCCCGTACGTATCTCGTACGGGGCCTTGCTACGCCTTAGAGTGGCGGCGACCGCCTTGCCGTCTGAGATCTGAGGAACACGTGCGCCGACTTGCAGGCCTGCTGGTCGTACCCCTTCTGCTGCTGTCGACAGCGGCGTGTGGTGATGACAGCTCCGACTCCGCCCAGATGAAGAACGGGGTGCCCGCGATCACCAAGGGCGCCAAGTTCGACGAGACCCCCACCCTGTCGAAGGGCAAGGGCGAACCGCCGAAGGAACTGAAGGTCGTGACGATCAGCGAGGGCAACGGCCCGGCGCTGAAGAAGGGCGACATCGCCCAGGTCAACTACCTCGGCCAGGTGTGGGACGGCAAGGAGCCGTTCGACCAGAGCTTCGGCAAGGGCAAGCCGTTCGACGTCACCATCGGTGCCGGCGCGGTCATCAAGGGCTGGGACCAGGGCCTGGAGGGCCAGAAGGTCGGCAGCCGTGTCGAGCTCGTGATCCCGCCGGCCCTCGGCTACGGCGAGCAGGGCTCGGGCGACAAGATCAAGCCGAACGCCACGCTGGTCTTCGTCGTGGACATCGTCAAGGGCACCTCCGTCCCGGCCTCGGCCACGGGCAAGGAGGTCGCGCAGGACAACAAGGACCTGCCCAAGGTCGGCACGAACACGGACGGCAAGGAAGTCTCCGTGGCCGTCCCGAAGGACGTGGCCGCTCCGTCCAAGCTGGTCTCGAACTACGTCCTGGAGGGCGACGGCGCGGCGGTGAAGGACACCGACAGCGTCGTGGTCAAGTTCAACGGCAAGACCTGGAAGGACGACAAGACCTTCGAGAGCACCTACACCAGCGACACCACGGTCACGTGGCCGATGGCGCAGCTCTCGGTCAAGGGTCTGAAGGACGGCCTGATCGGCAAGAAGGTCGGCAGCCGCATCCTGCTGGTCATCCCGCCGGACCAGGGCTTCGGCGACAAGGAGCAGGGGACCATCCCGGCCAACTCGACGCTGGTCTTCAGTCTCGACATCCTCGCGGTGATGTAAGACTGTCCCGGTTGTCCCCCAGTTCGTACGTATGAGGAGCAGTTCCGTGAGCGACAAGCTCGAGAAGCCCGAAATCGACTTCCCCGAGGGCGAGGCCCCCGCGGACCTCGTGATCGAGGACATCTGGCTGGGCGACGGTGCCGAGGCCAAGGCCGGCGACGTGGTCTCCGTCCACTACGTGGGCGTGGCCTTCTCCACCGGTGAGGAGTTCGACGCTTCCTGGAACCGCGGCTCCGCGCTCCAGTTCCAGCTCGGTGTCGGCCAGGTCATCGCCGGCTGGGACCAGGGTGTCCAGGGCATGAAGGTCGGCGGCCGCCGCAAGCTGACGATCCCGGCCCACCTCGCCTACGGCAGCCGTGGCGCGGGCGACGCGATCGGCCCGGACGAGACGCTGATCTTCGTCTGCGACCTGATGAAGGTCGGCCGCTGATCCGGGCTTCCCGATCGGCCGAGGGGCCCCCCCCCGCCCGGGGGGGGCCCCCGCCGTTTGCCCGGGGGGCCCGGGCGGGCCGGTGGACGGGGACGCGGGTGGGTGGCGAGGCGGGGTCCGGCGGCGGAGGCGGTTGCCCATGG
>NZ_JBICYR010000052.1:0-14050 GCF_043201175.1 Streptomyces sp. NPDC048337
CTGCTGAGTTCCAGCCGGGCCCACCACCCCGCCCCTACACTCCGAGCGAACCCTTCGACCAGGCCAGATAGCGAACCGCCACTGGAGTACTAGGAGCTGCCGTTCGGGACGGAAGCCGCCGTTTCCGTCACCGGGGTAGAGCGTGACTTCGCCGTCGGTCCAGATGACGAGCAGATCGCTGTGACCTGTGCCGGAGAAATCTCCGGCGGAAATCTGCTTGGCGTGCTTCCACGTCTCGCCGCTGCCGGGCAGGGCCGGACCGTCCGTCGGAGGCTGGTAGGTGCCGCGGTGGACGTTCTTCGGTCCGATGCCGTTGTTGGCGTCGTTGTAGAGGTCCTGGGCGTCCTTGCCGTAGAGCGGAGCGTACGAGATCCAGTCGACGTCGCCGCCACCGCCCATGCCCCCTACGTTTCCGATCACCTCTCCAGTCCTGGCGGAAGCGTTGTATCCCCTGATCCAGGGACCGCCGGAGACGCCGCCGTAGTAGCCGCCGCACTTCATCTGCATCTGCCGGAACCCATACAGCCGACGGGTTGGCACATCACAGCGGATGGCCTTGTGCTGGCTGTTGTCGCTGGCGTGGGCCGGGTAGCCGACGACCGTCACGTTGTGGTCGTACGACGTCGAGGTGGTGAAGGTGAGGGCGCCGACGACGTCCTCGACCGCGCCCTTGCCATTAGGCGCGACGGTGACGAAGGCGAAGTCCAGGTCCGACACGGCAGCTCTCGTCTGGCCCGTGTCGGGGTAGCGGGGGTCTTTGTAGACCTCGCTGACCGCGAAGAGTCCCCACGGCTGGTTGGCCGGGATCTTGAGGAACTGGTACTGCGGGACGAAGACACGGTGGGTGGCCGCGTTCAGACCGTTCGCACAGTGCCCCGCGGTAAGCACGAGGCTCTTTCCCTTGCTACGCACGACGCTGCCAGTGCAGTAGGTGGCGTTTCCACCGACCGGCGTGCCGTCGAAGAAGAACGTTCCCACCATCGGGAGGCCGTCGAAGTGCGCGGCGTGGGGGGTGCCCGGCGGTGCAGCGGCCGTCGAGTTGGGCACCGGTGGAGCTTTGGTGGGCCCAGTGCCGCGGGCGGCGTCGATTGGTTTGGCCTGGGCCATCCGTTCAGCTGTCCAGTACTGCTCGTCCGCGGTTGAGGCCGGGGCGGCGGGCGGTGAGGTGGGGGTGGACGCGGAGGGAGAAGGGGAAGCGGATGGCGGCGGTGCAGCCGGAACGGGAAGCTGCGAGGCGGAGGGCGTGGAGCCGGAGCGGGGTAAGTCTGAAGGGCTGGGTGTGGGGGGCGACGACGAGGATGAGGCCGAGGGTGAAGGGAGCGTGCTGGCCGGAGAGGGAGCGGCCGACGCCGCCAGGGCAGCGGGGGCGGTGAGTAACACGGTGCTGGTGCCGAGCGCGAGTGCGGTCAACCATTTTGATCTCAATGACTTGCTTCCTGAGTGCAGCGATGACGCCTGGCATCGCAATGTGTTGGTGCGTCAGTTCGACGGAGAGGGCAGAGTAGGCAGTGGTGTGAAAGATCGTCAACGAGTCCGGATAGGCGACAAATGAAGCGATTACGGGCATGGATCGGCGCGGCAGTTCTTACGATTCCGCTGTTCATGTCACTCGGAGCGGAGGGCGTGCAGGCCGCTCCGCTTACAGACGTGCCGTTGCCCCTTCAAAGTGGCGCCGAGCAGTTGGTTCGGCCTGGCGAGCAGATCAGCGTCTCAGTGGGCCTGCAGGACGCCGCCGGCAACGGCGACAGGGTCTTCTCCGAAGCGTTCACCGAGGATGGCCGGATGAGGATGAACGATCCGCACGTCACCGCGGTCATGACGATCTCCTGCACCGCTGCGCCCGGGTCCTACGAGGTGCGCATCAGATCGGGTGGGGACCAGAATCCCTCAGAGATCACGCGGCTCTGGGGCAGTGTTCGGGTGGCTCCGGCTGAAGAGGCGGAGCGTGCGGCGTGCGCACGACGGGTCTCCGAACTGCCGCCTGAGCCCCAGGAGGAGCGCTGGCCGGCGGAGGTGGAGTGGCCCGCGAGCCCTTGGGACGTGCGGACGGTGCGGGCCGGCGGCGAGATGACGGCCACCGATGGCCTGGAGATGGGCGGCGACGGAGGCGTCACGTTGACCTCGTCGGCGTTCACGCGACCAGTGGTCATGCGCGGAGCGAAGAGGGTCTCCGCGGTCGTCCGCATCAGGTGCGACGCGACGCCGGGTCTCTACACCGTGGTCTGGCGAGAGAAGGGGAAGCCGTCAAAGGTCTGGGCCCGACTGCGAGTGGAACCTGCAGTCCCTGGCTGCCACGACCCTGCCCCTACGCTGGCCGACAAGGTCAAGCGCACGGCTCCCTGGCTGGCGGCAGGCATCTGTGCAGCCGCCCTTGCAGTAGGGGCAAATGCCCTGAAGCAGAGGCGGCGTGTCCACCCTCCCCTGTGATTGTGAAGCGTAGCCGCCGCGCACTCCGGAAACGAGTGGTAGATGCGGCACGCACGAGCCGACTGCGCGTTCCGGTTATTCCCGCCAAACCGCGAGAAGGGTGAACGGTTCTCTTTCTGGAAGCAGTCGAGTCGGCGATATAGGCGGATGGTTCACCGTGGCTGAAACGATTCCACAAATGACTTGAAACGCAGACCCGCGCCGGTCGGACTGCTTGGATGCGCAAATTAACCTCATCATGCTGCTGACAGCGTGCGGAGGTGACCCCCGTGAGCGGATCGAGACCGTGACCAGCGCGCCGGGGTCACCCTCTTGAGGCCTAGCCTCGCCGTCTCAGCTGCGGCTGCTGGATAACCGAGCGGGGTTGTTTGGGCGGTGTTGGTGGGTGGCATGGCGGAATCCCGGCGCGGTGGTCGGGTTCTCCAGGTTTCCTCGGGCCGGGGATGGTCAGCTGGCCGGGCGGGGCAAGGCCGCGAGTCGGTGGAAGGTGGCCGACGAGTTTCGCTTCTCCAGGGCCAGGTAGCGGAGATCCGCAGGTGGAGGCGTCGGCTGCCGTGGATGAGGCGGACGGCGGAAGCAGCGGAGTTTCTTGAGCTGGGCGTTGGCCAGCTCGCCGTGCAGCAGCAGGAGGCGGGTCCAGGCGAGGGGGCCGATCGCTGCCAGGGCCTGGCTGCGGCTCCGTCGCAAGAACCCCCGCTGAGGCTGCCAGTGCCGGCAAGGCTCTGGCCTTTGTCGGGCAGGGCAGCATTCAGCAATCATCGGCATTTAACGGAGCGGTGTATTTCGCTTATTCGGTATGGCTAAAAAGTGCGCCAAGGTGTCCCGAAAGGACCTACCGTGCCGAGGCGAGTTCGCTGCGAACCTCAAACGAACCTCAGAAGAATCGAATGTGGGTTGCCGGGGCGCTGTGGCGTATGTGACTGTCGTTCAGTCAAGCGCCGATGACCAACGGCGTTTCACATGCAGAAGGTTGGGCGCCTGAGGAAATTCCTCTCCTGTGTCAGGCTGATTTCAGTTGTGCGTTCCTTCTGTATTTGTTACGCAGGAACAAGTTTTGGGGGAAGTTGAAATGAGAAACACCACTCGCCGGGGATTCGTCGGCGCGATGGCCGCGACCGTCGGAGCGTTAACGCTGGCGGCGGCTCTGCCGGCGCAGGCCAGTGCTGTGGAGGCGCCGTTGCCCTCCACTCCGCAGGCGTACGTCGCGTGGCTGGAGGCCAAGCAGGACCCGGCTGCGGCTGAGACGATCGCTCAGTTCAAGGCCCTGCCCAAGGAGAAGCAGGAGAAGTTCCTGGGCTACCTGAACAAGCCGGACCACTTCAAGGCGTTCATGGACGTCGCGCAGAGCCCCACTGCCAAGCAGCGCGTGCTGGCCGGCGGCGACATCGTCATCAACAAGGAGGAGTCGAACTCATCGAACTCTCCGAGCGCGGTGGCCGGTGACATGAGCGCCTGGCACAGCGTTTCCGACACGATTGTCGGCGTCAAGGTCACGACGGTGAAGCTCGGCGTCAACTACCGGGTCTCGGGCAGCAGGGTTACGGCCGTCCTCAGCGGCTGGGCCAGCCACACCAACTGGGTGCCGGCCCTGGCGTTCGACCACGAGCCGATCAAGAACTGGATCTCTGCCGATCCGGGGAACAACGCCCACTCGGAGACTGTATGGACAGGGAAGTTCGCCATGTACGGCACCTGGTCCTGCCGTCACCGCATGTGGGCTGACCAGGACGGCTTCAAGGACGGTTACCTCAAGAGGGTCTGATGCACCTGGATCGGCGGTCCTGACCAAGCCGCCGGCCGGTATGCCCTGAGCTAACCAAGCTCGCAGTTCGGCAGGCGCGGAACCAGATGTTTGTCCCCGTGGAGTGATGACGCCCACGGGGGCGGGCCTGGCCGTGCCTGCCGTGCTTTCGCCAGCTTCCCCCGGGCTGCTCTTTTCCGCTGCAGCGACCCGGGTTGAGGACGGGGTTCCCCTTCCCCCGCCTCGCAGCTATCGTTTATCGATAACATCGATAAACGATAGCGGAGGTGGCGGTGAGTGAGGACCGGAAGCTCCTTGAGCCCCTGTCCACAGTGGTCTCGGGCGTACTTCGCCTGCTGGTCGGCGTCCTCGCGATCAGTGTTGTCCTGAGCCTCTTCAACAGCGACATCGCATTCTGGAGCGGATCGGGCAACTGTGTCACCGCTGACTGGATCTCCGGCAGCTCGAGCGCTGCCGACGCCATGTTCAGCGCTCGAAACGGGGCGCACGTATCAGCGGTCCCGCAGTACTGCGCCGAACACCCCAGTAACTACCAGCATCTGCTGAGAGTGCTCGGTGGCGTACCAACACTCGTTCTGTTGATCGGCGGGCTCATCCTGCTCAACCGCCTGCTGCAGTCGGCCGCCCGAGACGGCGTCTACACCACACAAACCGCCTCCAGGCTGCACCTGCTGGGCTGGTGGCTGCTGCTCGGCAGCGTGTTCGCGGAAGCCATCGAGGCCGGCGCCCGCGCAGCCCTGCTTGCGACGCTGACCGACAACGTCACATTCTCGGCCGAAGCGGTACTTCACACATCGGCATTCCCCTACCTCACAGTCCTGACCGCCCTAGGGGTGCTCACGTTCGCGCGGATCACGCGTGTGGGGGCCGCCATGCGCGAGGACCTCGAAGGGACTGTCTGATGTCCGACGAGGAAACCGAGACCCACGAAATCCACGTGCATCTCGACCGTCTCCTCGCTGAACGAGACATGACACTGGCAGAACTCGCCGTTCGCGTAGGCGTGACCAATGTCAATCTGTCCATCCTCAAGAACAATCGCGCAAAAGCAATCCGCTTCACAACCCTCACGAGCATCTGCCGAGTGCTCGGCTGCCAGCCGGGGGACCTGCTCAGCTACGGCCCGGTGCGCAGTGATGCCCAGACTGGATAGCCACCGTCGGGCCGCACAATATCGCTCGTTCGGCCAAGGGTGACGCAGCCAACCATCCCACTCGCAGAAAATAGGGGAGAAGTAAATGATTGGAATGATGGACACCGGAATGAAGATCACGGCGGTAATCTCTGTCGCAGTAGTGATCGGCCTGGCTGTTCTCGCCAACAGGTGGCTCAAGCGACGCTGAGCCCGGCTGCGCGACGGAACCGGCGGTCCACGACGACCCGAACCCGGGCCCACGGCTCGACGGGCTGCTGCTCGACATCACCGGCTGGACGGCGGACGAGATTCAGACCGGCGCCGCGTTGATGACCGAGCTCGGCCAGTTCGGCGCCGGCGGCCGAGCCCTGTACGACCCGCGTCCCGGCGAGCGGGGTCGGTAGGACTGGTCCGGCACCTTGACCCCGAATACGGCGAGGGGCCGCGCGGAGACTCCTCACGGCCCCTTGGCCGGTCTGCCTCGGCTCCTACCTCACAGACCCCTTGGTGAGCACGGCCGCGGCGATGGCCACGCCCATCACGCCCACCGCATCCCCACCTTGGAGAGCAACTCGACCCGCTCCGGCGTCAGCGCTGCGGCCCGGCGGCGCTGGTTGTCGACCCACGTTCCGAGCTTCAGCGCCACGTCCTGCTGCGCCTGGCCGTCGCCGGTGGTGATCGTCTCGATGTGCTTGCGGGGCACCGTGAGGTGGCCTTCGCGCGCGACGAACTGTGCTGCGGCGGAGTAGTGCATGACCCACTTGTCGGCCTGGCTGGTGCGCGGCTTCGGCTTCTCGTCCTCGCCGGCGGGCTCGATTTCGAGGACTTGCTCGCACATCCACTGCTGCACGGTGGTGAACTGGTCCCACCCGACCCGCACCGAAGTCACCCACCGGCCGAGGTCCTCGCCCTGGCGCACGACCTCGCCCGCCGTGGTGGGCAGTGCCTGGCCGGCGTCCAGGTGCTGGCGGACGAGGTGGAAGCACCTCTGCAGATCACCACGTACGCGGACACCACACCTGCCACAAACCCGGCACCACCGAGGCCGAAGCCTGGGCGGCCGGCCACCTGACCGCGATCCTCGCAGGCCACGCCGCCCGCACCGCCGACCAGATGACCGCCCAAGCCGACCGGGAACACCCGCCGACCACCCGCCGCGAGGCCGTCGACGCCTGCCACCGCTACCTCACCGGCCACCTCGACCAGCTCCGCTACGACACCGCCCTCAGCAACGGGTGGCCGATCGCCACCGGCGCGGTCGAGGGCGCCTGCCGTCACCTGATCGCCGACCGCCTCGACATCACCGGCGCACGCTGGGGCCTTCACGGAGCCGAAGCCGTCCTGCGGCTCCGCGCCCTCGTCGCCAACGGCGACCTCGACGCCTACTGGCACTTCCACACCGCCCGCGAGCACGAGCGCCTCTATCCCGCGACCGGCCAGCAGGATTTCAACCTCACCGCTTGATCACGAGACTGGTTGCGGACAGACTGCGACCCATGAGGTTCACAGGCATGCCCGCCGGCGTGCAGACCACCGGCGCCGAGGCCGACCTCCCCATGCCCCGGCAGGCTCAGCAGTGACTACCGACCTGCCCCACTTCCGTTACCACCCCGACCCGGTCGCAAGCGGGTCCGTCCGTGAGAGCGCCGAGACCTGCGCCTGCTGCAACCGCAGCACGGGATGGATCTACACCGCCACCTTCTACACGGCCCAGAATGTCGGTGGGAGGTTCTGCCCCTGGTGCATCGCTGACGGCAGTGCCGCTGAACGATTCGAAGGTGAATTCACCGACGCATACGGACTCGACGGCGTCAGCGAGGAGACCCTGGTTCAGGTCACCCGCCGCACACCAGGCTTCCACGCCTGGCAGGATCCGCACTGGCTTTTCCACTGCAACGACGCGGCCGCCTTCATCGGCGAGGTCGGATACACCGAGCTGGCAGCTCACCCCGAGGCACTCGACCAGCTTCGACTCGACCTCCGAATGGGCGGCTGGCACGACGCGTCCCAGCTAGAGAGCTTCCTGACCCACCTCGGCCAGGGGGCAAGCGCCATGCTCTTCCGCTGCACCGTCTGCGGCACCCACCTCGCCTACGCCGACGCTTCATAACCACGGCCCAGCTCAGCGCCCCCCTGTCCCTTCAAAGGAACCGCACCCATTGACCTCGGACATAAGCACGTTCACCACCCCCTCCGTGGAACGCCCGCCCTCTCCCGTCCCCGTCGACTGGGTGGCCGTCGAGGACTGGCTCGGACTGCGGCTGCCAGCCGACTACAAGCGGCTAGCCGACCGGTACGGGCCGCTGGACTTCGGTGAGTACCTGTGGATCCATGTGCCGTGCGTCCAGCGGGACCGCTTCGACTACGGCGAGTGGCTGCGCGCGACGCACCGGGAGGCACGGATCGAGGCGCGGGAGCTGCCCGAAGCCGAGCGGCCCGTACTCCACCCCGAGGCCGGCGGCCTGCTGGCCTGGGGCTGCACCCGGGGCAGCGACGTACTGTTCTGGGACACCTCGGCCTCCGACGACCCCGACGAGTGGACCGTGGTGGTGCGGCACTCGGGTGCGGTGCCGGGTAGCGGCCTGCTCCCCTGGCACCCGTACGACCTCACGCTCACCGGCTATCTGCGGCACACCGTCCGCGACACCTGGGAGCTCCCCTCTCCTCCCGGCCCGCTGCTGGGCCCGCTGCCGGGCACCGTCGCGCGGACCGCCTTCCTCCCCGACACCGAGCCGTGGATCCCGCCCGCGCCGGTCCCACCCCGGCTCACCGAGGCCGAGCGCCGGATCGTCCTGGAGATCGGCACCGGTACGGCCGCGCTGCGGCTGCTGTCGCCGCCACCCGAGCGGCCGTACCTCGGCGACGGCTCCTGGGAGGGGCTGTTCGCTGAGCTGGGCACACGGCTGCCCGGGGAGTACGTGCGGCTGATGGACGAGTACGGCGCCGGCATCTGGAGCGGGTGGCTCCGTTTCCACACCCCGCTCCGGACCGGCGAGCGGCGTTTCCGCACACACGTCGAGGACACCGCGGACGCCTACCGACAGCTCAAGGACGGCCACGCGGAGTGCTACCCGCTGGCCACCTGGCCCGAGCCCGGTGGCTTCCTGCCCTTCGCCAACTCCATCGACGGCGACTACCTCGGCTGGCTCACCGAGGGCGGGGATCCCGACACCTGGCCCCTGATCGTCTGGCCCCGCCACGCGGACCAGGGCCCGCCACTGAAGGGCGGCCTGATCGACACCCTCCTCGACTGGCAGCGCGGCACGCTGGTCACGCACGGGTTCGCCGCCCTGGACGAGGACGACGACCCCGTCGAGTTCGCGGACTTCCGGTCCTGGGACGACCGCGCCTACTGGTGAGCCCTCAGCCGGCGATCACCCGGTTGCCCATCCGGCCGGTGCGCTCGGTGTCGCGCTCGCGCTGGCGTCGTACGACGTACCGGCCGGGGACGATGCCTGTGCCGCCGTGTTCGGGGTGGACGAGGTGGGCGACGGCTCAGCTTGTTCTTTAAGGGCTCTGTCGCTTCCTGGCGCGGGGTTGCCTGTGGTCCAGCCGTGTTGTCAGACCGCATCGGTACGGTTGGGACATGAGAGCTACGGCAACTTTCACCGTCAAAGCGTTCGTCCCGACTGAGCTGAAGCCCGAGCCGGCCGTGTCCACTGGGCTGCCGGTAGGTGTCGCGACGATGGAGAAACACTTCGAGGGAGCGGCCGAGGGGCGCTCGGCGACCTTGTTCACTTCTGCGTTCGACCATGCGGCTGGCATCGGCACCTATCTGGCCATGGAGTCGTTCGAAGGATCGCTGAACGGGCGGGAGGGTTCGTTCAACTTCGTGCACTCGGCGACAACGTCCGGAAGCGACCGCACTGCGGAGTTTTTCACCATCGTGCCGTCCAGCGGCACCGGCGAGCTGGCTGGGATCTCCGGTGCCGGAGGGATGGCCGTTGACGCTGACGGCACGCATCGCGTCTGGTTCGACTACCAGCTTGGCTAGCCCCGGGCTCTGGAACTGCCCGAGATCTGTCGAGCTTTCGGTCTGAAGCGTCTCGGCGTTGTGTTCTTGTTGTCGGCCTCGAAATCTGCCCCGAACCTGATCGCCCGAACGGGGATTCCCCAGACATGAACACGGCCTTCGTCTGATCATGTGCTCCGACCAAGGACGCACCTGAACTCGACGAAGGCCGTGGGGGAATGAGTCTGCTGCACCATGATGTCCGGCGGGGGCCGTTCGCTGAAGCGTCACACTTCCGGGAGGACTTCTTCGCGTGTCTGACTGCGCGGCGTGACGATTTGTTCGAGCTTGCGGACGCGCTGCTGTGCGCGGACGGGCCGGTGACCGCGCCGGTGGAGCTGACGCTGCTGGCCGAGCACCGCCGTGGGCACGGCGCGCTGTACGACGCTCTCAACCGCGGCCGCATCGACATCGACGGGCTGCGGCGGACGCTGGCCGCGCTGCCCCAGCCGAGGGCGGCCGATGACCGGCTCGTCCTGGCCGTGGACGTGACCAACTGGCTGCGGCCGGATGCCGAGTGCAGCGCGGACCGGCTGTTCTGCCACACCTTCGGCCGCGGACCAGCACCTGATGATCCCGGGCTGGCCGTACTTGTTCGTCGCCGCACTCGAATCGGGCCGCACCTCCTGGTGTCAGCTGCTGGACGCCGTGCGGCTCGGTCCCGAGGACGACGTCGCCGAGGTCACTGCCAGACAGGTCCGCCGGGTGGTCGAGGACCTTGTGGCCGGCGGCCGGCGGCCGGTGGCGCGAGGGCGATCCGGACATCCTCATCGTCTTCGATGCCGGCTACGACGCCTCGCGCATGGCCCATCTTCTCGACGGGCTGCCCGTCGAGGTCTTGGGGCGTATGCGTTCGGACCGGGTCATGCGACGGCCGACGCCCTCGCTCAGGGAGTACGCCGGGGCCTATCCCCGGGGTGGGCGGTACCCGAAGCACGGCAAGGAGTTCCGCTTCGCCAAGCCCGAGACCTGGGGCGAGCCCGACGCGGCGACCGTCCAGGTCAGCGACCGCTACGGGACCGCACAAGCGATGGCCTGGGACCGCCTCAACCCCCGGCTCACCACCCGCTCCGCCTGGATCGACCACGACGGCGAACTGCCCATCGTAGAGGGAATGCTGATCCGCCTGCAGGTCGACCACCTGCCCGGCGGAGGAGACCCGCTGCCGCTGTGGCTGTGGTCCTCCACGACCGGCATGACCGGCGCCGACGTCGATCTGCGCTGGCAGGCGTTCCTGCGAAGGTTCGCCCTGGAGCACACGTTCCGGATGATCAGGCAGACGCTCGGCTGGACCCGGCCCAAGCTCCGAACCCCGGCAGCGGCGGACCGGTGGACGTGGTTGATCATCGTCGCGCACACCCAGCTCCGTCTCGCCCGTCCGCTCGCCGAGGACGTCCGCCGACCCTGGGAGAGCCCGATGAAGCCGAACAGGCTCACCCCGGCCCGGGTCCGCCGAGGGTTCAGGAACCTCCGCCCGCACTTGCCCTGCCCGGCCCGTGCGCCCAGACCCACCGGACCCGGCCCTGGCAGGCCGCTCGGCTCGAAGAACCAGCACCCCGCCACCCGCTACAACGTGGGCAAAACCATCCGACGCCCCGAGAGCATCATCGAACGCGACCGGATCAGACCATAAAGAACAAGCTGAGAGGCGGTCAGCCGTCCGGACGATCTGCGGCCTGCAGGCGGGCTCCCGGCAGCACCGGGGCTACGTGCTGCTGTCGTGCTGGCGCTGGCGGCGTTCGAGCCAGTTGGGATCGCGTACGGGTACGGCTGCAGAGGAACCCTCCTCCACCAGGTCCGCGTCGGAGACGGCCATGATCTTGTCGAAGAGCCAGACGAACCGGCCGAACCGCAACGCCGCGAAGACCATGGCGTACTCGAAGATGAAGCGGGCAGAGAGCGGATCCTTGTCCCGGTCCAGTGAGAAGGCGGCCAGGGTCAGAGCGCATGCCAGTGCAGTGCCCTGCAACAGGCTGCGCCAGGTCCGCCTGAGCTCACCACGACGGTGCTGCCGCACGGCACGCAGGCGCTCGCCGTTGGCTGTGGTGTAGATGGCGATGGCGATGGCGCTGAGGCCACCGATCGCCGAGACGGCGCCTGTTGCCGCCGCGTACATGTCGGTGCGCTGGGTGGCGCCGATCCAGGTCAGCCAGTCTCCCGAACCGGATTCCCGGATGATGAGGAGGTGGACCCCGATTACCGTCACCGCGACCAGATAGTCGGCCCATGTGCGCTCGGCCCACTTGTCGATGATGCTCGTACGGACGCCCACACGATCCCCCCACCTAGGTCATGAATGTCCCGCGTCCACCGCGAGCCGGAGCGCGTCCTGATGCTCGGCTGCTGCTCCCAGGATGGCATCCACCGCTGACACGATCCGGATGGAGTTGCCTTCCGCATCCGTGGCCGGAACCCGCTTCTTGGCCGTGATGCTGTGCTCGACCAGCTCGACGAGACGGGTCTGCTCTGGGCCACCGGGGTCCGAGTACACGAGTCGCGCCCGTGCCCGCTCGGCACCGGTGACGACATCGGAGATCTCGTCGAGGTCCGCGAGCAAATGCTCCCGGTGTTCCTTGAGTTCCTTACCTCTAGGCACGGAGATGACCATCGTGACACTGATCTCCCCGTAGGCGTCGCCAGCGACGCGCAGGAGCCGGGCAAGGCCGCCCGGCCGCTCATGCAGCGCGCCCATCTTGTTGCCCATGACCTTTACCTCGACGCGGCTTGCCCCTACCGCAGTCTTGAGCCGCTCGATCTCGGAGTGCGCGACCACAGGGCGTAGCTGCAGTTGGCTTCCGGGGAACATATCGATGCCATTGAGCCAAGTCTCAAGCGACTTGTGACTGGGGGCGGATACACCGCCCTGCATGATGCCCACCACGTTGCCGAACGGCAGGAAGCAGACGACGGAAGTGTCGAGGTAGCCCTCATGCGCCGACTGCTCGAGTTCACGAAGGTCGCCGGTGTCGAAGTTGATGACCGATAGCCACTCGCCGGCATCCTTCACCCTGTGCAGGAGCAGGTGATCCTCCATGTTGTAGGGGAACGTGGTGCCCACAATCCGAGATTCGCCCTCATGCGTACGGGCGCCGACCGGCGCCTGCGCCAGATCTGCGAGTGCCCCGTCCCAGTCCATGAGTTCCGGAAGACGTTGAGCCTCGCCGTCTTTGATAACCACGACCTCGTAGAAACCGACCGTGCGTTCCTTCATGTGGTTCAGCGTGGCCAAGATGTTCCCCTCCCTCCTACCGCTCAGCAGATCAGCCTCTCAGCTGCCTGCCGAGCCTCCTGGGAAGATCGTAGGCCGACGGGGGAAGGTGCAGATCCGCATTCGTTCAGATCAGTGGCTGGCAGTCTTCCTCCTGGCCGGCAAGCCGTGCGTGCCCAGTCGGTGCCAGGTTCGGCGAGGGCGGAGAGTTACTCGGCGTGGAGGGGTTGCGGCGCGGTTTCTGGTTGATCCGCACCCGGTCCAGTGCTCTTGCGACGCTGCGTGTGCTTGTCCGTCAGGCTGCATGGGCCTCTCCCGTGACTCGGTTGCTTGATCTGTGCTGGTCACGGTGGTCCGGGGATCTGTGTGGCTCGGTGAAGTGGTGTCATCGGAATGAGTTGACCTGGTCAACAAGATGCGGCGTAGCAGCTTTGCGCAGTTTCACTGGTCCACGACAGCCGTCGGAGAGGACCTGGAGCGCACCATGCCGTCACTTCCCGCTTCAAGCCGAGCTACATTTTGAAGCATCACTTAGGGTACGAGCTGGCATGATCGGGCCATGCCTATTGCTGTTGAGTTCTTCGTGGCCCCGGATGACGGGGTGGCTTCCGAGATGGGCCCGCGGCATCGCCATCATGGTCTTCCGGCTTTTGCGTGCGCGGACTTCTACCCCGACGATGCGGTGGACGACTGGGAGGTCCTGCTGGTAGGGGGTGCCGCCACAGAGCCGCGTGTTGTTGTGCCGATGAAGAATGACGGCTTCACGGTGTTCGAGCTCCCCGAGAGACTGTGTTCCACCCTGGCGCAGGCGAGCAGGGGCCGGCTCGTTGAGGCCGCTGGTGCCTGGGTCGGACTTGCCACCATGAAAGACGAGGGGGTTCCGGTGGAGGCGGCGGTCGAGGCCCTGACAGAGGTGGCTGATCTGGCCCGCACGGCGGCAGGCCTCCGTCACCCCTTGTACTGCTGGTACTTCTGAGGGAGGCTGGCCGGCCAGCGGCCACCCCTTGCTGCCGACAGCCCGCGGAGCGGGCCACGGGGCCCCTGGAGGCGAAGCCGAAAGGGCCTCGGGTGAGACCGAAGTGAGCACCCACGGGCCGAAGGCCCGGACCCCTGGACTTCGGCATCTGCTACAGCAGTACCAGTGCAGCCGCAGGCAGTGCTCCTCTCTTCCCGGCCAGCCCCGAAAGCTCCGCAGGCCAGGGGCCCGCCCAGGGCACGACTACACTCCGCTACTGCTGGCGCCCGCGATAGCGGGCTGTTCCTGGAGGCGGAGCCGGAAGGACCTGGGTGGGGGAGCGGAGCGGACCCGCCCAACGGGCCGAAGGACCAGACCCCGTGAAACGGGGTCACCCAGGCCTGCGGAGCAGGCCGTTCGAGGTGGAGCGAAGCGGAACCCCGAACTGTCCGGAGCGCAGCGCAGGACACCGGCCCGGGGGGGGGGGCCGGGGGGGCGGCCCGCCCGGCGGGCCGGTCGGGAGCTCGGGGGGGGGGGGAAGAGTGTTTGGG
>NZ_JBICYR010000053.1:0-13276 GCF_043201175.1 Streptomyces sp. NPDC048337
TCAAGGAGTATTCACCCACAGCCGATGCACGCGGGAGCACCAGGACGGCGCACATCCCAGCCAAGATCAGCTACACCACTCCACGGGACACCATCGCCCCCGGACTGTTAGCGCAGTCGCGGGGGTCTTCTCCTGCACGACACAGACACGCCCCGCGATGACACACCTACGGAACGTCACCGAACCACGGTAGAACCGCAATTGCTGCGTCCGCAAGGGAGTCTCTACGCAAATTTGCGATCCACTCGTTCGTGGGGCCACCCTGGCCGCGTTGCACGCCAACCCGGCAGACTGTCACGGATGTTGAGAGGAGTCGCCATGCCCGCAGGTGGGAGGCCCACAGTCCGGAGTCGGCGACTCGGGGCGGCCTTGAAGCGCCATCGCGAGGCCGCGGGAGCCGACCAGGCCACCGCTGCGGAGGCGATCCTCAAGTCGGTGTCGAAAGTCAGCCGCCTGGAGAACGGCCTTACATCGGCCTCGGCGCTCGAAGTACGCACACTCCTGGATTGTTATGGGGTCCAAGACGCCGCCGAGCGCGCCCGGTTGGAGGGCTGGGCCAAGACAGGCAACCAGCGGGGCTGGTGGCTCGACTTCCAGGAGGCCGTCACCCCGGACTACGCCGACCACATCACGCTGGAGAACGACGCGACCTACATCCGCTCGTGGCAGCCGGTGCTGATCCCGGGCCTGCTGCAAACCGCCGATTACGCCGAGTCGGTCATCACCTCCGGCCCCACCTTCATCCCGGCCGAAACCGCAGCTCGGTTGGTGCAGGTTCGCCAAGAGCGACAGAAGCGCATTCACCAGGGCGGAGTTCAGTTCGCCGCTGTCATCTGGGAGCCTGCGATCAGCTCGATCGCGTCCGTCCCTGCCATCGCTGTTCCGCAGTGGAGTCGCCTGCTGGAGGCTGGCGAACGCCACAACGTGACCGTGCAGATGCTGCCGGCATCGGCCAGTCGCGCCGCAGGCGTCGCAGGGCCGTTCGTCAGTTTCTCCTTCGGCGATGAACCGACCGTAGAGGCCGTAGCCGTCGAGAACCTGCCGAACACCTCGGTGATCGAATCGCCGGACGATATTGCCCTCTACGTGAACGTGTTCGACCGACTACGCTCCACAGCACTGTCTCCCGACGAGACGGCAGACCGGATCCGGCAGTTGCTCAAGAACGCGCAGCGCACCACGGGAGAAGCACCATGACCGCAGATATCGTCAGCGCGTATCGCAAGTCCTCATACTCCGGCCAGCAGGGCGACTGTGTCGAGGTCGCCGGGACGGCCGACGGCGGGCGGGCTGTCCGGGACAGCAAGGACACCACCCGCCCCGGCATCCGCTGCGCCGCGCCCGCCTGGGCCGCCTTCCTCGGCGCGCTGAAGACCTCCGCACACGCCTGAGGACACAGCGCGGTCGGCGTAGTGGCCGGTGCCTCCCCGGCTAGGGTGACCGCATGACCGTGCTCGCATACGAAGACTTCGGCACCGGACGCCACCGCGAGGCCTCCCTGATCCGGCACGCCCTGGGCAGCGTCCACGACGAGGAGCTCGTCGCGGGCCTGGCCGGGGGGATCGGCTTCATGTACTTCGTGTTCGAGTACGCGGGCCGGCTCCCCATGGTCACGATCGTGGCCCAGGCCCACCCCGAACCGTGGGTCCAGGTCGCGCTCGGCCGCCTGGGGATTCCGTACGAGGCCACGCGCGCGATGAACCCCCGCTGGGGCAGGGTCCGTGCCGCGCTCGACAAGGGGCAGCCCGCCTTCTGCGTGGTCGATCGTGCCTCGCTGCCCTGGCACGGGGCCGACCCGGACGCCGAGCTGACGGGCACCGACCCGTACACCGTCGTCATCGCCGGGTACGACGGCGACGACCTGCTCATCGAGGACGGTGCCGTGACGCCGTACCGGATCGACCGCGAGGAGTTCGGGGCTGCCTGGAGCGCACACCGCAAGGGCCGCCACCAGCTCATCGTGCCCACCGGGCCGGCCGAGGGAGAGCCGGATGTGGCAGGGGCGATCGCCGGCACCGTCAAGCACCTCACCGGACCGGTCCTGGGGAACAAGTTCGACGTGAACTTCGGTTTCACCGGGATGGAGAAGCTCGCCGCGCAACTGCGCGACGGCACCACCAAGGCGGGCTGGGAGCGCCGGTTCAGCAGCTCTCCCGAAGCCTTCCGCACCGGCACCGGGCGGCTGTACGCCTGCCTGGAGGAGGAGTGGACCGCTCCGGGCGCGACCAGGCCGCTGTACGCCGACTTCCTCGACCTCGTCGAACGCCCGGAGGCGGCCTCCCTCTTCAGGGAGTCCGCCCGGCATTGGTCGGATCTGGCGGCCATCGCCAAGGGCGCCGACCCGGACGCCGACACCGAGGGGCGCCGGGCGCTCTTCGACGCGTGCGCGGAGCACGTGGACCGCTGCCTGGACCTGGAGCGGCAGGCGGTACGGGCGATGCAGTAGCCCCTGACCTACCGAGGTGTGCCGGCGGGTTCCGGGCAGTGGTACTTCCGGGCCAGGTTCCTCGCGGTGTCCAAGAGGGCCGCGCGGACCACCACGACGTCCTGAGGCCCCACCGCTGACATGATCCTCAGCTCCAGGAGAACGGCGCTGCCCTTGCCGCCCAGCTCTGCCCCGCATTCCTCGGACAGCCGGACCCACGACCGCTGCGTGCTCACCGAGCCGGTGAGCCCGTCCCCGACCGGCCTCGCGTCGGGGCGGGTCAGCTCGACCGGCATCATCTTGCGGACACCCAGCCCGAAGAGCAACACACCGGAATCCTCGTTCGGCGACACCAAGCAGATGGGCTCCGTGAGTTCCCGGTCCGCACGGGGCGCCGGCCCCGTCTCGTCCGCATTCAGCCCGCTCCCGCCGTCGGTGCGCAGCCGGGCAGCCGTGTCCTTGGACAGAGCACCCCAGCACATGTTCCCGCTCAGCGGGTCCGGGTGCACCACCGGCCAGAACAGGGCTGCGACCACGGCGGCCACCAACACGACCGGCAGAACCAGGCGGTTGTCGCGCAGCTTCAGGCCGTTCACTGGCAGTGCGCCTGGCGCGACAACGCTTCCCGGAATCCCGCGAAGATCTCCGCGTCCGGGCGCAGGGCCTTTGCCGCCGCACCGTTCTTCGCGGTGTCGGTGAACGGGGTCGTCAGCTGGAGGAGGGTGGGCTTGCCCGCACAGGTGAGCAGGGCCTCGTTGCCGCCACCGGCGACGGCTGTGCTCCGGGAGGCGGCGATCACGGTGGCGTCCTGGGTGGCGGTGAGATTCCGCAGCCCCTGCTCCCCCTTGGCACTGATGGCGCATGACCAGAGGCGCAGGTCCCCCGGTGTCACGTACTCCTCGATACCGAAGCCGTCGGAGGTGAGGGGGCCGAAGCCCGGCAGGCCGCATGCCTTCGTCTGGTCGACCGGGCGGGCCGTGAGGAGCCCCGGTGACCAGTCGGGTGCGCTGTAGGGGATTTCGGCGCACCCGAGTCGCCTGGTGAGGTTGGCCGCGGACGTCATCAGGACTTCCGTCATGCGCTTCTGGAGCAGCTCGTCCTTCCATGTCTTCTCTTGGCCGTCCACAGTGTGGATCTGAAGGTACGGCCATCTCTTGAAGCCCACGCCCCTCGCACAGGAGGCCGGGAGGAGGACCCCGGCGTAGGACCTGTTGCCCCAGCCGGGCACCCCGTCGATCGGGGCGCGGACGAGGGACTCGGCCGCGACTTCGTCCGCTGTCCGCCACACGCCCATGCCCTCGTCGACGCCCTGGACCGTGAGGTGGAACTCGGGGTACTTCAGGTCATCGCCGTACACGAGGCAGGCGGCCGACGGCCGCTCCTTCAGGTCGTCCTCCTTCGACTCGTATCTCTTGTGCGACTTGGGGCTCAAAAGGGCCACGTCGTCCTTGGTGAGGGACTCCCAGCAGAAGCTGGTCTGCAGTGCAGGCTCCTCCCCGCCCCGTGTAAAAGCGAACACGCCCGCCGCCACCAGCACGGCCCCGGCCAACGCGGCGATGATGATTCGGCTCCTGCGGCTGCTGATCCCGTTACCCACGCCCTGGTGCTTCCTTCCGATGAATCCCGAGCCGTCGTCGAGACCGACCGGGCAGGCGGTCCTGCACCCGCGCCGGAGCGCTTCCTCGAACCGCGGCCTCAGCCCGCTCATCACTAGTACTGCCCCATGTACCTGTCCGCGCCATTGATGCCGTTGCCGTACCACTGCTCGGTCAGAGGCTGGAGCTGGCCCTCGAACTCGCCGGTGCTCCGGTCCATCTCCGCCTGAGTGAGGCCCTTCGCTCTGGCCGCCGATTCCAGGATCGTGTTCATGTCGCGGCTACCGCTGAAGAAGTGGTCTGCCATCTTCTCTCGGGTTGCCTTGTCCACGGCAGCGTTCAGTTCGTTCTGGTGCATCGTCGTACCGATGTCGACGCCTCGCTGGATCATGTCCCCGACCATCGGCATATTGGTGAAGAGCGCCCCGATGCCGTGGTAGGCGGTCATTTTGTTCCAGTTGTTGACATCCTTTTCGGCTTGGCCCAGGTCGTAGATGACATCGCCGCGCACGCCGTCGAGATGACCGAGGACCGAGGAGGACTCCCTGACCCAGGCGCGCAGTTCAGCTCGGCCAGCGCGTTGCCCGCATCGAAGCCGCCGCCCTTGAGCGTGCTCGCGGCGGCCTCACTCCCGGCCGCGGCGTGCTTGCCCGCACCGTCCATCCCGTTGAAGAGGAGGTACGCGTCATGGCCGATCCGGCCAAGGTCATCGGCGTGGACGATGTAGTCGGCGGTGCCCGGCCCGCCTCCGTACTCACCCGTCCCACCTGGGTCGTACCCGGGCGCGCTGTTCAGACGCATTAACGCTTCGCCCTTGCGCTGCTGCCACTCTTCGCTGAACGACATGCGAGCCCCCGTTCCTGTCACTCGAACACATCGGCGCTGGCAGGCTATACTTGCAATTTCGCCGTGGTCGCCGAAATGATCACTTCATACGGATCTCATACGGGACGCCTGTGCGGGTCTCCCGATCCTGGCCCCAGGGCAGCCCCGGCCGGCCTCAACCGGCAAACCGGCCGCGAGCGCGAGGCCGTCATCCTGGTCGCGCAAGGCCTGTCCAACGACGAGATCGCGGACCGCATGGTGATCAGCCCACTGACCGCGAAGACCCACATCAACCGGGCCATGACGAAACTCCACGCCCGCGACCGCGCCCAACTCGTCGTCCTTGCCTACGAGTCAGGCCTGGTCACCCCGCGCACCTCCTGACTTCGCCGCGAGGCACAAGGCCTCGGGCGTATCGAAGGGGCGCGGAAACCTGCACCGCGCCCCCTCGGTTCGGTCACCGCGGGCGTCGCCTGTACCCCCGTAACCAGGCGACGCCCGCGGTCCGCCGCGGCCGTAGGGCCACGGCCCCCGCCCCGGCGGGCAGGCAGGCGGCGAGCCACGGCACGGTCAGGTCCTCCAGGCCCGTGCCGGCCGTGGCGATCTCGGTCGGCGGCCGGCCGTACGGCTCGTACGAGGCCGTGCGGACGGCCGACAGGCCCTGCCCCGGCCACAGGGTGACCGCCACCAGCAGCCGGCCCGTGCCCGCCGCGAGCTGCTCGTGGACGTAGACCGCGCATTCGGCGCCCATGTGCGCGAGCCGTTCGCGCACCGTCCCGCGCCCCAGCAGGCTGACGGACGCCAGGGAGCCGAGCGGGTCCGGCTGCGGGTACCGGAACGCCCAGACTTCCTCCGCCACCGCACCCCGGGAGCGCACTTCGGCGCACGCCCGCCGGAAGACGTCCTCGTGGATCCTCTGGAAGAAGTACTCTTCGCCACCCGTCATACTTCAAGTGTGGGACGCAGACGGGCAGTTGTGGAGGCGATTTCTAGAAAAGTTCTCTAGTTAGCGCTGCCACGGCACCTCCAGGTCCCGGAAGTAGGCGACATCCTGCGCGTCCAGCCGGGGCCCCTGCGCGGCCAGCCGCTCCCGGTACGCCTGCCAGCCGAGCGCCCGCGCCGGGGACCAGCCGAGCTCCGCCAGGCCCAGGACCCGCGGGAATGCCATCAGCTCCCAGTCGCCCCGGTTCGCGATCGTCTCCGTCCACAGCGGGGCTTCCAGGCCCAGGACCGCGGATTCCGGGACGCCGGAGAGGTAGGCACCCGGGTCCCAGGAGTACGCGCGCCGCACCGGGACGTAGCCCGCCCAGGCCAGCCCCGGCTTCGTCGCCTTGTCGTATTTCATGTCCAGATACAGCCGGTCCGCGGGGGAAAGGATCAGCGGGTGCCCGGCCTTCGCGGCCTTCGCCACCGCCGCCTTCTCCGCGGCCGCCGTCCGGTCGTGGCCCCAGTACTGGAGCACCGCGTCCGCCGCCGGCCGCGCCGACGACAGCTGGTGCCAGGCGACCACCGTCTTCCCGTGCCGGCCCACCACCGCCTGGGCCCGGTCCATGAAGGCCGCGTAGTCCGCCGCCGGGGTGGAGTGCGCCTCGTCGCCGCCGATGTGGAGGTAGCGGCCGGGCGTCAGCTCCGCCAGCTCGCCGAGCACCTCGTCGATGAACTCGTACGTCCGCTCCTTGCCGACGCACAGCGAGCTGAAGCCGACCTTGATGCCGGTGTAGCGGGCCGGGGCCTTCCCGTCGCAGTTCAGTTCCGCGTAGGAGGCGAGCGCCGCGTTCACGTGGCCCGGCATGTCGATCTCCGGGACCACGTCCACGTACCGGTCCGCCGCGTAGGCCACCAGCTCCCGGTACTGCTCCTTGGTCCAGTACCCACCCGGTCCGCCGCCGACCTCGCTGCCGCCCCCGTACGAGGCCAGCCGCGGCCAGGAGTCCACGGCCAGGCGCCACCCCTGGTCGTCGGTGAGGTGCAGGTGCAGCGCGTTGACCTTGTACTGGGCGAGCTGGTCCACGTACCTCTTGACCTGCTCCACCGTGAAGAAGTGCCGCGCGACGTCGACCATCGCCCCCCGGTACGCGAAGCGCGGCCGGTCGGTGACCGTCCCGCCCGGCACCGTCCCCGGACCCGCCACGGGCACCAGTTGCCGCAGGGTCTGGCCCGCGTGGAACAGTCCCGCAGGGGTCCGCGCGGTGAGGGTGACCCCGCTCGGGCCGGACTCCAGCCGGTACCCCTCGTCCCCGGTCCCCTCGGCCTCCTCGTCGATCCGGAGTCGGATCCCGTCCCCCTCGGCCCCGTCGACCACCGGCAGCGACAGCCCGCTCGGGGCGCGCAGCTGTTCCGCGAGGAGCTCCCCGACCCGCCGGACCTCCTCGTCGGGTCCCGGGCCGGTACGAATGACCGTGCCCGCCCCGAAGGCGTAGCCGCGGCCTTCGGCGCGTGCGGAGGCCGGAGCCGGCAGGAGCCGTTCGAAGGGGGCGAGGGCGGCGCGGGGGGTATCCCCGGGCCGGGCGTCGTCACCGCGGGCGGCGGTGCAGGAGGCGACCGCACCGAGCACGAGGAGGGCGCCGAGCGTCTGTCGCAGGACTCTCATCTCAATCTCCTTGCCTGGAACCGGCCGAGGCAAGTCAAGCGCCCCGGTATGGACCAACTGGACCGCCTCGGCCGGTGCGAGAATCGCCGAATGGCGGAAATCATCCAGAAGGACGGAACCTGGACGTTCGACGGCGACGCGGTGCGCATCGTGCCGGGCCGCGACAAGGAGGTCGGTCTGCTGCGGCAGACCCTGGGCGAGGTGGTCGTGCCGCTGCGCGCGCTCGCGGGGATCTCCTACGAACCGGGCCGCAAGGCGGGCCGGCTGCGCCTCAGGCTGCGCGACGGCGCCGACCCGCTGCTCCAGGTGACGGGCGGACGGCTGCCGGAGTCCTCGGACCCGTACCGGCTGAAGGTGGAGGCGGACCGGTCCGGGGTCGCGGAGTACTTCGTGGACGAGGTACGGAACGCGCTGCTGCTGGACCAGGTGGACCCGGGCCCTTCGGAGGCGTACCTCCTCCCGGGTCCGGCGGTCCCGATCTCGGTGGGCGCGGGCGACGGGACGGTGGCCTTCGACGGGGACCGCCTCGCCCTGGACTGGAACTGGACGACAGAGGAGGCCAAGGCCTCCGGCGGGCCGCGCGAGTTCCGGGTCGCCGACCTGCGGGCGGTGGAGTGGTCCCCCTCGAAGGGCCTGGACAACGGCTGGCTGCGCTTCACCCTGGCCGGCGCCCCGCCGGCCCCGGCGCCCAAGTACGACCCGTACACGGTGGAGTTGTTCGGCTTCAAGAAGGACCCGCTGATGGCACTGGTCGCGGCGGCCGTGGCCGTACGGATGCCCCACCCGGCGGCGCGGCGGGAGGCTCCGGCCGACGGGGCCGCACGGCCCGCGGAGCTCGCGCCGTCGGCGACGCCCGCCTCCGGCGCCTCCGGCGAGGACCACGACGTCCTGCTGCGGCGGCTGCGCGAGCTGGGCGAACTGCACCAGGCGGGGGTCCTGACCGCCGAGGAGTTCACGGCGGCGAAGCAGGTCATTTTGTCCCGATTCTGACCGGAACCCCCCATTCCTCTGGTCCAGACCAGGAAGATCCTGCCCGGATTCGGGCAGGATCTTTGCGTTCGGCGGCTTGACCCGTCAGTATCTACGGGTGCTCGACCGCCGCCCATCGCATGACGATCTTGTCGAACACCTGGTGCGCAGCACCTCGCTCCAGCGGGGCGAGGCAGCCCGGGTGGTGCTCGACGTGCTCGCGTACTTCGACGAGACGACCGAGGACTTCGTCCGCCGCCGCCATCGCGAACTGCAGTCGGGCGGCGCCGTGAACGCGGAGATCTTCGAGCGGATCGCGGCGGAACTGCCGCACCGCGCCGTGGCGCCCCCGGAGCTCTCGCTCCGGCAGCTGCGTCGCATCGTCTACGGCTGAGAGCCACCGGAACTTCAGGAGGGGTAACACTTTTATGTGCGGAATCGTCGGTTACATCGGTAAGCGTGACGTGGCACCGCTGCTGCTGGAGGGTCTGCAGCGACTCGAATACCGCGGATACGACTCCGCGGGCATCGTCGTGAACAGCCCGAAGGCCGCCGCCCTCAAGGTGGTCAAGGCCAAGGGCCGGGTCCGTGACCTGGAGTCCCGCGTCCCCAAGCGCTTCGCCGGCACCACCGGCATCGCCCACACCCGCTGGGCCACGCACGGCGCCCCGAGCGACATCAACTCGCACCCGCACCTCGACGCCGAGAACAAGGTCGCGGTCGTCCACAACGGCATCGTCGACAACGCCTCCGAGCTGCGCGCCAAGCTCGAGGCCGACGGCGTCGTCTTCGTGTCCGAGACCGACACCGAGGTCATCGTCCACCTGATCGCCCGCTCCGAGGCCGACACCCTGGAGGGCAAGGTCCGCGAGGCGGTCCAGGTGATCGAGGGCACCTACGGCATCGCCGTCATGCACGCCGACTTCGCCGACCGCATCGTCGTCGCCCGCAACGGCTCCCCCGTCGTGCTCGGCATCGGCGAGAAGGAGATGTTCGTCGCCTCGGACGTCGCCGCGCTGGTCGCCCACACCCGCCAGGTCGTCACCCTCGACGACGGCGAGATGGCCACCCTGAAGGCCGACGACTTCCGCACCTACACCACCAGCGGTGCCACCACCACCGCCACCCCGGAGACCGTGGAGTGGGAGGCCGCCTCCTACGACATGGGCGGCCACGACACCTACATGCACAAGGAGATCTCCGAGCAGCCCGACGCGGTCGACCGCGTGCTGCGCGGCCGCATCGACGACCGCTTCTCCACCGTGCACCTGGGCGGCCTGAACCTGGACCCGCGCGAGGCGCGCGGCATCCGCCGCGTCAAGATCCTCGGCTGCGGCACCTCGTACCACGCGGGCATGATCGGCGCCGGCCTCATCGAGGGCATGGCCCGCATCCCCGCCGACGCCGAGCCGGCCTCCGAGTTCCGCTACCGCAACCCGGTCGTGGACCCCGACACCCTCTACATCGCGGTCTCGCAGTCCGGTGAGACGTACGACGTGCTCGCGGCGGTGCAGGAGCTCAAGCGCAAGGGCGCCCGCGTCCTCGGCGTGGTCAACGTGGTCGGCTCCGCCATCGCCCGCGAGGCCGACGGCGGCGTGTACGTGCACGCCGGTCCCGAGGTCTGCGTCGTCTCCACCAAGTGCTTCACCAACACGGTCGTGGCCTTCGCGCTGCTGGCCGTGCACCTGGGCCGCATCCGCGACCTGTCGGTCACCGACGGCAAGCGGATCATCGAGGGCCTGCGCCGGCTGCCCGCCCAGATCGAGGAGATCCTCAAGGGCGAGGAGGACATCAAGAAGCTGGCGGCCGAGTACGCCGAGGCCAAGTCGATGATGTTCATCGGCCGTGTGCGGGGCTACCCGGTGGCGCTGGAGGCCTCCCTCAAGCTCAAGGAGATCTCCTACATCCACGCCGAGGCCTACCCGGCCTCCGAGCTCAAGCACGGCCCGCTCGCGCTCATCGAGCCCTCGCTGCCGACGGTCGCGATCGTCCCGGACGACGACCTGCTGGAGAAGAACCGCGCGGCGCTGGAGGAGATCAAGGCCCGCAGCGGCCGGATCCTCGCGGTCGCCCACCGCGAGCAGGAGAAGGCCGACCACACCATCATCGTCCCGAAGAACGAGGACGAGCTGGACCCGATCCTGATGGGCATCCCGCTCCAGCTCTTCGCGTACCACACGGCGCTGGCCATGGGCCGTGACATCGACAAGCCGCGCAACCTGGCGAAGTCGGTCACCGTCGAGTGACGATTCTCCCCGCGCTCAGCGCGGGGATTCCCTTCAGGTCGCGTGAGCGGGCTTCGGGGCTTCACGCATCCGCCTCCGGCCGGTGGCCTGGACTCGCACCCTGGGGATGCTGCGCGTGCTGTTGATGTCCGAGCCACCCGTCCGGCGGGCTCGGGCCTCGATCTCCACCGAGGCATTGCGGTCGGCATCGTCCTCGTACCCGCAGCGGGTACACGCGAACAGCCGACCGCATCCCATACGGGATTCGGGATCGACCAGGCCACAGGCGGCGCAGGTCTGGGACGTGTGGAACGGCGGCACGGCGACGAGTGCAGACCCGTACATGCGGGCCTTGTACTCAAGCTGTCGCCGTCGCTCCCCCGGAGTGTTGTCAAGGATGGCCCGGTTCAGTCCGGCCTTCTGCCGGACCTGCTTACCCGGCACTTTGGTAGTGCCCTTCGCGGACGCGGTCATGTTCTTCACGCGCAGGTCCTCGATGCCGATCAGGCCGTGGTTTTTGGCAAGGCCGGTGGTGAGTTTGTGCGTGAAGTCCCGCCGTCGGTTCCCCCGGCGGGTGGCGAGCTTCGCGATCTGGGCAATGGTCTTACGCAGGCGATTCCCGTACTTTCCTGCGTTGTGTTTCTTGGCGTAGGTGATCTGGCGCGCCTTGCGCCGCTCCAGCACCTTGAGTCGCTTCTCCTCATTCGTGGTGAGCGTGGGCGACATAAGGCGGGGTGCGGTCTCGGTGGACACGTACGCGGACGCGGTGACGCCGAAGTCGACGCCACACGCGGGCTTTCCGTTCGGTGCGGCCGGCTTGCGGCCGGTGTGGACACCGAAGGAGACGTGCCAGCCGTTACCGCCCCGTGAGACGGTGGCGTTGCGGATCGTCCCCCCGAGGGCGCGTGACAGCCTGAACCTCAGCCAGCCGAGTTTTGGCAGGCGTACCTCGGCCCACTTGCGGTTCAGCTGGCGGACCTCGACCGCCTGGCCGGGGAACGAGACCGATAACCGGTGGCCACGCTTCTTCCTTGACGGAAACCCGGCGGGGTGGCTTGGGTTCCAGAAATTGTCGTACGCCTGGTCCAAGTGGCGCAGAATCTGCTGTCCAGTCTGCGCAGGCAGGTCACCGATCCAGTCAAGATCTGCACGAGCCGCCGTTAGGAACTTGCACTGCTCAACCGAACGCAGGGTGAGCCGACGCTGTTCCCACAGGTATACGCGCTGTTCCAGGGCCACATTCCACAGAGCGCGCGCCGTATGCCCCCACCGGGTCAGGACCTGGTCCTGGACGTCGGTGGGGTAGGCACGATACTTCCGCCCCGCGTCTGCCTTCACGCCGCCCATCTTGCCGATGCCCTACGCCACAACAGCCCAAGATGCGCAAAATGATAGAAAGTGCACTTTCGCACGCGCTGTGTTTCCTCTTTCGCAGCGGAACACCGGCTGAGGTTGTTCACCAGCACCCATCCGACACGCTCGTGGAGCCCGGTCCAGTACGCATAGCAGAGCAATTACCGAAACCTGGACCGAGTCGTTGATGTCGCGGCTGAGCGAAGTGACGAGAGCTTTCGGGCTTGGAAACCAGTAGCGCTGCCCCAGGCGGGATATTGAAGATGGCGGAATGGACATGCAGCAGGTGACCTTGCGGAAGATGACGCCGGCGGAGTATCGCGCGGCGACTGAGCATCGTGAAGCCGAGTCGGCTCATGTGCTCAGCAAGTTCATGCCGGAAGAGCTGGCGCGAGAACGGGTCCGACACGGTACCGCCAAATTCCTCCCTGACGGACCCGACACGGCTGGTCATCATCTCGTGATGGCGGAGAACGGATCAGGCGAGGTGGTGGGTAACGCGTGGATCGGTCCGGATCCGGGCCAGGCATCGGGCACCACTAACTCCGCGTGGCTGTACGACATCAACGTTTTCGAGCCGTTCCGACGCCGTGGATATGGATCCGCCATCCTCACCGCCGCCGAGGAGCTCGTCGCTCGCGAGGGCAAGACAGCGCTCGCCTTGAATGTCGTCGGAGCCAATGAGGCGGCCATCTCAATGTATCGCCACAGCGGGTACGAAGTGTCGTCAATGTCCATGCGCAAGAACCTGTAATGGCAAGAACCGATCGGCGGCGCCTACTCAGGTGACCAATATCCTTGCTGAACAGCGGTAGGCCCAGATGTCGGGACGGGGTGCGGGTCAGGGCTGCCTTCCATACGCCGGGCAGCCCGTTGACCAGAACAGCGAGAGCCCCGGTCATGCCGCCGCCTGGGGCTCACCGAGCTGGCCGCGCTCGAAGCGGGCTCCAGCGCGGGGGTCTGGGCGGACTCGACAAGCTGGAGCACCATCGCCAGGCCGACAGAGCAGGAGTCGGCGCTCTTGGTGACTCTGGCGCGGAGCCGGACTGCGGCGAAGGCCGACTCGATGGGGTTGGTCGTAGCCGTTGCGGGCCACCGATCGCCGACCGTCGTCGTCCCGCTTGCTCGGCGACCTATCGATCAACCATCCGGGAAGGTACGCCCTCCCGAGCCGATCAACAGGTTCTGAGGATTCCTCCCGCTAGTACTCCAGTGGCGGTTCGCTATCTGGCCTGGTCGAAGGGTTCGCTCGGAGTGTAGGGGCGGGGTGGTGGGCCCGGCTGGAACTCAGCAG
>NZ_JBICYR010000054.1:0-12020 GCF_043201175.1 Streptomyces sp. NPDC048337
TTGCCCTCACCAGCCCGGTCATCGCGAGTGAAGACCACACCCTGGAGCCCACGCGCCGACCGATTATGACCCAGCTGGATTGCGAGAGTGCTCTTGCTTGACCATTAGCCATCTGGTGGGTGACTCACGCAGCTCCACGGGCAGGGCCTGACCACCGCCGGCTTCGGCACAACCGCCTGAACCGCCAACTGCGGGTGGGTGGATGTTCTGCTCAGCGGAGTTGGGTCGTCACGGTCGGGCGTGGGACGCCTCCGGGGTGTCGCGCAGCGCCAGGCTTCGGCTCTGCCACGGAGCGACGCGAGGGTGTCTCGCCACCGCCACTTGTCCGCGACGCACGCAGTCCTGGCCAAGCGGGCCATACGAGGGACTTGTCCGCCGACGAATCGATCCAGTGCCCGTGCGGCTGGCACGATAGAGGGCGCGAGCAACGACCTATTCGCGCGGGTTTGTCATTGTCGGGCTGCACGCAGCACCGCCCCTGGATTCCCAGCGAGCTGCCGGGCGGTCGCCGTCCTCCGGGCGGTTGGAACATCGGGGGTACCGCCTCTGGTGGAGTTCGGACACTCAGGAGGTTTCCCCTTGTCCCGTCGTCACGTCTCCGCCATGAGCGCTTCCGACCCGGCGCCCACACCGGAAGCCACGGCGGAAGCATCGACACACGTACTGGCGCCGACTGCGGCACAGCGCGAGGTCTGGTTCGCCGAGCAGCGGTCCCCGGATGCGGGCGCGGCACCTCGCATCGGCGAATACCTGGAGATCCACGGGCCAGTCGACCCGGCAGTGTTCGAGGCGGCGCTGCGCGGCGTCGTCGACGAGGCCGATGCGCTGCTGGTGCGCCTGGTCCCCAGTGAGGACACTGTGGCGCAGGTCTTCGAGCACGAGCGGTCCTGGGCGCCGGCGGTCGTCGACGTGTGCCACGAGCCCGACCCGCGGGCAGCGGCACACGAGTGGATCGCCGCGGATCTGGCCCGGCCCATGGACCCGGCTCGTGATCCGCTGTTCAGCTTCGGATTGATCAGGCTGGCACCTGACCGATTCTGGTGGTGCCACACCTACCACCATGCGGTGATGGACGGTTTCGGCTTTGCTCTCGTCGCGCGTCGCGTTGCCGAGGTGTACACGGCTGCCGCGGCCGGTCGGGCGGCCGGTCCCAGTCCGTTCGGTTCTCTGTCGGCTCTGGTGCAGGCAGATCTGGAGTACCGGGCGTCGCCGGACCATGCCGCCGACCGGGAGTACTGGACAAGGCAACTGGCCGACTGGCCGGGGGCGGCCGTGATCCCGCCCCGGCCAGGACTCTCCGGCGCGGACGCCGCCCCCGTGGCGGAGTGCGCGGCTACCGGACAGCGGACCCCGGGGGCCGTCCGCACGACCGGGCTGCGTTCGCTTCCGCGCCCGGAAGTGTTGGGGGCCGCAGCCCGGCGCGCGGGGGTCCCTTGGTCCCGGTTCGTGGTCGCCGCAGTGGCCCTGTACCTGCACCGGTTGACGGGCGCGGGAGACGTGTCGGTCGGGCTGGTCGTGACGGGCCGCCTGGACGAGGCCACCCGTTCGACCCCGGGACTGCTCGCCAATGTGGTCCCCGTACGGCTGGCCGTGCGGCCCGGTGCGCCGCTGGCGGAGCTGCTGACCCAGGCTGATGACCGGATCCGTGAGGCCGTGGCCCACCAGCGATACCGCGGCGAGGACCTGCGCCGCGATCTCAGGCTGCCAGGCGGAACAGGCACCGCATTCTCGCCGGTGGTCAACATCATGCGATTCGACTACGACATCAGGTTCGCCGGCCACCGGTGCACCGCGCACAACATCTCCCGCAGGCTGGGAGCCGACCAGGTCATCGCGGTGTCGGATCGCCGGGACGGAGCCGGGCCGCAGCTAAACCTGCAGGCCCCATCCGACGTCTACGGCGACGCCGATCTCGCTGACCACCAGCAGCGGCTGCTGCGCCTGCTGGATGACATGGCAGAGCTCGACCCCCGCCTGCCCGTCGGAATGCTCGACCTGCTGGCCGACGATGAGCGGCGGCACCTGCTCCGGGCGGGCGACGCCACCACGGCCGCTGTTCCGGGCTCGCCGCTGCCGGCTCTGCTCGAGGCCAGAGTACGCATCGCGCCCGACTCGGTCGCGGTGGTGGCCGACGACACGACCCTGACGTACGGGGAGCTCAATGAGCGGGCCAACCGGCTCGCGCACGCGCTGATCACCCGAGGCATCGGCCCCGAGGACGTCGTGGCTCTCGCCCTACCGCGCTCGGTGGAGCTGATTGTGTCCATCGTGGGGGTGCTCAAAGCGGGGGCCGCGTACCTTCCGGTGGATCCGAAGTACCCCACTGCGCGCATCGACCACATGCTCGCCGATGCGCGCGCTGCCCTGGTGATCGATGACATGGACGCCCTGGCCGCCCTGTCGCAGGGGCAGCCGGACTCCGATCCGGGTATCGTCATCGATCCCCGGCACCCTGCCTATGTGATGTACACATCGGGATCGACCGGGCGTCCCAAGGGGGTTGTCGTGACCCATACCGGCATCGCCTCCCTGACCGCCGCCCAGGTAGAGCATCTGGCCCTCACTCCCGACAGCCGCGTACTGCAGCTGGTTTCGCCCAGCTTCGATGTGTCCGTGTGCGATCTGTGCAGCGCCTTGCTGACAGGTGCCGCGTTGGTGCTCGCACCCGCGGCCGATCCGCTGTCGGCCCTCATCCAGCCGGGCACGGCTGTCACGCACGCCGCCGTACCGGCATCGGTACTGTCGGCCGTGGAGCCCTCTTCGGTGTCGGTGCCGACGCTCACTGTCGGGGGTGAGGCGTGTTCGCCCGGGCTGGCAGCGCGGTGGGCGCCAGGCCGACGCCTGGTCAACGCCTACGGGCCGACAGAGGCCACGGTGTGCGCGACGATGAGCAGGCGGCTGACCCCCTCGGCCTCGGCGCCGCCGATCGGCCGGCCGGTCGCAGGCACTCGGGTCTATGTGCTGGACGCCGCGTTGCAGCCGGCGCCGCCGGGAGTGGTGGGGGAGCTGTACATCGCGGGGGCGGGGCTGGCCCGCGGATATCTGAACCGGGCCGGTCTCACCGCGGAGCGGTTCGTGGCCGACCCGTACGGTGCGCCGGGGACACGTATGTACCGCACGGGTGACCTGGCGAAGTGGCGTGCCGACGGGGAGCTTGAGTTTGCGGGCCGGGTGGACGACCAGGTCAAGGTACGGGGGCACCGCATCGAGCCCGGCGAAGTCGAAGCTGTGCTCGCCGCCCATCCTGGTGTCGCCGGGGCCGCCGTCGCTGCGCACGATGACCGGCTCGTGGGCTATCTCGTAGCAGCGACGGGCGCCGTAATCGATACCGGGCAGATGCGCGAGCATGCGCGGGCGCAGTTGCCCGCGCAGATGGTGCCGGCCGTGTTCGTGATCGTGGAGGCGCTGCCGCTGACTGCCAGCGGAAAGCTGGACCGTGCCGCTCTGCCTACGCCGGACCTTGGGACGGCCGCAGGCGGCCAGGCGCCGCGCACCCTGCCCGAGCGGGTGCTGTGCGAACTGTTCGCCGAGGTGCTGGGCGTGCCGCGGGTCGGCGCAGACGATGACTTCTTCTCCTTGGGTGGCCACTCGCTCCTCGCCACCCGGCTCATCAGCCGCATCCGCACCACCCTCGGCACCGCCATCGACCTGGGCACCTTTTTTGAGTCGCCCACGGCCGCCGGTCTGGCCGGACGCCTCGACTCCACAGGACAAGCCTGTCGGGCACCGAGTCCCCGGCGGCGGCCCGAGACGATCCCTCTGTCGTTCGCGCAACAGCGACTGTGGTTCCTGCACCGCGTGCAGGGTCCTAGCGCCGTCTACAACATCTCCCTCGCCCTGCGCCTGACAGGCGACCTCGACCGGGAAGCCCTGAAGCTGGCGCTGGCGGACGTGGTGACCCGGCATGAGAGCTTGCGCACCCTCTGCCCGGAGACCGGCGGCGTCCCCCGTCAGCAGATCACCGACGTGTGCACAACAGGCCTGACGGTACCGGTCTCCCGGGTGGACGAGGGCGGACTTCCGTCGAGACTGGCAGAGGCAGCCTCCTACGCGTTCGACCTGATGACGGAGGAGCCGCTACGGGCTCACCTGTATGAACTGGGTTCCGCCGAGCACGTACTCCTGCTGGTCATGCATCACATCGCGGGCGATGGCTGGTCCATGGAACCGCTGGCCCGGGACCTGGGGGCCGCCTACGGCGCCCGGCGCCGCGGCGGGGAACCGGGGTGGGCGCCGTTGCCGTTGCAGTACGCCGACTACACCCTGTGGCAGCAGGACCTGCTCGGCGACCGCTCCGACCCCGACAGCCTGGCCGCCCGCCAACTCGCGTACTGGGCACATGCTCTCACCGGTCTGCCCGCCGAGCTGGCGTTGCCGTACGACCGTCCCCGCCCTGCCATCGCATCGCACCGCGGCGCAGAGGTCGCTGTCCGTATCGATGCGGACCTTCACGCGGGGCTGGCGGAGCTGGGGCGCCGGTGCGGGGCGAGTCTGTTCATGGTCCTGCACGCGGGTCTGGCCGCGCTGTTCACCAAGCTCGGCGCGGGCACGGACATTCCGATCGGCAGTCCGATCGCCGGGCGCACTGACGGCGCCCTGGACAACCTCGTCGGTCTCTTCGTCAACACCCTGCTGCTGCGCACCGACACCTCGGGTGACCCCACGTTCACCCAACTCGTCGAACGAGTCCGTGAGACGGCGTTGGCCGCCTACGCTCACCCGGACGTACCTTTCGAGCACGTGGTGGAGGAGGTCAACCCCCCCAGGTCGCTCTCTCACCACCCGCTGTTCCAGACCATGCTCTCCGTCGACGCGGCCCCCACCGGCGCGTTCGGACTCCCAGGCCTGGAGGTGTCGGTTACACCGGTACCGACCGGAACGGCCAAGTTCGACTTGGACATCTCCCTGTCCGAACGGCACTCCGAGGACGGTAACCGCCTTGGCCTCGACGGGTCCATCCGCTACTCCACCGATGTGTTCGACCACGCCACCGTGGAGGCGTTGGCCGCGCGCTGGCTGCGGCTGCTGAACAGATCAGTGCAGCACCCGGACCGGCCCTTCAGTCTCATCGACGTGGTGCTTCCGGAAGAGCGCCGCCTCCTGCTCCAGACGGACGCTGTCACGGAGCATCCCACGCTGACCGCCACAGTGCCGGAACTGTTTCAGGCACAAGTACGAGCTGTACCGGACGCTGTCGCGGTGGTGGCCGGTGACACCACGCTGACTTACGGAGAGCTGAACGGCCGGGCCAACCAGCTTGCTCACGCGCTGAGTTCACGCGGCATCGGCCCCGAGGACATCGTGGCCCTTGCCCTGCCCCGCAACGCCGACCTGATCGTGGCGATCCTCGCCGTACTCAAGTCCGGGGCCGCCTACCTGCCTCTCGACCCGGAATACCCCGCGGCGCGCATCGCCGCCATGGTCGGGGACGCCCGGCCGGCGCTGCTGCTGACCGACACCCGCACCGCCGCCACCACAAAGGGCCTCGACCACATCGCGCCGCACACGCCGCGTCTGCTGCTCGACACACCAGAGACCGCCCAGGTGCCGGCGGCGCTTGCGGACACTGACCCTGCAACGGGCCTGCTGCCCGACAGCCCTGCGTACGTCCTCTACACCTCAGGGTCGACCGGCCGCCCCAAGGGGGTCGTTGCCCGGCACGCGAGCGTGGTCAACGTGGCTGCCAACTACCGGTCCACCGTGTTCGGGCCCGCGGCGGAGCGGGTCGGCCGACGCCTGAGGGTGGCCTTGACCGCGTCGGTGTCCTTCGACGCGTCGTGGGCACAACTGGCAGCCCTCATGGATGGCCACGAGCTGCATGTGGCCGACTCCGATACCTGGGCGGACGCAGACCGGCTCACGGCGTGGCTGGTGGACAACCGGATCGATTCGGTGGACGCCACCCCCTCGTACATGCGCGTACTGGCCGACAGGGGCCTGTTCACCAACGAGCGGTGGCGGCCCGGCGTGGCCGTACTCGGTGGCGAGGCATTGCCCAGCCGACTGTGGCGGGAACTGCGGGTCGTGGACGGGCTGACGGCGTACAACATGTACGGGCCGACCGAGTGCACGGTCGACGCGGTCGCTGCCCGGCTGCGTGACACCACGACCCCGGTCATCGGCCGTCCAGGCGGCGGTGCGCGGGCGTATGTACTGGACGCCGCATTGCAAGCGGTGCCACCGGGAGTGGTAGGGGAGTTGTACATCGCCGGGCCCGGGCTGGCGCGGGGTTATCTGAAGCGGCCGGCCCTGACCGCGGAGCGGTTCGTAGCCGACCCCCGTGGTGGGCCGGGAGCCCGCATGTACCGCACCGGCGATCTGGCGAAGTGGCGGGCCGACGGCGTCCTTGAGTTCGTCGGGCGGGCGGACGACCAGGTCAAGGTTCGGGGGCATCGCATCGAGCCCGGCGACGTCGAAGCCGCCCTGACCGCACACCCCGGTGTCGCCCAGGCCGCGATCACCGCGCGAGGGGACCGGCTCGTGGCCTGTGTGGTGCCCGCGGCCGGAGCCGATGCCGAGGCAGGGCCGCTGCTCGAGTATCTGCGCGGGCAGCTGCCGGCACACATGGTCCCCGCGGCGTTTGTGTTCATGGAGGCGCTGCCGCTGACTGCGAACGGGAAGCTCGACCGGGCGGCGCTGCCCGCGCCCGACTTCGGGGCGGTCGTGGCCGGACGACCTCCGCGCACCCCGCCCGAGCGGGTGCTGTGCGAACTGTTCGCCGAGGTGCTGGGTGTGCCCGGCGTCGGCATCGACGATGACTTCTTCGCGTTCGGCGGCCACTCGCTGCTGGCCGCCCGCCTCATCTCCCGCATCCGCAATGCCTTCGGCACCGACATCGGCCTGCGCAGTCTCTTCGAAGCCCCCACCGTTGCCGGCCTGGCCGGTCGCCTGGGGACTGGACGTCTCGACGACGCCCTCGAGGTCGTGCTGCCGCTGCGCCCGCAGGGTAACCGGCTGCCCCTTTGGTGCATCCACCCGTCCTCCGGTATCGGCTGGTCCTACAGCGGTCTGCTCCGTCATCTGCCCCCCGGCCAACCGCTGTACGCCATCCAGGCTCCCACCCTCGCACAGCCCGAGCGACGGGCGACGTCGATCGGGGACATGGCAGCCGACTACGCCCAACACATCCGCAAGGTCCAGCCTCAGGGCCCCTACCAGCTTCTTGGCTGGTCCGCCGGCGGACTCCTCGCCCACGCCGTCACCGCCGAACTGAACCGACTCGGGGAGACCACCAGCCTGCTCGCGCTTCTCGACTCCTACCCCGCACCGCGGCCGGCGACCAGTGAATCCACCGCGCCCACCATGCCCACCGAGCGCGAGGTACTCGTCAACGCCCTTGGCTGCGCCCCCGATGCGCTGCCCTTCGGACCGCTGCCCTCGGGCCTGGCCGCCGAAGCGCTGCGCGACTGCGGCAACTCACTCGCCGGCCTGACACCACACCACATCAACGCGGTCGTCGCCACAGCACGGCACATCATGCTGCTGGCTGACCTGCACACACCCGACCGCGTCCACGCCGACCTGCTGCTGTTCACCGCGACCCGCGAAGACCACCCGGAATCCCCCCGTCCAGAGGTCTGGCGGCCATACGTCACCGGGCGCATCGAGACACACCCCGTACCCGTCGGCCACCACCGGATGACCGAACCGGACGCGCTCACCCGCATTGCCCCGATCCTCGCCGCGCACCTTGACCAGGCCACCACCTGGCCGGCGACCTGACTCCGCCCCTCGCACACCTCTCAGGGCCGCTCCGCTGCGGGACGCGGCCCTTGCCACGCCCCACAGCGGGCCAGACCTGGAACCGGTGATTGCCCGACATGCCATCGCTCGCAGAGCCGACGACCGGGAAGGCGATCTCCCGTCCCCTCGTCGCCCGAGGACTGCTGAGGCCCCGCTCGATCATCCCGGGCCGCCAGCGCTGGGACGCGGAGGTCATCCGCGGAAGGCCGGCCCTCGCCCGACTGGTTGAGGCCACGCTCCGGCAGGCGCCGGGTATCACAGACGCACACGCCAACCCCATCACCGGCCGAGTGCTCGTGCGGCACAGCCCCGGCACCAGCCCACGGCAGGCAGCCTGGGCATTGCACCTGGCGGTCGACCGGGCCCTCACCCATCTCTGCGATCCCTCGGCCGACGGTTCGGCTCTGCCTGTCGCCGCTGTGCCCGCCGCACGGCCGGGCAAGGAGAGCGGGGTCCGTCGCCCGATCCTCGCTTCCGAGCACAGCACCGGCAGGCGCGTTCGCCGCGGCGTGGCCCGACGGACGCCGATCGCGGCGGCGGGCACCGGGGTGGGCGTGGCGGCGGCAGTGGCTCTGGGCTGCGGAAGGCTCTGCCTGGGACTGCTGGCCCACCCTCTCGTGGGCCTGGGCCTTGCCGCCGCGGCGACGGCGGCCATCGTAAGACGCGCCTGGCGGCGATCCGACGGTGCGCGGCCATCAAGCGGGACGGCCACGCGCGGCCACCCGCTACGACGCATCATCGGTCGACACAAACGCCAGTTCGCCATGGCAACGCTGCTGTCCGTACTCTCCATGCTGGCGGAGATGACCCTGTTTGCGCTGGTCCCCTCAACCGTGCTGCTGCTCGCGCGCGGCGAAAGCGCGACACTGGCCCGTCTGGGCGTGGCCGGTGCGAAGGCCCAGCTGTCCGTACTCGCCGGCGCGATCGGACTGTCCTGCCTGACCACGACGGCCATGGGATACACGGCCGACGTCGCCTGGCGCAGGCTGGGACACACCGTCGAGGACGACTGGCGCAGGCGCACCTACGACCACGTGCAGGCCCTCGCGCCGGCTGATCTCGAGGACGAGCGCACCAGCAGGGTCACCGGCGTGCTGACCGAGGACATCAGCCAGCTGGGATCCTTCATCGGCTCCCACATGCACGACGTGGTTCAGCTGGTCACCAGCATCGCCCTCCTCATCCCGGTCTACCTCCTGCTCGCTCCACAACTCGCCTGGATGGCCTTCGCGCCGATCCCCCTGGTCACGTGGCTCTCCTTCCGCTTCCACGAGCGCGCGGTCGCCGACCACGGCGTCTCCGGCGAGCACCGGACGCGGTTGAACAGCCGGATCGCCGACAACCTCCAGGCCCACACCACGGTGAAGGCCGCGTGCACCGAGAAGTGCGAGACCTCGCGCATCGCCGAGCTGAGCCGGGAGAACCGTGAGGCCAACCGTCGCACCGACCGCAGTTCGGCGGCGCAGGGTCAGATCGTGCGCTTGTGCGCGGCCTCGGCGCTGAGCGGGACGCTGCTGATCGGCGGCCGGGCCGTACTCAATGGCGTGCTGCCCGCCTCGGCCTTCGGACCGTTGATCGAGATGCCGGGGATGGCGGTGGCCCGGCTGTCCCGGCTCGGTGCCATCACCGCGCAGTACCAGCGCACGCTCGCGGCCTTCGACCGGGTGCAGCGCCTGAACGACCTGCCGGTCGAGCCCGGCACGGACGGCCGCCGACTGCCCGCTCAGCAGGTCAGGGGAGAGATCGAGCTTCGGAGGGTGACCTTTGCCTACCCCGGCCGCCCACCGGCACTGTGCGATACGTCCCTGGCCATCTCCCCCGGCAAAGTCACCGGCATCGTCGGTGCCACCGGCGCCGGCAAGACCACCATCACCAAACTGCTGATGCGCTTCAGGCACGCCGACAGCGGACTGGTCCTTCTCGACGGCTTCGACGTGCGCGAGCTCGCACTGCCTTACCTGCGCGGCGCGATCGGCTATGTCAGCCAGGAGCCGTTCCTTTTCGACGCGACGATCGCGGAGAACATCCGTTACGGCACGTTCGACGCCACCCAGCAGCAGCTCATCACCGCCGCACACACCGCCGGGGCGGGCACGTTCATCGAGGCCCTGCCCGACGGCTACGACACCATGGTCGGACAGCACGGCGCGGCGCTGTCCGGCGGGCAGAAGCAGCGTATTGCCCTGGCGCGCACCATCTTGAAGAACCCGCCGATCGTGATCCTCGACGAGGCCACCTCCGCGGTCGACAACGAGACCGAGGCCGCCATCCGGCACGCCCTGCAGTCCTTCGGAGTGAACCGCACGATGGTCGTCATCGCCCACCGGCTCTCCACCGTCCGCGACGCCGACCAGATCTACGTCCTGGGCCCTGGCGGCGTCGTGGCCGAGCAGGGCACCCACGACGACCTGGTCGCGCTCGCAGGCACGTACGCCGGGCTGTGGAGCTTGCAGGCGGGCCAGAGAGTGCTCTCCTGATCCGGCAGGGCCTCGGCCGAGGTCGGGGGCGAAACAGTCACCGGCCCTTGGTGGGGTCGCTCCGCACCTTGGCGGGGACGGCCCTGTCCGCAGCACTGGGGGCCTTTGCGATCTCGACGGGGCGGCTACCGCCGGCCGCCTCGGCTGCGGCATGGCGTACCTCGTCGCGGACCGAGAGGGACGCCTGCTTGACGTCCATGGCCAGTCCCACTGAGGTCTTCACCACCCCTCGCACGATGGGCTTGACGATCCGCTTGGCGAACGGTGACACGATCACACCTGCGAGGAAGGGGGTGACAGGCAGCATGACGGTCTCTCCTTGAGTCTTGCCCGGAGCATGAGGCCTTCCGGCGTTCCAGCCACCTTCCGGGCATAGGCAGGGCTCGGCGGCGCACCGCTGCGATCGGCATTCGCCGTGCTGAACAACGGCCGGCCGTCGAGCGTCATGTACCCGCGCCGGCCGTGAAGCGGCGCGTGATATCCGCTGTATGAGCCACCCGGGGCCGGGCATTCACTCCTTCAGCTCTCCACGCGGAGAGAACGGCCCGGACATCCCTTTGGGTGGAATCCGATCATTGCTTCACTCGATGTGGCGAAGGTGATCGCTGAACGCCGCGCGGCCGGCACGCGAGTGCAACCATGCTGCTGACAGGTCTCTGATATCAACAGGGCCTTCGCCATCGAAGCTGTCGACGGGGGGAGAAAATATCATCTTCATGATGTTAGTGGCCGCATTGTTTTTATCGACAGCTCAAAAATGGTGAGTCCCGCGCACAAAGAGAGGGAAGTTACATGCTGCCTGTAGTGCCCCCGTTCTTGATCGGTCTCCTCGCCGCTCCCCTGGTCAAGAGAATCGCCAAGCCGCTCATGCGGGGCGTCGTCAAGACGTCGGTCGGGCTCGTCATGGAGGTAAAGCGGGTCGCACATGAGACCAACGAAGAAATTCAGGACCTCGCTGCCGAGGTGACAGCAGAGGTGATCGCGGCCGAGATGTCGCGCGGGTCCGAATCCAAGGACACTGCCAAGGCGCGCCCCGCTGGAGCCGCCAAGCAGTGAGCAGGGTATGCGGCGGCCGACGCACCGACGAACCGGGAGACGAGCATGATCAACCCATTCGAGGACAGCGATGGCACCTTCCTCGTCCTCGTCAACCACGAGGCCCAGTATTCTCTCTGGCCGTCCTTCGCGGACGTGCCGGACGGCTGGACCGTCGCCCACCCCGTGGGCACCCGCGAGGCGTGCCTGCAGTACATCGAGCGCACGTGGATTGACATGCGCCCGAAGAGCCTCGTTGACGCCATGAACGCCGAGCGGTAAGGCGAAAGACCATCGGCCCGCACCGCACCGCACCGCACCGCACCGCGACACGACACGACACGACACGGATGTATCGATGCAATCACTTCTGTACTCGGCCGAGCTCATCGAGGAGGACGGCATCTATTGGCTTACGGTGACGGACCACATGCGCGACTCTGTGCAGACGGCCGAGGTCTCGAAGAGGGCGGTGGAGAAACTCCCCGTGTTTCTTTCCATGCTTAACTCCGAGCGGCTCGGCTCCTTGCGGTAACAGGGGAGAGGAACGGTGCCCCTTTCCCCGGCTCCCTATTTCGACGACGGGCTCAGACGCCGGCAACCGGGAGGACGTCCGGGGAGAGAGCACCCGCGTGGGCCGTGGCCGAGGTCATGCGGCGGCGGTGGTGGCGGCGGCACAGGACCTCGTAGCCGATCTCCTCCGCCGGGCGGTTCACGTCGCCGACCACCACCTGGGCGCCCTCGACCACCATCTCCCCGCCCACC
>NZ_JBICYR010000055.1:0-11231 GCF_043201175.1 Streptomyces sp. NPDC048337
GGCGCCCTCGAAGCGGCCACGACCTACACCCCGTGGATCTACGGCCCCACGGCAACGCGCCTCCGCAAGGGCGCCACGCCCGAGGAGGACATCGAGCCGCAGCAGTCCTTCGTCCAGCAGACCACGGGGGTCAACTCCCGCATCCTGCTGTCGGATGGCCGCGGCTGGCGCCGCACGGCGATGGAGACCAAGTACGACACCCGAGGCTTCGCCGAATGGGTCTCGAACAAGGGCGATGTCGCCGACCCCTCGGACGACAGCTGCACCCGCTACGAGTACGACTCGGACGAGACACGCTGGATCATCGCCCGCCAGAAGCGGGTCGAGACGGTCGCGAAGGCGTGTGACTCCACCACGGTGCAGCGCCCGGCGGATGTCACTTCGGACGCGCGGATGTACTACGACGCCGCCGGCAACCTGAAGTCCACCGAGTCGCTGTCCGGATACTCCAACGGCACCCCGGTCTACACCACCGACGGCAGCGCGACCTTCGACGCGTACGGCCGTATGAAGACCACGACCGACGTGTTCGGGAAGACCTCCAAGGTCGACTACACCCCGGCCTCCGGCCAGATCGTCACCAAGGTCGTGACCACCAACCCGGCCGGTCACACCGAAACCACGGAGACCGACCAGGGCCGCGGCTCGGTCCTGGCCAAGCAGGACACCAACGGCCGCCGTCAGGTCATGCAGTACGACGGCCTCGGCCGCCTGCTCAAGGTCTGGTCCCCCGACCGCGACCCGCTCTCCAAGTCCCCGGACGGCGAGTTCTCCTACGACGTCCGCACCGACGGCCCCGTCGTCATCTCCAACAAGAGTCTCCTGGATGACGGCACCTACCGCACCAGCTACGACATCTACGACAGCAGCCTGCGCATCCGCCAGACCCAGATGGAGGCACTCGGCGGCGGCCGGCTCATCACCGACACCTTCTACAACAGCCTCGGCCAGGTCTGGAAGAGCAACGGCGCCTACTACACCGATGGCGCTCCCTCGGGCGTCCAGTGGGCACCGAAGGACAACGAGGTCCCGTCCTCGACGATGACCTTGTACGACGGCTCCGGCCGCTCGACCGCGCAGATCTCGCGCAAGTTCGGCCTGGAAACCTCCCGTACGACCACCTCGTACGGCGGCGACAACATCACCGTCGACCCGCCCAAGGGCGAGACCCCGACCCGGGCCTTCCTCGACGGCGCGGGCCGCAAGACCGAGCTCCGCTTCTTCCGCTCGGACTCGCCCACCGGCGCGTACGACAAGACGACGTACGCCTACAACCAGCGCGGCATGCTGGAGTCGGTCGTCAACCAGGCGGGCGACAAGTGGGGCTTCGAGTACGACATCCGCGGTCGCCAGACCAAGCAGACCGACCCCGACAAGGGCACGTCGACGATGACGTACGGGCTGGGTGACCGGCTGGCGACTGCGACGGACGCCCGCGGCAAGGTCATCGCCCCGGAGTACGACGAGCTGGGCCGCGTCATCGCTACCCATGAGGGTTCGGTCACCGGTCCGAAGCTGACCTCGACCACCTTCGACACCCTGCCGGGTGCCGTCGGCCTGCCCGTGTCCTCGACGCGGTACGTCAACGGCAACGCCTACACGCAGGAGGTGACCGGCTACGACAGCGAGTACCGCCCGACCGGGTCGAAGATCACCATCCCCGCGTCGGAGGGGGCCCTCGCCGGTTCGTACAGCTTCTCCAGCGGCTACCGGCCGAACACCGGTCTGACGTCGTGGACGAACCAGCCCGCGGTCGGCGGTCTGCCCGCCGAGCTGACCAGCATGAAGTACAACCACCTGGAACTGCCCACCATCATGGGCATCCAGGGCAAGACCTTCGTCGGCAAGGTCGACTACTCGCCCATGGGCGACGTCCTCCGCACGGAATCCGGCCCCGCCGGATCCCAGGTCTACACGACCAACTTCTTCGACGAGCAGACCCGCCGCCTCACCCGGACGGTCAACGACAAGGAACAGACGCCGAGCCGGATCAGCGACACGTCGTACGACTACGACGCCGTCGGCAACATCCTCAAGGTCACCGACAAGGACGGTCCGACCGCCACTGCCGACGTGCAGTGCTTCGCCTACGACTACCTGCGCCGCATGAACGAGGCCTGGACCGCCACGGACGACTGCGCGGCCCAGCCGAACGCATCCGGCCCCGGCTCCAAGCCCCAGGTCGGCGGCCCGAGCGCGTACTGGAGCTCGTACAGCTTCGACGCCGCGGGCAACCGCACCAAGGAGGTCCAGCACTCTCCGACCGGTGACCTGACGAAGGACGTCACCCGCACCTACACCTACGGCACCCCCGGTCAGGCCGCCGCCAACAGGCTGCAGAAGGTCGACACCACCGGGCCCGGCGGCGTCCGCACCGAGTCGTACGCGTACGACGAGGCGGGCAACACCAAGACCCGCACCATCCAGGGCGACACGCAGACCTTGGACTGGACGGCTGAGGGCCAGCTGGCAAAGGTCACCAAGGGCACCGAGACGACGGACTTCGTCTACGACGCCGGCGGCAACCGCCTGATCAAGCGCGAGCCTTCGGGCACCACGCTGTACCTGCCGGGTACCGAGGTCAAGCTCACGACCGCGGGCAAGCTGGAGAGCACCCGCTACTACGCCCACCCGGCCGGCCCGACCATGGTCAAGACGGCCAAGGACGGCGTCATCACGACGTCGTACCTGATGACCGACAAGAACGGCACGGCGACCACCTCCGTGGACGCCACCACCATGGCCATTACGCGCCGCAAGTTCACGCCGTACGGTGAGGTCCGCGGCGCGGCCCCTGCCGTGTGGCCGGGCAAGAAGGGCTTCGTCGGCGGAGAGGTCGACGAGTCCACCGGTCTGGTGCACCTGGGCGCGCGCGAGTACGACCCCGCCACCGGCAGGTTCATCTCCGTCGACCCCATCGTCGACTTCAACGAGCCCAAGCAGCAGAACCCGTACGTCTACGCGAACAACTCGCCGGTGACGTTCAGCGACCCCAGCGGCCTGTCCATCGCACCGCCCGTGATGCCCATCAAGGACTTCACGGACGCCGAAGCCGCCTGGGCCAACATGATCCAGGGCAAGAGCGCCCTGGACATCGCCCTCGAAGTCGCCATGGGCATCCTCAAGGACGCCTCCGGCTACAACGACATCCGCGACTGCCTCGGCGGCGACTGGGGCGCATGCGCCGGACTCGCCCTCGACGCCGCACTCCCCTTCGCAGGACGCGCCAAGCGCATCCTCAAGGCACTCGACCGAGCCTGGGACGCCTTCAACAGCTGGTCGCACAAACTCGCCCTCGCACGAGACATCCTCAGACGAGTCGAGCGCTACCAGCAGGCCATGGCCAAATACGCCGAAGACCTCGCCGAGTGGAAGCGACAGATAGAAGAAGCCGCCGAACGAGCGAGAAAGCTGGAGGAAGAAGCAGCAGCAGCCCGAAGGAAGGCGCAGGAGGCAGCAGCCGCAGCCGCCAAGCGAGCCGACGAGGCCAAGGCCACGGCGGCCAAGCAGGGCAAGGCCTCCGCGCAGAAGGCCAAGAAGGCCGACGGCGACGGCAAGGCATCGAAGTCCTCGGAGACCAAGAAGGGCGACGCCCCGAAGAAGTCGAAGGACAAGGACTCCGACAGCGGTGCTACGGAGCACTCAGGCTCCGGAAGCCCGGCAAAGCCCAAGGACTCGGGCACTACACCGGGCTGCGAGAACAACAGCTTCGTACCCGGTACGCAGGTCCTGATGGCGGACGGCTCCACCAAGCCGATCGAGGACGTCAGGATCGGCGACAGCGTCCGGGCGGCCGACCCGGAGACCGGCGAGTCCGGTTCCGAGACGGTCGCAGGCGAGATCAACGGGCACGGCGACAAGAAGCTGGTCCGGGTCACCATCGACCTCGACGGCGACAAGGGAACCGCTGAGGCCTCGGTCACGGCGACCGCCGGCCACCCGTTCTGGGTCGAGGAACTCGCCGAGTGGGTCGACGCCACGGACCTCACCAAGGGTGAATGGCTCAAGACCGGCTCCGGCGCGTACGTCCAGGTGTCCGCGGTCGAGCGGTGGACGTCCCCGTCCACCACGGTCCACAACCTGACCGTCAGCAACCTGCACACCTACTACGTGCTGGCGGAGGACACCCCGGTCCTCGTTCACAACAGCGCCTGCCGCACGTCGTCGCAGTACGACCAGGAAACCCTCAAAAAGGGGAAGAGCTCCGTCAAGAACGTCCAGACGGACGTCGGCCCGAAGGAATTCGGGGAGAACCTCATCGCCAACGGCTGGAAGCACATCGACAAGGGTCCGGGCAAGGACATGTACTTGAAGGATGGCATGAAGTACTTCCTTCGAGACAAGGCCGACAGCTATGACGGATGGACGGCCGACTTCTATAACGTGGGCCAGAAGCAGGCCGGCCTCAAGATCAGGCTCGGCCAGGACTGACGGCCGGAACGGATACGATCATGATCGATCGCGACGGATACCTGAACGTCCGCTCCCATGGGGCAGCCGTCTTCGATCTCGATGCCAGGCTGCCCGTCCAGGTCTTCAAAGAGGATATCGGCGACTCGTTGTTCTACGACTTCGATTCGGTCCTCGTCCCCGAAATCTGGCCGGCACTCTGCGCCATGGCAAGGTGGCACGGCGACGAGTACGTCGAACTGCTGGTCCTCAAACCGGATTGCGATACCTACTACGTAGCGGATTACCAGACGTATCCCGCGATCTCGCTGTCCGTTGAGGCCAGTGAGGACGACTACTGGGCAGCGCTCAGCCACGAGCCGAACGACGACATCTTCGGATCGCTCGCGATTTCGGCTGACGTCATCACAGTGACGGGCGCTTCCGGGAAGTGGGGATGCTGGGGCGAGAGAGATCCCGAAGTAGCGGTCTTCCGGGGATTTCCGAACGTGGCAGCACAAAATGAATGGCGTAAGCAGTTCGGCCCCTTCCTGAGCGTGTCGGACGCACTGGACACGTACCTCGATCCGGTCTTCCGGGGCAAGGTCCCGCCCGAGTACGCCGCAACCCTGACCGCGAACTACGGCCCCTCCGGGGGTGAACGACCGTAACGACAACGAAGGGCCCCGCCGGAATTCCGGCGGGGCCCTTCGCCATAAGCGGTCAGCGTCCGAGTCCTACGAGATCGGCCCCTCAGGACCCTTTCGGGTCCTGAGGGCCGATGTCATGTGTGGCTCCTGGCGGTTACCGTTACCAGGTGCCGGCCGTTGCCTGCCAGCTCTTCACCGGGGCTTCGAAGCCGCCGTCGGTGCGGGCCTTGAAGCCGAATATCGCGGTGGCTCCGGAGGCGTAGTTGTACATGATCGCAAGGTCGTCGCGGCCGTCCTTGTTGCTGTCACCTGCCACCAGGTTTCCGGTGTTCTCCAGGTACCAGCTGTTCTCGCCGCTGTCCCAGCTCTTGACGTCCTCGTTGACCCCGCCGTCGGGCTTCCCGGTCAGGGTGAACGCGGCCGCCCGGCCGTTGTCGTACCTGAACAGGATGGCGGCGTCGGCGCGGCCGTCGCCGTTGAAGTCGCCCGAGGTGAGCTTGGACCGGTTGTAGTCCCAGTTGCCCGGGCTGCGGTTCCACGACCGGAACGGGGCCGCAAAGCCGCCGTCGGCCTTGCCGAGCAGGGTGTACATCTCGACGGAACCGTCGCCGTGGCCGTACAGGGCGAGGATGTCGTCGCGGCCGTCGCCGTTGAAGTCACCCGCGACCTGCTTGGACTCGTTCCAATACCACTCGCCCTGACCCGAACGCCAGCTCGGGAACGAGAGGTCGAAGGAACCGTCCGCCTTGGACAGGAAGGTGTGGGTGCCGGTCGAACCGCCGTGGTCGAACATCATCGCCACGTCGTCGCGCTTGTCACCGTTGAAGTCACCGGCGACCAGCTTGGCCTTCCCCGCGTCCCAGTTCCCCGCGGGGGTGTAGGCGCTGCGCGGCAGGTGCTTGAAGGTTCCGTCGGGCTGGCCGAGGAAGGTGAACATGCCGTTGGCGTCGTCGTAGTCGTACAGCGCGGCGAGGTCGGCGCGGCCGTCGCCGTTGAAGTCACCGGCGACCCACTGGGACTGGCTGACACGCCAGTTCCACACGCCGCTGTTGAAGGCAAGGACGGGGGCGTTGAATCCGCCCGTTGTCTTGGCGAGCGCGACGTAGAGCGCCATGGTGTCGTTGCCATAGTCGTAGACGGTGGCCATGTCGGAGCGGCCGTCGCCGTTGAAGTCGCCCGACAGGTCGGTGCGCTTGTCGGCGGTGCGGTCGGTCGCCTTGTGCTCGACGCTGACGCCGGTGGTGTGGTTGTGGCGGATGTAGCCGCCGGAGAAGTCCTCGCGGGGGCCGCCGTAGACGTCGTACTCGTCCGACTGCGGGTAGCCCAGCCAGCTCTTCTCGGCGCCGAGGCTGACCCACTTCTCGCGGATCGTGCCGCGGACCGACCAGGCCTTGCCGGTGGTCGTGGTCCAGTAGATGGAGGCGGTGTCCGCCGTCTGGCCCTTGTGGCGGAAGTGGTTGTAGCGGCCGACGTTGTCGGGGTGGTTGATCTCGTCGGTGGTCGGGTAGCCGAGCGGGCCGCTGGGGCCGCCGAGCTCGATGTACTTCTTGTAGATGGTGCCCCGGACGGACTGGCCGCCGAACTCCCACGTCCAGTAGATGGCGCCCCCGCCACCGCCGGCGAAGGTGTTGAACCAGCTGGCGTTGTCGAAGGTGAGACCCTCGTCGGACGTCGGGTAGCCCATGACGCCCTTCTCGGCGCCCATGCTCATCCACTTGGCGCGGATGCCGTTGATGACCGACCAGGCGCCACTGCTCGGGTGCCAGTAGATGGACCCGTTGTCGCTGCTCTCGCCGTCCTTGCGGAAGTGCGCGAAGCGTCCCACACCGTCGGTCGACTGGGTGACGTCGGTGGTCGGGTAACCGAGGCCCGCCGTGCCGCCCTTGGCGAGGAACTTCGCCAGGATCGGCCCGCACAGCGTGTGGGGAGCGGGAGGGGTGGTACCGGGCTTGGTGAACGTCTGGCACTCGGACCACGGCGTGCCGCCGAGGGCCAGCTGGGTGCCGGGGCCGAAGGCCGAGCCGGCGGTCAGGGCGCGGCCCTTGAAGGCGGTGATCTGGCCGTTGCCGTCGCGCGACCAGAGGTCGGCGAAGCCGTCCTTCTCGAAGTCTCCGTCGGTGGACAGGTGCGGGTAGGCCGCGCCGGTGAAGCCGGTGGCGATGGAGCTCGTCCGGACGGCCGGGTCGCGGTACACCGCCAGGTCGATCATCGCGGCCGACGTGTTGGTGGTGGTCTTCTTGCTGGTGTACTGGTGGATCTTGCCGCTGACCGTGTCGCGGGCCCAGATCTCCGGGAGCGAGTCGCCGTTCAGGTCGCCGGGCGCCATGATCGTCATGTTCTGCCAGTCGGCGTTGCCGAGCAGGATCGGCTCAAAACCCGGAAGGCCGAGCAGGCCGGTGGACGTCCCCATGTAGAGCCACAGCTCACCGCCCTTCTTGACCAGCATGTCGGGCAGGTCGTTCTCGTCGATCTTGCCGTCGCCGACCGCCTGGTTCGGAAGGGGGTCATCGTTGACGCTGCCGATCGAGACGACCTGCTCGACCCCCTGCCACGTGTTGTTCTCCTCGTCGCCGAAGACCGTCACCTGGAACGCGTTGGCATCCACGGGCCGGAGGTCGCCGTTGCCCTGGCCGGGGTAGACCCACAGGGCGTTGCGACTGGCGTCGGTGTTGTCCGGACGCAGGACGAGGAGGTCCTCGTAGTAGTCCTCGTTCCAGCTGCTGCGGTGGCTCATCGACTTGACGTTGGCGAAGGAGCCCTTGTCCAGCTTCTTGGACAGGTCGAACGAGCCGTCGCCCTTGCCGGAGTGCATCCACAGCTGGCCCGAGCCCGGGTCGACGCTCCAGATGTCGACGGTGCCGTCGCCGTTGACGTCGCCGAGCTTGTCGTGGCCCGGCTGGCGCTTGGCGTAGAAGAGGTACGACTTCAGGTCCGAGCGGTTGTTGGAGGCGTCGAGGCTGCGGACGAACAGCGCCTGCGGGCCGACCGTGGTCGGTGTGAACTTGACGTCCACCGAGCCGCCGGGCGTGGCCGTGCCGACCTCGCGGACCGCCGGGTCCGACTCGGTCCACCACTGGTACTTGGTGATGTCGTTCTCGCCGCCGGAGGTCAGCGTGAACGTCCCCTCAGTACGGGCGTAGCCGGTGTTGTCCGGATTGTTCTCGGGGAACTGCACCGAGGACACGCCTGGCAGGTGGCCGGGGCGGGTCCGGTCGATGGTGAACACGCACTGTCCGGCCCAGGGGCCGTCCCCTGTCCCGTCGTTCCCTCGTACGTCCCACCGGTAGGTGGCACTGCCGAGCGATGCGGCGGGGATCGGCAGCTGGGCCATGTTGCCGCTGGTCACGGGGACCTTGACGCTCTTCAGCGTGCCGCCGTAGTCGTTCGCGTTCCAGTAGTGGAACTCGGCCGTCAGGGAGTTGTCCTCGTTGTCGGCGATGCGGGCGCGCAGGACGACCTGGTCGGTCGTGCCGATCGGCTCCGTCCCGTTGCACGGGACGGACGGGTCCGTGCCGCGCTCGTACGGGGTGACGGGCAGCGTGTTGTACTGGGTCGAGATGCGGGCGCTGTCCGGGTTGAACTTGCGCCACGACACGTCGACGGTGTCGACGGCGGCCTTCAGACCCATGGTCCACGCCGGCCAGTGCCAGCGGGCGGCGTCGGCGACCGCGGAGGTCACGTTCATCTCGACGGTGTCGCCGTTGCCGGGGCAGTTGCGGCCGCCGTAGGACTCGCCGATGGAAGAGACCTTCCGCTTCCAGGTCGGCTGGTTGTTCCAGGTGGTGCCGCCGCCGATGGCGTCGGTGTCCCAGATCTCGAGCTCACCGGAATTGCAGCTCCAGGAACCCGCGTACTTCTGCTGGATGCGGAAGGTGGAGGACACGATCTGCTTGTCCCACATGGCGCCCATGCCGACCTGGAAGAAGGTCTTGGCACAGACGGTCCCGCCGTTGGCGCCGTCCTTGGCGCAGCCGACGCGGCCCTCCTTGCTGAGGGTGCCGCCGTTCCAGTAGTTGGTGTTGGCCGAGTTGGCGAAGGCGGTGTGCTTGTAGGCGATCGTCCAGGCCGACTTCCAGTCGTCCCGCCAGATCGGGTCGATGACGACCGGGTACTGGGTCTCCGCAGCCGTGAGCAGCTTGCGGTCGGGGGTCAGGGTGAGCTTGGAACCCTTGAGGTCGACACCGAGGTCGGCCTCCTTGGAACCGGTGGAGATGCCGTCGACAGCGGGCACCGGGGGGACCGGGGACTGGGTCTGGGCGGCGGCCGACTGGGCGGCGGCCTCGGCGGCGGCTGCCTCGGCGGCCGGGGCCGCCTGCACGCCGGAAGTCTTGGGGGCCGCGGCCTTCGGGGTCGGGGCCTTCGGGTTCGTCGCTCCCGCAGTGGACTCGGGGAGTATCTTCTCGGCGCCGGAGTCCCACATCTGCGGCTTGGCCGCGCTGAACAGGGTCTTGCCCGCCGGGTCCACGGCGCGCAGTTCGCCGTTGGCTTCCTTGCGGATCGTGACGCCCTGGCCTTCGAGACCGAAGTCGAGGGTGGCGAGGGCCGGGTTCTCCGCCGCCTTGCGCGTCTTGACGACGATCTGGTGCGAGAAGCCGTTCACGTCGGCGGTGACCCGGAGGTCCACGTCGTCCAGGATGTTCGCGTAGGTCGCGCTGTTGCCCTCCAGCTTCGGCGCGGGCAGCGCCTTCGGCCAGGTGAGGGAAACGTCCCGGCCGTCCTTGCGCATGGTGACCAGCGCACCGGTGCCGCCGCCGGAGAAGGAGAGGCCCACGGCGGTCGCCCCGGGGGCTATCCGCCCGTCCGACTGCTTGGCCAGCTTGGTGTCCGCGTCGACGAGCTTCCCGCCGCGGTAGACGCGTACGGGAGCCAGCGCGTGGTTGGCGGTGAGGGTTCCGTCCGGGTTCGCCCAAACGTCGTCCGTCTCGGTGCGCTTCGAGTGAATCTCGACCGGCTTGCCGGTCTTCTTCGCCTCGCTCTTGGCGCTGGTCTCCGCGGCCGCGTCGGTCAGGCGCTCCTTGGCGGCCTTGTCGGCCGCAGCGGCGTTGGGCGTGCCGGCCGCGGCGGCGGGCACGCCGCCGAGCAGCGTCGCGGTGAGCGCGGCGGCGGTCAGCGCGGTCGTCGTGGCGACGGCCGACCTTCTGCGGGAGGGCGGATCGTCGACGCGGGCGCGCGTCGGGAGTGGTCTCACTGACAGGTCCTCAAGGTCTGATGGGGTGGCCGCGCCGGGGCGGCGACCGATGGTTGAGACGACCTCGCACGCGCGGCTTGATTTCAGCCACCCTGGCGATTGGTCACCTACTGTTCGAATGATTTGTAGCAGCCTGGGAAGGATTTCCGGACAGAAGTGCTCCGCTGGGCCGGAGCATGAGCAGGTCCGACAAGACCTGCGGCCAAAGTTGAGAGCCTTTCCTGTACAACTTTTTGGCGACTTGCTGACCAGGGCATGGACGCCAAAATTCCGCTTCCTTCCGCTCCAGGAATCTTCGACGCACCGCGTGTGCGCTTGTTAGGTTCAGCGCCGTTGCTCATTAGCGCGGTGACTGGAATACCGCGCGCGACGCGTTGGAGTGTTCGAATTTTGAAAAGATCCCAGGCGCACGCTCTGCGTGCGCCTTTGAGGCGTGTCTGGCGGTGGCCGATACCGGTCCTGGCGCTCAGCATGCTGACCGCCGGCCTCACCGCCACCCCTGCCATGGCGGCCGGTTCCGACCTGAAGAAGCCGGGGCTGCAGAAGCTCACCAAGGTCGGTGGAGCGCCGGTCACGGGCAAGCCTGCGTCCGGTCCGGCAGAGTCGCAGAAGAAGGCGTGGAAGTCCTCCGCGCCGAAGATCGCCTGGCCGAAGGCCGGTTCGGCTGAAATCGCCCTGCCGGACGCGTCGGCTCCGCCGGTCGTAAGCCTGAAGTCGGCCACCGAGCCGATGGCCGGCGCCTTCGCCCTCGGCCCGTCCAAGGCCCCGGGCAACCCCGTCAAGGCGGGCGCCCTCCCGGTCACCTTCGCCGCGCTTCCCGCGTCGCTCGCGGCGGCCCCGCAGTCCGCCCCGAAGTCGGCCGCGCGCAGTCTCGCCGACGACTCGGCTCCGGTCGGCGCCGAGCCGGTCAAGCTGAAGGTCGACCTGCACGACCAGACGGCCGCGAAGAAGGCCGGCCTGGCCAACAGCCTCCTGCTGTCGGTAAAGCGCACCGACGCGGGCAC
>NZ_JBICYR010000056.1:0-11107 GCF_043201175.1 Streptomyces sp. NPDC048337
CTCGCTTCGCTCGGCGGGGCTCGGCTTCGCCGAGCCAGAGCCGGCCCTTCGGGCCGGTGTCCTGCGCTTCGCTTCGGACGGGTTCGGGTTCCGCTGCGCTCCACCCGAACGGCCCGCTCTGCGGGCCTGGATGACCCCGTTTCACGGGGTCCGAGCCTTCGGCTCGTTGGGGTGTCCGCTCCGCTCCCACCCCGGGCCCTTCCGGCTCCGCCTCCAGGGCCAGCCGCTCCGCGGGCGCCAGCAGCAGTGCGGCGCGGGCGTCTCCCGGCGTTGGGAGATCGTCCAACCCCATGGCCTCGCCATTCCATCTGGGAGGGCTCTGCCATCTCAGGTGTGGAGCCACGGCGGCGGTCAGGCGGGGCGGGTCTGTTCAGCGTGCGGCCCTCTGGGGACCTGGCCTTTCAGTACGACTGTCAGATGCCTCATGGAATCGGGAGCACACCCGATCATCACCACAGCGTCGCCGTCACGGCACTCGGCCACGGTTGCGTCCTGGGAAGTGGTGTAGGGGTTCAACCTGATCCGGGGGTTTGCTCCGGCGTCAGGGTGAGGCCCGCATAGACGAACGGCCACCGGCTGATCTTTCGAAGTGTCGAAGCCTCGAAGGAGATCAGCACGATGACCGCACCTGACAGTGTGCCCCTGCATGCCCTCGCCGAGAACAATCTCGCCGCGGCGAGTCCCGATCTGCTGCGCGCGATGATCAAGACGTTCGCCGACGCGCTCATGTCCGCGGAGGCCGACGCGCTCTGCAACGCCGAGTACGGGCAGGTCAGCGACGAACGCGTCAACCACCGCAACGGATATCGCCCGCGTGAGTGGGACACCCGCGCAGGGACCGTCGAGCTGGCCGTGCCCAAGCTGAGGCAGGGCAGCTACTTCCCGCACTGGCTCCTCGAGCGCCGCCGCCGGGCCGAACAGGCCCTGATCTCGGTGGTCGCCACCGCCTACCTCCTGGGCTTCTCCACCCGCCGGGTCGAGAAGCTTGCCGAGTCCCTCGGCGTCACCCAGCTGTCGAAGTCGCAGGTCAGCGCCATGGCCAAGCACCTGGACGAGCAGGTCGCAGCTTCCGCAACCGGCCGCTCGACGCCGGCCCGTACTCGTTCGTCTGGGTCGACGCGCTGACCCAGAAGGTCCGCGAAGGCGGCCGGATCGTCAACGTCCACGCGCTGATCGCGGTCGGCGTCAACGCCGACGGCCACCGCGAGATCCTCGGCCTGGACGTCGCCACCACCGAAGACGGCGCCGGCTGGCTCGCCTTCCTGCGCTCGCTGATCGCCCGCGGCCTCACCGGCGTCCAGCTCGTCGTCTCCGACGCCCATGCCGGCCTCGTGGACGCGATCGGAGCCACCCTGCCCGGCGCGTCCTGGCAGCGCTGCCGCACCCACTACGCGAGGAATCTGCTGAGCCAGGTCCCGAAATCGGCCCAGCCCTGGGTCGCCACGCTGCTGCGGACGGTCTTCGAACAGCCCGACACCGACGCGGTGAAAGCACAGATGCGGCACGTCCTGGACGCGCTGGAGGCCAAGTTCCCCAAAGCAGCAGCCCACTTGGACGCCGCCCAGCACGACCTGCTGGCCTTCGCGGCCTTCCCGCGCGAGATCTGGAAGCAGATCTGGTCGAACAACCCGCAGGAACGACTGAACAAGGAGATCCGCCGCCGCACCGACGTCGTCGGCATCTTCCCCGACCGCACCGCTGTCATCCGGCTCGTCGGCGCGGTCCTGGCCGAGCAGAACGACGAGTGGACCGAGGCCCGCCGCTACATGGGCCGCGAACTCCTCGCCAAGGCCCGCCTCCACCCGATCGAGTCAGAAACCGACGACACCGTCCTGCCCACCGCACTCACCGCACTCACCGCCTAGCCTCAAAGACGAGATCACCGAGTGGCCGTCGATACACCACTCCAGCGGACGTGACCCCGGACAGCTGGCCGTACGTCTGCCACTCAACGACGTGCGACTGCGCCATCGCCGCAGGCATGAAGGCATCACGCATGACAGCGATCCCGGGGGCATCTCCGCGTGCGCGGGGAGCAGTTCGACCCGCCGGTCGACGCCCTCACCTCCCGGGGGTCATCCCCGCGTGCGCGGGGAGCAGGCCGAGACGAGGTACACGTACCCCTTGCGCTTGGGGTCATCCCCGCGTGCGCGGGGAGCAGTCCATCATGTTCCTCATGCTCAGTTCGGGGCCCGGGTCATCCCCGCGTGCGCGGGGGAGCAGACTGGCTGAGCTGGGGGTTCTTCAGCGGCAGCAGCGGATTTTACTCACTTCTTCCGACTCAGACATGACGGACTAATCTGCACTATCCACTCCCGAAGCGTCGTCGCTTTGCTGCCTTGCTCCAGCCCCTGGCTGCCACCGACGGGGCAACAAGCCGTTGGTTCGGGCGGCGGTGGATCAGCGTCACACCCCCATGGTCGATCGGGGTCCACTTGTGGTCGTGGGTCTCGAAGGCGAAGCCTTGCTCGTCACATGAATGGTAACGGTGATGGCCTGTAGGGGAACTGGCTGACTACCTGAAGCCCGGGCACGCGGCGCACGGCATGCAACCCGGTCTTCAGGGCGTCCAGCGACTCCGCGCGGTGCCGCTATCGGGACGGTGGACATCCGTCGGCCCCGCCATGTGCGACGGCGCGGACGCCAGGTCAAGGGTCAGTCGTCCCTACGGTGAGCAGCTTCCGGCGGAGCTCCAGTACAGGAAGTCCTCGCCTCCGGGCCCGCCGAGGATCGCTACCGCGTACTTCGCGTGGACCCAGTCCTTGCGGGCGCGGGTTTCCTGGAGCACCTTCTGGCAGGCGACGGCGGACGCCGCTCCTCCCCAGGCCTGCCGCGTGGCCTGGTCCCACTCGGGCTTCTTCGCCCACACGTACATCGTCTGGCTGTTGGGGTCGAAGCCGACGCTCATGTTGTCGTTGCCGAGCCGGTTGGCGGGGCCGGTGCCGAGCGGGGTGTTCTGCCAGCGCGCGAAGATCGCCTTGGCCGTCTCTTCGGCGACGCGGATCTCGTCCGTGTCCTTGCTCGGGATCTGTGCCGTCTGGAGCCCCGTCTCGTTCGGCTGCCACCAGGAGTCCTGGCCTTCATCGATCACGGGCCTGTCGTGATGCGAGCTGGCGCAGGTGGTGTTGGTGAAGAAGTTGTCCTCCCACAGGATGCGTGGGTTGGCCTTGTCGCTGCTGTCGATGAGGACGAAGGAGTCGTAGGCCAGGCCGGGGTACATGCCACGCTCGCCCGTCGTCGAGCCGCCTTTGAACTGGCGCATGGACAGGCAGGTTCCTTTGGCGAGTTCGGTGATCCGGTGGCTGGCGAGAGCTTCTGCCTTGTCGTGAACGGCGACTTCCACGTACACCTCGCGGCGTGGCTCGTGGAATGTGGTGGTCACGTCCGAGTCGGGCAGGAGCCCCTCGGGGGCGCCCATGCCCCAGCCCAGGTCGTGATGGATGCCCCGCTCGACTTCGTTCTCCTGTTCGCCCTTGGCGCGGCGGGATTCCCTCCAGGTCGCGAGGGTGGCCTCGTTGCTGTCGGAGGTGCCGCTTGCGGTGCCGCTGCTAGGGGCGGTGGAGATGTCCTTGTCTGCCGGTGTCTGCTGACCGCCCGTCGGGGCGGCTCCGCCGCTCGCGCTGCTGGTAGGGGTCTGGGTGCTAGTGGAGGCTTTCGGGCCGTTGTTGTCGGGGAGCAGGGCGAGGGCGCCGCCCGTCAGGCTGCCGACGGCCACGGCCGCGCCGAGGATGAGCGCGGCCCTACGGGTGCGGGGCCGGGGCCCCGGTGCGTGCCAGGTGGGGTCGTCCAGGGTGGGCATGAGCCACTCCGTGGCAATGAGATCGCCTACCCTCGTCGGCGGTATGTCCGTTCCTACGGGAAGAACCTGGGTGGCCTGTGAGGCGAGGAGCAGTGAGCATTCGTCCGCCGCTTCGCCGGCGGTGATCCGAGACTCGGGGTCCTTGGCCAAGGCCCGTCTGATGAGGGGCAGGAGTTCTGCTGGGATTCCGTCGAGGTCGGGTTCGCCGGACATGACCCGGAACGCGACGACGTCGGGGGCTCCGGTGCCGAAGGGCGGACGGCCGGTGGCGGCGTAGGTGAGGAGGGCACCCCAGGCGAACATGTCCCCGGCCGGACCGGCGGTTCCGGTGCGGTAGTGCTCGGGGCTGATCCAGCCCGGAGTGCCGGTCATGACACCGGTCCTGGTGACGCTGGTGCCATCGGCGGCGTGCGCGATACCGAAGTCCAGCATCCGAGGTCCGGCGGGGCTGAGGATGATGTTCTGCGGCTTCACGTCCCGGTGAACCACACCGGCCCGGTGGATCGAGGCCAGGGCATGGGCCGTACCGGCCGCAAACGCGTACAGGGTGCCGCCGCTCAGCGGGCCTTGGGCGGCCAGGTGCTGGTTGAGGGTGGGGCCGGGGGCGTATTCGGTGGCCAGCCACGGGGTGTCCGCGTCCGGATCGGCCGCGAGCAGCGGCAATACGCACGGGCCCTGGACGCGGGCGGAGAGCTGCACCTCGCGACGGAACCGCGCCCGGAACTCAGCATCTTCGGCCTGTGCGGGATGGATGACCTTGACCGCAACGCGCAGGCCCGCATCGTCGAGGCCCGCGTGGACGGTTCCCATACCGCCCGAGCCGAGACGGCCGATGATCCGGTAGGGACCTATCCGTTTGGGATCGCCGGGCCGGACGGGCTGGACCCGCGGGCCCGTTCTGCTCGCACTCAGATGCGGGGCCGCAGACGATGACGTGACGGGCATGTAGTGGCTGGTTCCTTTGCTGGCTTCGTAGATGTTCGAGGGACCGGCCGGCGCCGCCGCGTGCGGACGGCGGGCGGGGCGGGCATCGAGCACCGTGATGATATGCACGGGACGGCATCAGCGCTGGCTCGTCCGCAGGTTGGATCGGGCATCGGGCACCGGGCACCGGGCACCGACCTCGTTCGGCTCGCGCTTGCACGCAGCAGATCGCCAAGCGTTGCCGTTCCCCTGTCGCCCGACATCTTCAGCAATGGGTGTCACACATGGCACCCGTCCCGGTACTAAGCAACAGCCATCCGAAGCCGGTGGCTGTGCGCTTCACTGGATGTACAGGGGAGGAGCCGGATGGAAGCCTCGTGGATAACCGCCGCGCTGTGCGTCGCGGCCTACGCGACCCGGTGCTTGATCGTGTGGTTCCGGGCTCGTCGGGACTCGGAGTCGGCCGTTTCTCAGCACCGTGCCGGAATGCAGATGGTCAAGGCTCTCCCGACTGGCAGTCGGGTGCGGATGCGTTCTGCTGCCGGGGACGAGGTCACGATCGAAGTCGGGCAGAAGGCCCCCCTGCGGGAGCGGGTTCCTCGTGGTGGATGACACGTCCCTGCCGCGGACGGGGCCGGCCACACAAATCAGATCCGGCCCGGGACCGCACGACTTCGCGGATGCCTACCGGCGTGAGATGCCGCTCCTGGCCCGCTTCGTCATGAAGCACGGAGCCAGCCCGCAGGAGGCAGCCGATGCCGCGCACGAGGCCTTCGCCACGGCCTATCCGCAATGGGACAGCATCCGCTTCCCGGCCCGCTGGCTGCGGACCGTGGCGGTACGGGTCTACTTCCGGGCCAAGTTGCGCGAAGACCTCCTCGGCCACCTGCCACCCCCACTGAACCAACCGGGAATCCGTATGCTTTCTTGGCCTCACCCGAACCACTTCCAACCGATCCACCGGGATCCGGCTGCGATGCAGCTCCGCGAACTCCGTTGGTGTGACATGAAGCGTGCAACGCGAGGCCCACAGGAAGACCAAGGAGGTACCCCGGCAGTACGAACGGTCACCGAGAAGGCAGGCTACAAAACCCACCTCCGCCCCCTCATCAAACCTCCGGGCTTCCTTTCTTGGCTCTCCGCCGCTCGTGATCCACGTCAGCAGAGCTCCAACCCCTAACTCCAGCAGCACACCCAACACAGCCGACCCCCTCAGCCCAATTCCTCCGCCTCGCAATCGAAACAGGCGAAACACGACTCCGCACTCCTCCCCGAGGAGGAGCCCTGGACCAGCAGCGAACAACAGCGGAGCACGAAGCCCGTGACCACAGCCTCTGTAGGACGCTTCGAACGTCGCCAGAGGGGACTACGGAATCGGGTGTGACTCAATCTTGAAAGCGGATGAACTCGGGAAACGAGGTCGAGCACCACACCTGGGGCAGCGACATGAGGCGTTGGCTTCTGTTCGTGAAACTGAGCGGAGAAACGACCTGGTCCGGCACGCTCGGTTGGGGTCATGGCTTGATCGCGGTGTCGCACCCGGGTGAAGCCGGTATACCGGATACACCTGGCCGTAAGCCCGCTCGCCGCGGTGCGGTACACACAGGCCAGCTCGCCGCCATCGATGAGGACTGGAACCCGAGCACGCTCGGGTGGACCGTCGACTGGCAGCGCCACTACGCCTACCTCGCCCAGCTCCTCGCCGACGGCGCCCGCCTGGCCGCGATCGTCCCCGGCGTGACCCGGCACGGCGAGGACATCGGACGGTGGCTCGACTCGCAACGGCGCCAGGACTGGGAGCGGCTGAACGAGGAGCAGCAGCGCCGGCTCGACGCCCTCGGCGTGAAGAAGGCCGTACGAGCCCGCACGAGAACGGCGAAGGCGCCCCTGACGTCCACATCGGGGCGGGCCGCAGCCGCCTTCCAGACCGGCATCCAAGCCCTGCAGCAGTTCCTGCAACGGCAAGGGCCAGACGCCGGGATGCCGAGACGCGGGCACATCGAGCAGCTCCCCGACGGCAGCTCACACCGGACCGGAATCTGGATCGCCAACCAGAAGCAGCGCCGCGACCGGCTCCACCCCGAGCAGCTGAGCGTGCTCGCCGAACTCGGCGTGGAGTGGGCTCGGTGACGTGTGCGGCCTGGCAGACGACACGTGCTCCACCTGACGGCTTGTTGCTCAGGCGCATCGTTCCTGCGGTGAATCTGCTCCTCCGGCAGAGTGAGAGCCCGTCCGTCGGGGCCGTTGTGGCGGCGGCCGCAGCTGTATCACCGGTTGGTGATCACAACCCTGTTCCGCGGCTTCGCCGCCACCGCCCTGGCCTTCGCCGTCCTCGCTCCCGCCTCACCGGCGCACGCCGATGAGTACACCCTCACGGAGGCCATCACCTCCCTGCCGATCGCGGAGGAGATCCGCGACGGCTACAAGCGCGAGCTGTACCCGCACTGGAAGGACGACGACAAGAACGGCTGCACCGCCCGCAACGACGTGCTGATCGCCGAGGCGATCGAGCCGCCGACGGTGGGTGCCGGCTGCACCCTCACCGGGGGCGTCTGGCACTCGTACTACGACGACGTCCTAGTCCAGGGCCCGGCCGGTGTGGACATCGACCACATGGTTCCGCTGGCCGAGGTCCACGACTCGGGCGGTTACGGCTGGACCACCGAGCGGCGTCGCCGGTACGCCAACGACCTGGGCTCGGACGTCACCCTCGTCGGTGTCACCGCCCGCTCGAACCGTCAGAAGAGCGACCAGGACCCGGCGACCTGGATGCCCGCGCCGGCCGTGCACTGCCGGTACATCGGTGAGTGGGTGGCCACCAAGCACCGATGGGGTCTCGCCGTCGACCAGGCCGAGCGTGAGGCGCTGCTGCGGTACGCGGCCGGCTGCCCGAACGCGGTGCTGGCCTACGAGCGGGCGGCCTGACACCGACAGACCGGTTCTCGGACCAGCCGCAGCGCGGGCCGTCACCATCCGGTGGCGGCCCGCGCTGCGGTGTGTCCGGGGCAGGGCCGGGCTCCCACGAAAGGGGTGAATCCGCCAGTTCCACCCCGCTCAGTGGGGTTCGGCGGCATCCTCGGCCGGGTCGTGCTCGTCTTCGGCGTCCCAGTAGTGCTGTCGAAAGACAATCGAGTAGGGGATGACCTGTGGTTTCCCCTACTCGTCAATCCATGAGGGCTGCGGGCCGGGGCAGTTCGGGTGCTGCGGTCACCCCCGCGAGCGAGACCCGGCTTCCGTTGTCCAGCACCCACTGCCCATCGCCAGGGCCGGGTGCGTGTCGGGCCGGCCCGCCACACGAGTGGTCATGTACACAGCAGAAACGATCAAGCTCGCGCCGCGGGCATACACCACGAGCTTCCTGTGGAACGTTGGTACTGCGCCCGCCGGAAAGGCCGGCGGGACAAGAGAACGGAGCGAGCCATGAGCGCGACCGCAGGGCTGCCCCCCGGTGTAGTAGTGATCAGCCCCCCTGAAGGGTCTCCCTGTCCGGAGAAGACGCTTGGCCTCTGGCGGCACTACAACCAGGGGGGCGAGGGATACGGAATCGGCGCCGGCCACAAGGTGGACCTCAGTCTTCTGCCCCTTCCCAACGGCGACAGCATGTCCAAGAACGTGTCGTCCTGGGAGAACCGCACGGACAGCAATGCGAAGCTGATCAGCAAGAACGCCACGCGCATCCTGAAGGCCGGCGACAAGCTCGAAGAGCCCAAGGAGCACAACGACACGGTGGAACGAGTCGAGTGGGAACTCTGACCCCAACCGACTGACGTGTGGGCCGGTCAGGCATCCACAGTGGCGCCCGCCCCACATCCGTTCGATCCGCCCCGGATTCACCCAGATGCGAAGCCCCGGTTTCGTGACAGTTTGAGAAGCCGTATCTCAACCGATCATGGAACGTGCAGGTCGAACGAGTTTTCCGCTCGGGTGATCTTCGGTCGGCCCGTGCATGAAGGCGGGGCCTCTTGGTAGCTCGGAGGTGCGAACCTCACCGAGCGGCTCAAGGAGGCCCCGTTGTCCTATGTGTACGCGGTCGCGCCCGTCGACTTCAACTCGTCCGCCGTGTCGTGCGATTGTCTCGCGCACGTGTACGGCAACGCGGCCGATCATCCGGAGCGGACGCCGCGCTATCCGTCGGACATGTCGGATGCGGAATGGGCGGCGGTCCGGCCGCTGCATAGGCCTGGCCGAACTTCAGACACCAGCGCCGGATGCTCTCGTACGAGACGACGACGCCCCGCTCAAGCATCAGCTCCTCCACCTCCCGGTAGCTGAGCGGGAAGCGGAAGTACAACCACACGCAGTGCGAAATGATCTCGGCCGGGTAGCGGCGGTTCGCGTACGACGGCACCACAGACGACACGAACGCCACCCCTCCCAGACGGACAACCCGAAGATCATCCCAGACCGCCACCGACAACGTGACAGTGCCGCGGGCCGGCGGTACTCGGTGTTCCGGGAGCCGACTCGTGGTGGGTCAGCGCCCTGACCAGTGCCACCGCCAGGAGGGCGAACCATGTTCCCACCAGGATCAGGTGCATCCGCTGCGGGACGCCGTGCCAGCCCGGCCCGCCGAACAGGGGACCGGCCGTGGCCACCGCAGTCACCAGGGCGCACGGCAGCAACCAGGGGCCCCAGCGGCGGATCAATGGCATTCCGGGGCGCTCGACCTTGGCCGCGGCGCTGAGCAGCGCCATGGAGGGATGGTGTCGGCCACCGAGAATGCGGCGAAGGCCACCAGTGCCCACCAGCCGATGGTTGCCAGGCGGCTTGGCAGCGTGCACCGCGCCAGCAGAGCCGCTGCCGTCACGAGCAGCGCACAGGCGACCTCGATCCCGCTGAACAGCCTCTGGAAGGGCTGACCGGCCGCGTAGAGCTCACTCACGTAGGAATGCCTGGGGTCCAGACCCGTGGGCAGGAGGAACTCCAGAAGCCAGCCGTTGTAGGCCACCGCTGCCGCGCCCAGCAGCACCGCGGCCCACAGCCTGCGTCGGCGTTCGCGCAAGAGCGGCTCCCTGTCGAATGAGGCCTTTACGGACCAGGGTTGCCCGGCCATCACGCTGCGGACACCCTCAACCCCCGCGCGTCACACTCCCGGGCGTCCGCGTCCAGCTCGTTGTCCAGCGAGATTCCGGCGCCCTCCCGGCGGCGTAGCCACCTGAAACACTGCCAAGCCCCAGGCAGGACAAAGGCCCCGGTATTCCGACGGACGGAATACCGGGGCCGAGGTTCAGGCCGGTCGTACTGCCCCAGAGCGCGCTGGGCACCAGCCCTACCCCGCACACCCATGTCGGCGCGGTCTGTAACCAACCGTAGTGGATCAGCCCCCGCCGGCTCCCCGGAACCGAAGGGGCCGCGTAGCCGAGCGCGGGGAGGGTCAGCCCGTCCGGCCGGCGCGCACCGCGTCGGTGTACAGCTCCCGGGTCAGATCAGCCTCCCCGATGCCGAGCCCGGCCAGGAAGGCCCGGACGTCCGCGAGCGCGCCGGGAAGGCCGTCCGCGTCGGTCATCGTCTCGACCTCAACGAACGTACCGTCGATCTCCGGGACCTGGACGACCGTGGCGAGCATCCGCCGGCCCCTCACGTCCACGTCGTAGTTCAGGCAGTGCGAACGCGATCACCGGGACGTAGCCCAGCCCGCGCACCACGGCGTGCGCCGCGTCCGCGCCCACGACTTCGGTCTCGTGCTCCGGCTTCGATCCTGAGGCAGCGTCCACTGCGGCACTCTTGTAGGTCAGGACCGTGCGCGCCGTGCCGTCTGCGGTCTCCACCGTGCGGATCCGCAGCTCGGCATCCCGGGCTTCCAGTGCCCGCTCGGCGGTGTCGTAGTAGGTGTCCCGGTAGATCTCCGGGCGGCCTGCGGTGAGCTTGTCGAGCAGCTGCACCAAGGCTTCGCGGTCCGGAACCCGGGCCTTCAGCTCTGCCTCGATCACTTGTACTTCCTCCCTCTCAGACCGTGCGCCGTGCGCCCGCGGCCATCGCGTCGAACATCCGCCGGTGCCCCCTGCACAGGGGGCCGTGCGCGGTGGCCACCACCTTGTAGGTGGCGGACTCGTGCCCCTCCCAGCCGGCATCGAACGCGCCGACGAACATCGTGTCGTCGGCGCGGATCAGGCGCCAGGTCGGCAGCATCGCGTACCGGAACACCGCCACGTCACACACCGCGGCCAACTCCCGGAGCCGGGCTTCTGCAAGGCGGATCCCGGCCGCAAGCGTCTCGGCCGATTCCCCGATCTCCGCCGCGCGCTGCGCGAGTGCGGGGGCGTCGGGGTCCAAGAGGAGGACTCGTACCGGTGCTGTCACGTTGTCGGTGGGGTGATCGTCTGGGGGCGTGAGGAAGCCGTTGGCGGCTGGTTGCTCAGGCTTCGGAGGGCACGCCGGCGGCGC
>NZ_JBICYR010000057.1:0-5589 GCF_043201175.1 Streptomyces sp. NPDC048337
GGGGACCCTGTGGGAGAGTAGGACGCCGCCGAACAATCATTGTGGGAAAGCCCCGCACCGGATCTCTGATCCTGGTGCGGGGCTTTTCTGCGTTCACGGCCAGGAGATGAGACCCGCCTGGGTATCCTGGGCGCGTTCCCCGGGAGGACGCGATGACAGCACAGCAGCTGGAAGCCGGCGGGCCGCTCATCCCTCAGCCGGCCATGACACGGGAAGCCCTCCGGGACGCCGTGCGCCGGATCGACATGCCGAGCCTCGCCGCGCTCGACAAGGAGTGCAACGAGGCCTTCGACCGCGCGGCGGAGACCGGAGCCATCAATCCGCTGCGTTTCTTCCTCATCAAGTGGGCCACGCACGTGGCGATCCACCGCTGGCCCGCTCGTTCGGCGGCGCTGCACGAGGCGGAGCGGATCGCGGGGGATCCGAACGCCACGGAGGAGGAGTTCCGGGCTGCCATGCAGACCAGCAGCCGCATCCTCGCCGAGGCCCAGCGCGAGATCGGTCAGTGAACCCACGGGGTGAGGGCGTGGAGAACGACAACGGCTGGGCGTGGGAGTGCGATCCCAGCCGGCTGTGGGTCCTGGGCGACATGCCCGCGGAGCACCAGGAGCAGGTCGCCGCGGTCATGGACGGCCTGGTCGACCTGGCGGCGATGGCCATCGACCCCAAGGACGGCAGCCTCTACGAGGACCCCCACCCGATGCGGCTCCGTACGTACGAGGACGAGCACCTGATGCTCTGGTACCAGACCATCCCCCACCGCAGCCGCGTCTACCTTAAGCGCGTCAACCTCTGACGGCTCGGGACGGAGGACGGGTGTGCCTGCGGCTGTCCATCCGGCTTCCGGTTACGTTCGCGAGGCCAGAAGCGAGAGGAGGCTGCGATGAATGATCATCGGAACATTGCTCTGTTTCATCAGACTCTTGCCGCCTTCACAGCAGGAGACATGGATGCACTGGCGGAGCTGTTCCACCCCGATGTGGTGTGGCATGCCCCTGGCCAAAGCCCGCTGGCCGGGGAGTTCTACGGTCGTGAGGCCGCGTTCGCTGCGTTCCAAAAGGAGTTCCAGCTCTCAGGGGGCACGTACCGCCCACAACTCCATGATGTGCTCGCCAACGACAAGCACACGGTCGCCCTGCTCCACGCCACGGCCTCGCGTGGTGGCAAGGAGCTCGACATGGATTACGTGATCGTCTTCCACATCCGAGACGGAAGGATCACCGAGGGCTGGGAACTGTGGTCCGATCAGCAGGCATACGACGAGTTCTGGTCGTAGCGACAGCCCCCCGTCACTGAATTTGCCGCTCCACAGAAGTTGAGCCGAGCCACCTTCCTCCCTTCTGTGGTCCGATCACGGAGCGTCAGAACTTCCCTTCGCCAGCAGGATGCTCCTGCCTCGTATGCCTCCGTCGGGGTGGCAGCCCGAAGATTGCCCTAACCATGCGATCCAAGGAGAAACCGCCGTGCCCTGCGAGGTAATCGCAGGTCTGCTGACGGCGCTGGTGGCTCGACCGAGCGCTACTCCCCAATCTGAGGAGCGACGAAGAGATGGACGACGGGCTGCAGTCAAAGGTGGCGCTGGTGACCGGCGGAGCGACCGGGATCGGGCTTGCCACAGTTCGCCAGCTTCTGGCCGAGGGCTGCGCAGTCATGATCGCGTCCAGGAACCGCGAAGGAGGCGACGCGGTGGTCTCCGATCTCGGCACCGAGCGAGTCGCATTCCACTGTCGGACCCATGGCAGCTTGGTCCGCCGACGATGTCGAAGAGGTCCTGAGCGTGAACGTGAAGGGCGCGTTCTTCTGTATGTAGCACGCTGCGCCGCGGATGGAAGCAGGGTCGGTGATCGTGAACAGCAGCTCCATGCTCGGCACGATTCCCATGCCGGTCGCTGGCCCGTACGCGGCCAGCAAAGCAGCGCTGCTGAGCTTGGACCCGCTCGACCGCCGCCGAGCTGGCGGAGCGGGGGATCTCGGTCGTCGCGATCTGTCCCGCAATTGTCGACACCCCCATGACGGACCGGGTATCGGAGGCGGCGGGAGTGCCGAAGGAAGCGCTCGCAGACATGGTCTGCCCCAGCCACCAAGTGACGTCACCTGACCGGGTCGCGGATGTCGTGACCGTACTCCTGAAATCGCCTACCTCCTTCGAGACCGCATCGGCACTCAGGATCGATCCGAATGAGGTCGAGCGCATCGGGCCCTGACCCGCAGGCTCCCCCCTCACGCGTAGAGCAAGACGCGTTTGCGGAGGAGCTTGAAGCAGGCGCGGCCGTACATCTGGCGCTTGAGCATTTTGCTGCGGTTGACGTGGCCTTCCACGACGCCCGAGCTCCAGGGCAGAGTCACGCCGGCGGTGACGGCCGCGAGGGCGTCCAGTTCCGGACACTGGGCGAGAGCGGACTTGAGCTTCAGGCGCTCGTTCCCCGCGAGTGCGTCGGGGTGGGTGAGGATCCAACCAGCGACAGTCCTGGGAGATGGCGGCCGAGTACCCGGCCCTGGGTCCCGGAGGGGGAACAAGCCGATCTGGCTCTGGTGGTCCCGCATCGGCGCGAGCCCCGAGCACGCACCCAACTCCGACTCGCCGGCCCTGGAAACGGCAAGGCGGAACCGAACAGACTCACCCCCGCCCGCGTCCGGCGCGGGTTCAGGAACCTCCGCGTGAAGGCCGGCACGCCAGCCCGTGCACCGAAACTCACTCGGCCCGGTCCCGGCCGCCAGCTCGGCTCGAAGAGCCAGCGGAGCGCCGATCCGCCGCCGATCCCTCCGCCACGTCTACCGGGATGGGGCCCACCGATCCTCGATGACAAGCAGCGCCGAACCAGCGTCCACTGGTTCGTGGTCACCAGCCCCCTCCTCACGTGGTTCTGCTGGCCCACAGAGTCGCTCGCCCGACTCATCTCGCGCGGGCGCCTCCGCGATGACGAACGCGTCTTTCGCGTCGGTCTTGGCCTCGCAGGGGTAGACGTCGGCGATCCCGCCGCATCGTCGGCCCCGACAGGCAGACGACCGGGCAGCCCACGTCCTTCGCGACCGCCAGCGGCAGGGCGCCGATCGAGGTTGGCTGGTCCACCATGACCAGCACCGTTCCGTGCTTGGCCTCGAGCTTGGTGAAGACCTCGCGGAGCTTGGGTTCCGTGTGGGGCAACCGCATGTCGAAGGCCTCCATCCGCCTGCGAAAGGGCGCGGATGTTGGGCTAGTTTCGCTCCCGTGGTGGAGCACCAGGACGAGACCAGGGCGGCCTACGACGGGGTCGTCGAGCTGTATGCATCGATGTTCGCCAATCGGTTGGAGACGCACCCGTTCTCACGGAACATGATCGGTACCTTCGCCGAGCTGGTGCGCGGAACGGGGAACCTGCGGGCAGCCGACGTCGGTTGCGGGCCCGGACATCTGACCGCCATGCTGCACGAACTGGGGCTGGACGCCTTCGGGCTCGACCTCTCCCCGGCCATGGTGGACCACGCCCGGCGGGCCCATCCCGCGCTGAGGTTCGACGAGGCGCGGATGGAGGCCCTGCCGGTTGAGGACTGCTCGCTCGGGGGCGTGCTGGCCCACTACTCGATGATCCATACCCCGCCTGCGGAGCTCCCCGCGCTGCTCGCCGAGCAGGTGCGTGTCCTGGCACCAGGGGGCCTGCTCCTGGTCTCGTTCTTCGCGACCGACGGACCGGAGCCGGTCCGCTTCGACCACAAGGTGACGCCCGCCTACAGCTGGCCGGCGGACCGGTTCGCCGAGCTGCTGACCGGGGCCGGGCTCGTCACGTTCGCCAAGCTGCTCCACGACCCGGCCTCCGAGCGGGGCTTCCTCGACGCCCACTTGCTGGCCCGCCTCCCCTAGGGCTTGCCCCGTCGTCTTCGGGGGTGCGTTGGTGCAGCTGGCATGCCGAGCTCGGGACAGGCGGCCCGGACCGCCTTCAGGCCGAGGCCTTCGTGGGGCCGGAGCCGGTCGGGGTGCGTCATTACCCAGCGAAGCGCTCGCCGTGGCTTGGGCAGGGCCGGTGCTGGAGGGGCGGTCTCGATGCCTTGTCTCAGCTGGCGGATGTAGCGGTTGACGACGGTGCGGACGCCGCGAAATCCCTGGTCACGGACTTCTCGGAAGAGCTGACTGGCATTGCGGAGCCTTGAGTGAACCGCTCGTAGAGGTAGGGCTTGTGGTCGTCGAGCAGGGTGCGGCGCTGGGTGACCTTGACCAGCAGCTGGTCGACGTCCGGGGTGCGGGCGTATCGACGGACGGCGTAGTAGTCCAGGTCGAGGTCCCGGCTGACCCCTCGTAGTGATCGGCCCTGGGCCAGGAGTTCTTGGACGCGTCGGTGTCGTTCGCGGATCGTGCCGACGATCCGGCGCGGGCGCCCGTTGACGTCGAGTGTCCCGTCCGGCGGTGGCACCGCGGCCTGCTCGTCAGGTGGCCTGGTGGCCTGGTGGCTGGCGCGGATGCATGCGTAGTGGCTCGTGAGAGGTCTCTCGACGGCTTTGGCGAGGTTGTTCCAGAGGTGCCACACGTCTGCAATCTGGACCGCTTGGGGAGCGTCCGCCCTGGCTGCCTCGGCATAGGGGGAGGCACGGTCACGGCAGACGATCTCCACCTCCAAATGGCCCTCGAGCCACCGGGCGACGGTCTCGGCCTCCCGCCCCGGCAGGACGTCGATGGGACCGCGGGCTTCGAGATCGACCAGCAGCGTCGCGTAGTTGTGCCCCTTGAGCAGGGCGAACTCGCCGATCCCCAGGACCCGTACTGCACCAGGTTCTTCGAGTGCGGAGGCCCGGAGAAGCCGTAGCAGGGTGTCCTTCGCCACCGGCATGCCCATCCGTCGGGCCAAGCGGGCTCCGGCCCTGCCGGCCAGCGCCTCGGCGAACCGCGCCGGCAGCCTGCGCAGCATTGGGGTGTGTCGGGCGTGGGGGCTGGTCAGGCCCGGTATCTGGTCGGGGAAAGTCACCGTCGGGCATCCAGGGCTGGGGCACTTGAACCGGCGGACGACCAGCCGGATCACCACCGGTGTGGTTCCCACGGCGGCGTCCGCCAGGCGCCGTTCGTACCGGCCGTGTACCCGCCACGACAGCGAACTGCACCGCGGGCACCTCGCCGTGTCGGCCCGGCCCGCGGAGACTGCCCAGCATCGCAAGATCAGCGGCGGAGTCCGTGCGCGAGTACGCCGGCAACAGGCGTACCAGCGGTCCGTGACCGCCGCGAAACGGCCGTCCCGCAGACGCTGGCAGGAGGGAGAAGACCCGCCCGGCGGTCGCGAAGTCGGCGAACGCGCAGTGCAGGGGACGCGGTCGCCTCCTCCGCGCTCGCCGATTTTGACACCTCACAGGGTCAGTTGTAGAGTCAAGCGGTTGCCTCGAACTGGTCAAGTTCGGCAGCCCCCACCCCGCGAGGAATGAATTCCGTGTGGGGTGCACTCGACTCCTTGAGGAATCCGAAGCCGGGGAAATCCGGTGGAGAACTTCTGATAGAGTCTGAATCGCCGGAAAGGGAAAACGCGAAAGCGTAGAACCTGGAAAGCACCGAGGAAATCGGGCCCGAAAGAGTCTGATAGAGTCGGAAACGCAAGAACACAGAACGAAAGCCCGGAGGAAAGCCCGCGAGGG
>NZ_JBICYR010000058.1:0-4408 GCF_043201175.1 Streptomyces sp. NPDC048337
TGTACGACGGCGACGCAGACGACACGAACCCCCACCCCTCCCGGACACCGACAACCCGAAGATCATCCCAGACGCCCGGACAACGTGACAGTGCCAAGAAAAGAGGGGCAGTGGCCATAGATGGCGAGTGCCCCTTCAAGTCTGTACCGACTGCGGTCAGGGGTTGTTCAGAACGAAGCGCTGACGGCTGTAGTTGCTGGCGCCCGGGCTGTCGATGTTGTTGTTGGTGGTGATGTTGTTGAACATCGGGAGGACACCGGCGAGGTTGATCGGCAGGATCGACCCCGAACCGTCCCCGTCCCCGTTCCCGTTCCCGCCGTTGCCGTCACCGCATTCGCCGCCGGTGATGGTGGTTTGGTCGCTGTCCGTGACCTCAGGGAGGGGGTTCGGCTGATCACCGTCCTCACCCACTCTGACCCGGTTGACGATGGTGCAAGGAGCGTCCTCGGCGACCTCGACCGTCATGAGGATCGTCGCACTCTGAGGGGCACCCAAGCTGTCGGCGTTGCAGACCATCACGACCCCGCCTCCCCCGATGCTGCAGGAGAACGGGGCTTCGCTCTGCACGCTCACAGCTCTCATTCCTGGCGGAAGCTCGTCAGTGACATGGATCCGGCGGGTAAATTCCGAGCCCGTGTTGCTGACGTCGATGCGATAGACGCCCTGCCCGCCTCGTGCGAAGTCGCCCTCGTGCGTCTTGAGGATCTCCAGTCTGGGCTGGGCGTAAGCAGGTGTCGCGCCTACGGCGAACGGCGCCACCACGCCCAGCCCTGTGACCGTTGCCAGGCCGACCATCCGCTGCCACAACGTCCGTCTCATGTCAAGGCTCCTGTTCTGTGAAGTTACGCGGCTCACCAGCGCCCGGCCTGGAGACGAACCCGGCACCCACTGGCAGCCGCCTGCCCTCGCAACGAAGCCCACATTCCACGGATACGGCACCGACGACACCATCACCCGATCACCAGACGGATCACGACCTACCAGCCCAACGGCCCCGACCGAAGACGCGCCGGCTTGGCCCCGGTCTCCTATCTCGGGTCTGTCAATCGAACGGGTCTGTCCCGTAGTCGGTGGTGACGTCGAGTAGCCGTCCATGATCATGATCTTGTGATGGATGTCAACTCCCTTGTCGGGACGGTGTTTTCCGGGCTTTCGGCGCTGGTCGTCGAGGACGTGGCGGATGGCGGTGACGCGATAGTGGTCACGGCCCGCACTCGGGATGTGGCGGTGCCGTGTCCGGTGTGCGGATCGCCGACGGCGAAGGCCCATGGGTATCACCGCCGGACGGTGGCGGACGTGCCGGTCGACGGCCGCCAGGTCGTCGTTCACCTGCGCGTACGGCGGCTGGCCTGCCCGATCCTGGGCTGCCGACGGCAGACCTTCCGCGAGCAGATTCCCGGACTGCTGGAGCGCCATCAGCGCCGCACGGTACGGCTGGCCGGGCAGATTGCCCAGGTGGCACGGGAGTTATGCGGCCGGGCGGCGGCCCGCCTGGCCGGCCTGCTGGCCGTGCCCGTTTCCCGCAGTACCGCGCTGCACCATCTGCGGCGCCTGCCGCTGCCCAGGCGGGCGGTCCCACGGGTGATCGGAGTGGATGACTTCGCGCTCAAGCGACGTCACCGCTACGCCACCATCGTGACCGACGCCGAGACCGGCGAGCGGATCGACGTGCTGTCCGACCGCACCGCGGACACCCTGGAGAAGTGGCTGCGCGAACATCCTGGTGCCGAGGTCGTGTGCCGGGACGGATCGGCCACCTACGCCGAGGCCATCCGCCGTGCTCTGCCCGACGCGGTGCAGGTCAGCGACCGCTGGCACCTCTGGCGGAACCTCTGCGACAAGGTCCTGCTCGAAATCCGCGCACATGCCAGCTGCTGGGCCACCATCAACCCGCCCCGCCCCGGCGGCATACGCGAGCAAACCACCCGCGAACGCTGGAACAAGATCCACGATCTCCTCGGCCAGGGCGTCGGCCTGCTCGAATGCGCCCGCCGCCTCAGCCTGGCCCTGAACACCGTCAAACGCTACGCCCGCATGCCCGAACCCCAGGCCCTGCGCCTCACCCCCGCCTACCGGCCGACCCTCGTCGACCCCTACCGCGACCACCTTCGCGAACGACGCCGGGCCGACCCCGCCGTCCCCGTCACCCATCTGCTGCGCGAGATTCGAGACCTGGGCTACACCGGCAGCGCCAATCTGCTGGTCCGCTACCTCAACCAAGGCCGCGCCGAAGGCGACCGACCCGTCACCACGCCGCGTCACGCAGGCCGCCTCCTCCTTACCGACCCCGAAAACCTGCGCCCGAAGGAAACGGCCCTGCTGGAGAAGATCACCGCGGCCTGCCCGGAGATGACCCAACTCGCCGATCTCATACACGTCTTCGCCACCCTGCTGAAACCAGCCGAGGGAAACGACCTGAAGCTCACCGAGTGGATCACGACCGCCCGCGCCGCAGCACTGCCCCACCTGCACAGCTTCACCAACGGCCTCGAAATTGACCGGCCCGCCGTCAACGCCGGCCTCACCCTGCCCTACCACAACGGCCGCACCGAAGGCGTCAACACCCGCACCAAACGGATCATGAGACAGATGCACGGACGCGCGGGATTCGAACTCCTTCGCCGCCGCATCCTGCTCGCCTGACAGGCACCCACCGTCACCACCGACTACGGGACAGAGCCGTTCTTTTGACAGACCCTCTCCAGCCCGTGATCGACGTCGGCATCCAGCTGCCACCGGTGATGCCGCTCGCACGCCCGCTGCCAACGCTCGGCGTAGCGGACCGCGCGCACCGCCTGACCGCTACGCCGCGCCACACAGAGCCGGCAGCCGATCGTCACCGGCCCGACCACCGTGGCACCGACCCGCCACACCCCTCCCGCAGCCCTCGCCTGCCCGGTGAACTGCTCCTCGCCGTGCCGCCACGACGGCAGAGCCCGCTCGAGGATCTCCTCGTCGACCCGGCAAAGTTCTGCCAGCAGGGCTCGACCGGCCCGATTGAGCAGCACGTCTGCGTCCGCGCGTGGAGTCCCGCCCGGATGTCGGGGCTGATGGTTCCTCCACTCCCAGTGCCCCGATAGCGAGTCGGGTTCCTGGCCGTGGTGTGCGGCGGTCCGGCACATCAGTGACCAGGTCGTCTCTCCCTCCAGGGGAGCCACGCGGAAGACCGAGGACGGTACTCGACCGGCCTCGCGAACGAAAGCAGCCTGCGCGATCATGCTCGTTCGCTGCCCATCGGCCTCCCGAGCCACACTCCGGGATGTCCGCACTGACGAGCACTGACTGCGCAAGTTCGTTGAGCGCTGCGCAGTTTCGCTGGTTCTCGACACACGCGACCCCGCTGCATAGGTGTGGTGCTCAACCTCGTTTCCCGAGTTCATCCGGTCTCAAGATTGAGTCACAGAGTGGTGGCGGCCCTGGCTGTCGGCAGCTGTGTGAGGTGTGATGGTCTGGGGGGATCGAAGAGGCGCAAGAAGGATCACCTGACCGTGGGGGAGTAAGACGTTGGGTCCGTGGGACGTCAAAGTGGACGGGGATCGTGAGCAGTGGGTGTGGAGCCCGCTGGTTGATGTGGGGCCCTTGGAGTTCGGAATGAGGCCAGACGAGGCGGCCACGGCACTCAGTGGCCCGGAGGCCCGTACACGCTCGTGCGCCGAGTATCCCGACCGCAGCCCGGTGCCCAACTGGGAGCGGTACCCCGATCCTGGGGTGGCGCTCTACTACACGAGTGCGGGCCACTTGGCGGCCGTGGCTGTCGATGCCCTGAATGGTCCTCAGGTCACTCTGGACGGTACGGAGCTGGTCGGGCGTGTGCCCTCGGAGGCGGAGGACTGGCTGCATGCCTATGCCAAGGAGCATGCGCACACGGACCTGAAGTATGCCGTGGACGGGAATCCGGTCTCAGGCGACCTGGGCCTGTTCATCCGGGTGCAGCGGGCCGGTGACATAGTCTTGACCCGGCCGGTCTTCCTCTTCAAGGGCTGGACCGGAGACATGTGGGACTGCATCCCCGCTGAGGAGTGGCATACCTTCTGACCCACCTTGCCCCAGGGCAGTGCGAGCCGTCCCCTGGCGCGCTGGACTGCCTGGACCGATTGCCCTTCCCCCAGCACCAGGAAACGGCGAGCCCACCCCCACGGCTGCCAGCCGCCCGCGGAGCGGGCTGGTCCTGGAGGCGGAGCCGGAAGGACCTGGGGTGGGAGCGGAGCGGACACCCCAACGAGCCGAAGGCTCGGACCCCGTGAAACGGGGTCACCCAGGCCCGCAAAGCGGGCCGTTCGGGTGGAGCGCAGCGAAACCCGAACCGTCCGGAGCGAAGCGCAGGACACCGGCCCGAAGGGCCGGCCCTGGCTCGGCGAAGCCGAGCCCCACCGAGCGCAGCGAGGTGGTTCGTTGGCACAGCGCGCCG
>NZ_JBICYR010000059.1:0-2441 GCF_043201175.1 Streptomyces sp. NPDC048337
CGAGTGCGCCTTGGAGGCGTCTGAATGTATCCCCGGCTCAGCCGGGAGGGATTTGGAGGATATCCCTGGGTCGAATGACTCACCTGGAGTCGAAAGGCGAAGGGGAACGTAGCATGTCAGGAAAGCGGTGACCGGGTCCAGGTATCAGGGACGGTGCATCGCGAGACCCGCGCGATATGGCGAAAGCTGGATTGCCTGAACCCCAATCTCCAGTCGATTCAAAGACGCATCCGCCGGAAAGGTATCTGAAACCGGCGCCGTTCCCTGTGCTGGCTATTTCGGCCTGCTGGCACAACTCCAGGGGGCGGGGCGATCCCCAGTGAGGGGATTGAAGGAGATGAGTGGGGCGCCTAAGTCGCGCTAGAACGTACATTCAGATGAACCAAGGGATCACCTAAAGGGCGCGAGCCCCATGGTGACGGAGTGTCCGTAGTAGTCGCAGGAGTAACGACCTGCCGAGGAGTCCGGGAGAGCCGGAATCAGGGCGAAGGGACACAGGTGACATGGGATTGACGAGACCGGGAGGTATGCGAAATGCAGAACGCCGAAGTGGTTCTTGAGATCCTCCGTGAACGCGGCAGGCGGAATCTGCCATGCAATGAACTGTATCGACAGATGTTCAACCCGCAGTTGTATCTACTGGCCTACGGGCGCATCTACTCCAACAAAGGGGCGATGACGCCCGGAGGCTCAGGGGAAACCGCAGACGGCATGTCACTGGCCAAAATCGGCAGCATCATCGATGCGTTACGTCACGAGCGTTTCCGATTCCAGCCGGTGAAGCGGACCTACATCCCGAAGAAGAACGGGAAGATGAGGCCGCTGGGCCTGCCGTCCTGGACGGACAAGCTGGTCGGCGAGGTCATGCGTCTCCTCTTGGAGGCGTACTACGAGCCCCGGTTCTCCGACCGCTCCCACGGTTTCCGTCCCGGACGGGGATGCCACACAGCATTACGCGACGTGGCCAAAACCTGGACCGGGACAGCCTGGTTCATCGAGGGAGATATCGCCCAGTGTTTCGACTCGCTTGACCATCAGGTGATGCTCGATACCCTGGGCGAGAAAATCCACGACAACCGGTTCCTGCGGCTCGTGCGCAACATGCTCAAAGCCGGATACCTGGAAGACTGGACATGGAACGCCACACTCAGCGGCGCCCCACAGGGCGGGGTCCTCTCGCCCATCTTGTCCAACATCTATCTGCACCGGCTGGACATCTTCATCGAAACAGTCCTCATGCCGGAATACACCCGAGGGAAACTCAGGGCGAGGAACCCTGAATACCGCCGGGTCGAAGCGGCTATCCAGCGGGCCCGTACACGCGGCAACCACACCGCAGTACGCGCGCTGCGAAAACGGCTCCACAGTCTCCCGAGCCAGGACATGTCCGACCCGGGATACCGCCGTCTCCGCTACGTGAGATACGCCGACGACACCCTCATCGGGTTCACCGGACCCAAAGCCGAAGCCGAAGAAATCAAACAGCACCTGGCCCGGTTCCTGCGAGAAGACCTCAAGCTGGAACTGTCCCAGGAAAAGACGCTGATCACCCACGCCAGAACAGGCGCGGCACGATTCCTCGGCTACGAGATCACCATCCGCAGGGACGACCGCAGATCAGAACGGCGAAACGGACCCCGGCGCAAGCGCCGATCGGTCAACGGAACCGTTGCCCTGCACGTCCCAAAGGACGTGATCAAGGCGAAATGCGCCCCATACCTGGAACGCGGGAGACCCTCGCGACAGACCGCGATGCTCAACTACGACGACTACACCATCGTCAGCATCTACGGCGCCAAGTACCGCGGAATCGTTCAGTACTACCTGCTGGCCGGCGACGTCTTTCGACTGAACCGGTTGCACTGGGTCATGCAGTCCTCGCTGCTGTGCTCCCTGGCGAACAAGCACCGCTCGACCATGTCGAAGATGGCTCGCAAGTACAAGGTCACCATCGACACCCCGGCCGGGCGCCGCAAGTGTCTCCAGGCCAGCATCACCCGCGCCCCGAGCAGGAAACCGCTGGTCGCGCAGTTCGGTGGCATTCCACTCAAACGGCAGAAGTTCGCGGTCCTCACGGACCACGATCCCGTCCGGCCAAGGCCCCGTCGCCGTGAGTTGACGACAAGGCTGCTGGCCGGGTTCTGCGAGATGTGCGGTCAGACCGAAGAAATCCAGGTCCATCAGATCCGCAGACTCGCCGACCTCGACCTGCTCGGACAGGAACAACCCAACTGGGCCGCCCTCATGGCCAGGAAACGGCGCAAGACCCTCGTGGTCTGCTCAACCTGCCACGAAGACATTCACGTTGGCCGCACAACCGACGTTCACGGAAGTCACTGGAGAGCCCGTTGCGATTAACGTCGCACGACGGGTTCGGGAGGAGGTCGCTGGGAAAAGGACCAGCCCCACAGGCTGGCACCTCGCCCGGCGGCCCACCTCAC
>NZ_JBICYR010000060.1:0-2415 GCF_043201175.1 Streptomyces sp. NPDC048337
ACCCGGCCGTCTCGGGCCGGTCATAAGCCGCCACAGATCGCTACGCGCTCCTCGACGACGGCGACTGACCCCCGTCTTCTGACAACACGAACGGGTGGGGCTCGGCGTGCTACGGCATACGCTTTCCGCACTGGTCGGCGCGGTAGTCGTGGACGGCCGGGACAACACGGAAGCGATCCGCCTGATGCGCCCGGACATCGACATCGCCGCCGAAGACTCCGCCGGTCGCGGTGAGTAGCTCGACGAGTCGGATCTCTACGAGGACGTCCGCCCTGCGCTGGCCGCGCTCCGCGCCGCCGAAAGGGTCTACGTGCCTCCTGTCGACCTCACGGAGCTGTCCGACATCGTCAAACCGTAGGGCCCCCAGGTGAGTTCGCCCGATGGCGATCGCATCGATCCGACGCGCAAGGTCGAAGTCCGTGGCGATGCCTGGACTCAGCCCTTGCGGCAGGCCCTCACCGCGTCGGTGTACAGCTCACGGGTCAGGTCCTCCGCCCAGATGCCGAGCTCGGCGAGGACCGCGCGGACGTCACCAAGGGCCGCTCCCAGGTCCTGTTCCTCGGCCAGGGTCTCCAGTTCCAGGAAGGTGCCGTCCAGCTCCGGAACGCGGACCAGTGTGGCGAGCATCTGCCTGCCCCGCGCTTCGAAGGCGTAGTTCCGGCACCGCTTCTCGAAGGCGATGGCCGGCACGTAACCGAGGCCGCGCAGCATCGCGTGCACCGCCTCGGCGTCCTCCACGCGGGTCTCGTGTTCAGGCTTCGACCCGGACTCCTCGTCGACCCGGGCGCCTTTGTAGGTGAGGATGGAGCGGGTCTCGTCCGGACCGTGTACGGTCCGGACCCGAAGCTCTTCGTCCCGGGCCTCCAGTGCCCGGTCCGGGGTGTCGTAATAGGTGTCCCGGTACACCTCGGCGCGGCCGTCGGCTCGCTCGTCCAACCGCTGGAGCGTCTCTTCTGGTGCGTGCACCCGTGCCTTCAGCTCGGCCTCGATCATCCCGTCCATCCCCTCTCAGACCGTACGTTCGGCGCTCTGGGTGATCGCCTCGAACATGCGCCGGAACCCTCTGAACAACGGGCCGTGAGGCGTCTCCATCACCTTGTACGTGGCCGACTCGTGCCCTTCCCAACCCGCGTCGAACGCCCCGACGAACATGGTGGAGTCAGTGCGGATCAACCTCCATGTGGGCAGCATGGCGTACCGGTACACCTGGATGTCGCAGATCCCGGCAAGCTCCCGGAGCCGGGCCTCGGCGAGACGGACACCACTGGCGAGCGACTCCACGGACTCCCCGATCTCGGCCGCCCGTTGGATGAGGGCCGACGATTCCGGGTCGAGTAGCAGCACCCGCACGCGGAGACCGTTGTCTTGACTCCGCAGGTGAGAGCGCAGCATCGAATCCTTCAGCCCGATCAAGCCGAGGCCACGAACGGCGAGGATGTCCAACTCGTTCGCTGCCCGTGCCTGCTGCTGGATCTCGTCGCGGGCGGAGCCCTGGGCGGAGTACACGCGCACCACCTCTGGAAAGGCAGCGAGGTCGAAGGCAGGCCCGCCGACACGCTTCTCGCGACTGGCTGCCAAGCCCAGGAGATGCCGAGCGTCGTCCGGCATGTTCAGTCCGTCAGCGATCCGCTCGTACACATCGAGGCGCGACACTTCGCGGCGACGATTGATGATCTCGTTCACCCGAGCCTGGGTCATGCCCACCGCCGCAGCGATACGCGCCTGGCTGGCTCCGCTGTACTGCTGCACGTATCTGAACACGGCACCCACGTCGCGTGCGCGGAGGGCTTGGCGTACATCTGCGCGCTCCCATGCCCAGTCAGGCAGGGCAGTTGGCGCAAGCGGTGTGGCCACAGTCGACTGCTCCCGTCATCCGCCTACGAGATGGGAAGTCATCCCACGGTGAGATTACCGCTCGGATATCGAGCGAGTACGCAGTGTCACCAGATCCTGTCTGCATGCCGGTGCATCACTCACCATCGGAGGCACAGAGATGACTTGCGACGCACAACCAGACAGTCGGAATGCCCGGGCGCTCCCCACGGCCGGGCCTGTGCGCCCGAGCTGCCGCCGGCGCTGCTGGCACGGCGGCCTGGACGGCTCCTGGCACAGCGAGGAGCTTCTCGATCGTGCTCGCGTTGGCTGGGAACGCTTCATCGGCTCCATCGAGGAACCAACCGATGACTGAGCGGTACGAGTACGTGCCTCATCCGTTGCTGCGGCGTCGTGTGCGTGATGTCGCATCCGGTGTCGAGGGCGAGCTGATGGCCGTGGTCAACGAGGACGTATCCGACTCCGGCCACCAGCACTGGATAGAGCTGGCGTACATCCGAGGCCCGTCGGGGCGCGAGTTCTCGACCGCAGTGGCAAACGTCCAGTCGGCCATCCTCCCTTCACCAGCCGTGGGCGGCCGTC
>NZ_JBICYR010000061.1:0-2394 GCF_043201175.1 Streptomyces sp. NPDC048337
TAAGCGGGCTGGACGTTCTCAGCAGCGGTGCTGAATTCGCGGCCGGACGCGGCCCGGATGTACGCCAGTTCCGTCCAGTGCTCGATGCCGGTGTCCGAGACGTTTTCGTTGATCACTGCCATCAGCTCGCCCTCGGTGCCGGAAGCAATGTCGCGCACACGGCGGCGGAGGAGGCGGTGGGGAACGTACTCGTACTGCTCACTCATCGGACGCTCCGTCGAAAGTGTCGAGGAAGCGCTCCCAGCCGACGCGCGCACGGTCCAGAAGCTCCCGGCTGGGCTCAGTCCTGGCCTCCGGTCGCGGCCAAGGGTCTTCTTGGGCGACTTGCTCGTGGATGGTGGTCATGGATCCTCCTGCCTTTCACGCGGGATGGCCTGGGACCAGTCCAGCGCCCGGGAAGGTGCCACGGTCGCTGGGACGGCGGACGTTTAGGCGGACGTTTCCCCTCGCCGCCAACCAGTCGCCCATATGCTGAAACCGTCACGGAGGATGCACGGATGGTGAGCGACCTGGTGAAGAAGCTGGTCCTGTTACGCCAGGCGGCGGGCTACACGCAGGGGTCGTTCGTTGCTGCCTTCGCGGCCGAGGCAGCGCGGCTCGGCATTGCCGCTGCGGTGAGCGTCCGCCAGTTGCGGCGTTGGGAGAACGAGACACCACCACCGCTACCCCACCCGGGGCAACAGGCGGTTCTGGAAGCGATATTCGGTGTCCCGATGGCCGAGATGGGGTTTGAGGTTCCTCGACATCGCGAGACTGTGGCAGAGCCGATCAGCGACTCTGGAAGGGTGAAGAGGAGAACCTTCGTCGCGGACGCCGGCGCCCTCGTAGCGGCGACCCTCATGCCTGCCGTGCCGGGGCCGCGCGTGGGTACGGTCGAGCTCGGGCATCTGCGGGAGCGACTCGAAGGGCTCTACCGGACGGACCACACCAAAGGCAGCCAGCCGGCTGGTGTCCAGGCCGGTCGTATCGAGGCGGACATCACCAGAACCTTGCGCACCGGTTCCTACACCTCTGTCGTAGGACGCGAACTCCAAACGATGCTTGGCGAATTGCATGGACATCGGGCCTGGTACGGCTATGACGGCGGCCGCATTGCCGAGGGCAGATCCGCGTGTATGGAGGCCCTTGCCGCTGCCCAGCTCGTCGACAGCCCTCTCCTTCAGATCTCTGTATTGGAGACCCTCGTACTGCTGGCGATCAAGGCAGATCGAACGTGGGAGGCGGCGAGCGCTGTGGAGAACGCCTACCGCTTGGCGGTTCGAGCGCAGGCCGGTGCGACGGTTCACCTCGTCATCGCTCTCCGGGGTGCCAACGTGGCCGTTCACTCCGGGGATCTGCCAAGTGCTCGCAGGGCTCTCAGCCGAGCCGTTCAATATCTGGGACGTGCGGACTCTGATGATGAAGTGCCCGACTGGGCCAAGTTCGTCGGCCCGTTCGAAGTCGACTACGCAACTGCCGACATGTACATGCGGGCAAACCAGCCAAAGCGCGCGGTGCCCTTCCTGCGGGCCGCCGTGCACGGCATCGGAGGCGGCTTGGCGCGGAACAGCGCCTCCTACCGGGTCAGGTTCGCCGATGCCCTGCTAGCGGCGGGAGAAGTCGAAGAAGCATGTGCCGAGGTCAACCACGTACTGGACACGTGGGATGGGATCACCTCTCCCCGCTTGCTGGGTAAGGTGCATGCCTTCCAGAAGTCAGCGGTAGGCATCGACAGCCGAACCGCTCGCGACTGTGTCGCGCGGATTCGCGAGACCACCTGAGAGGCTGGGATGAGCCGGTCAGTACAGATCAGCATCGACCAGCTCGACGGAGCAGCTGCAGCGGTGGCCGAGGACTCCTTCCGGCTGGTCTACGCCGAGGCATTCGCCGAACCGCCCTATGACGAAACCGAGGCGGACGTGTCGGCCGCCTTCCGGCGTTTCCGGTCCCAGACGCGCAAGATCACGTTCCTCGGCGTCCTGGCCACGACCGAAGACGCCCAGCCGGTCGGCATGGCGTACGGCTACCACCTCGGCCCGCAGACGGGTTGGTGGGGTCAACTCAAGGAGCCGGTATCCGAGGACATGCGCCGCGAGGACGGCCGCCGGACCTTCGGCCTGATGGAACTCGCCGTGCGTGCTGCCTGGCGTCGACGGGGGGTAGCCCGCCGACTGCACGAAGCCCTGCTCACGACCGTCGATGCCGAGAGGATCCTGCTCAACGTTCGCCCGGACAGCAAAGCGGCCGTGGCCGCCTACCGAGCATGGGGCTATCGCAAGGTGGGCGAGGCACTCCCCTGGCCTGGAGCTCCTCTGCACGACGTGATGGTGCTCACCTTGGACGCCCGTCAGATGGGCACGAACGAGCGGCAGACGCCTCCTCAGGGAACCACGTAGCGATCTTGGTCGGCGGCTC
>NZ_JBICYR010000062.1:0-1862 GCF_043201175.1 Streptomyces sp. NPDC048337
GCTGTGATGGGTAGGGGAGCGTCGTGTGCCGGGTGAAGCAGCAGCGGAAGCTAGTTGTGGACGGTTCACGAGTGAGAATGCAGGCATGAGTAGCGATACACACGTGAGAAACGTGTGCGCCGATTGACTAAGGGTTCCTGGGTCAAGCTGATCTGCCCAGGGTAAGTCGGGACCTAAGGCGAGGCCGACAGGCGTAGTCGATGGACAACCGGTTGATATTCCGGTACCCGCTTTGAAACGCCCAATATCGAATCCATTAATGCTAAGGCCGTGAAGCCGTTCCGGACCCTTCGGGGAAAGGAAAGTGGTGGAGCCGCTGACCCAAGGTGGTAGTAGGTAAGCGATGGGGTGACGCAGGAAGGTAGTCCAGCCCGGGCGGTGGTTGTCCCGGGGTAAGGGTGTAGGCCGAGGGGTAGGCAAATCCGTCCCTCATATAAGGCTGAGACCTGATGCCGAGCCGATTGTGGTGAAGTGGATGATCCTATGCTGTCGAGAAAAGCCTCTAGCGAGTTTCATGGCGGCCCGTACCCTAAACCGACTCAGGTGGTCAGGTAGAGAATACCGAGGCGTTCGGGTGAACTATGGTTAAGGAACTCGGCAAAATGCCCCCGTAACTTCGGGAGAAGGGGGGCCATCACTGGTGATCGGACTTGCTCCGTGAGCTGGGGGTGGCCGCAGAGACCAGCGAGAAGCGACTGTTTACTAAAAACACAGGTCCGTGCGAAGCCGTAAGGCGATGTATACGGACTGACGCCTGCCCGGTGCTGGAACGTTAAGGGGACCGGTTAGTACATCTTCGGGTGTGCGAAGCTGAGAACTTAAGCGCCAGTAAACGGCGGTGGTAACTATAACCATCCTAAGGTAGCGAAATTCCTTGTCGGGTAAGTTCCGACCTGCACGAATGGCGTAACGACTTCTCGACTGTCTCAACCATAGGCCCGGTGAAATTGCACTACGAGTAAAGATGCTCGTTTCGCGCAGCAGGACGGAAAGACCCCGGGACCTTTACTACAGTTTGATATTGGTGTTCGGTTCGGCTTGTGTAGGATAGGTGGGAGACTTTGAAGCCGTGACGCCAGTCATGGTGGAGTCGTCGTTGAAATACCACTCTGGTCGTGCTGGATGTCTAACCTCGGTCCGTGATCCGGATCAGGGACAGTGTCTGATGGGTAGTTTAACTGGGGCGGTTGCCTCCCAAAGGGTAACGGAGGCGCCCAAAGGTTCCCTCAGCCTGGTTGGCAATCAGGTGTTGAGTGTAAGTGCACAAGGGAGCTTGACTGTGAGACCGACGGGTCGAGCAGGGACGAAAGTCGGGACTAGTGATCCGGCGGTGGCTTGTGGAAGCGCCGTCGCTCAACGGATAAAAGGTACCCCGGGGATAACAGGCTGATCTTCCCCAAGAGTCCATATCGACGGGATGGTTTGGCACCTCGATGTCGGCTCGTCGCATCCTGGGGCTGGAGTCGGTCCCAAGGGTTGGGCTGTTCGCCCATTAAAGCGGTACGCGAGCTGGGTTTAGAACGTCGTGAGACAGTTCGGTCCCTATCCGCTGTGCGCGTAGGAATATTGAGAAGGGCTGTCCCTAGTACGAGAGGACCGGGACGGACGAACCTCTGGTGTGCCAGTTGTCCTGCCAAGGGCATGGCTGGTTGGCTACGTTCGGGAGGGATAACCGCTGAAAGCATCTAAGCGGGAAGCCTGCTTCAAGATGAGTATTCCCACCTCCTTGAGAGGGTAAGGCTCCCAGTAGACGACTGGGTTGATAGGCCAGATGTGGAAGCCCGGTAACGGGTGAAGCTGACTGGTACTAATAGGCCGAGGGCTTGTCCTCAGTTGCTCGCGTCCACTGTGTTAGTTCTGAA
>NZ_JBICYR010000064.1:0-1665 GCF_043201175.1 Streptomyces sp. NPDC048337
CACGGGGCGGAGCCCCGGTCTTTGAGCCGCGCCTGCCCGGGCTCGTCAGGCGGATCCAGCCCCTCCGGCGATTGAGGAGCGGGGGAGTGGGAGGGGGGCGACCCGTCGCGGGTCAGAGGCCCTTGCGGCGGGCGTAATAGCGGGCTACCCGCACCCGGTTGCCGCAAGCCGAGGCCACACACCACCGCCGCCTCGGATGCACCGGCAGGAACACCAGCACGCAGTCCTCCGCCTCGCAGGCGCGAACCGACGTCACACGGGAGTCGGTCAGCAGCTCCGCGACCGCCTCGGCCAGTTCCGCCGCGAGCCGCCGCGCCGGGGTGGCCGTCCGGTGCGGGGACGCCGTGACGCCGGCCTCCTCCGTCCAGGCCAGCTCGCGGTGGGCCGGTGCCCCGGCCAGCGCCTCGTTCAGCGCGCGCAGCGCATCGGCCGGGGGCCGGTCACCACCCCGCACCGCGTCCAGCGCCGCCCGCGCGGCCTCCCGTACGGCCTGCACGGCCGCCACCTCGGCCGCACCCACCTCGCCGACCGGCGTCAGCCGCCCGGCCTGCTCGGCCAGCCACGCCGCCAGACCCGCCGCGTCGGCGACGAGATCGCCCTCGGCGGTACGGGTGTTGAGGAGGTCCAGAGCCAGGGGCTCACCGGTAAGCGGAAAGTTCACTGCCACATGCCTAATGCTATCTGAATCCCTTGACCCATTAACAAGAAGCGGCAAAGCTAATGCCAACAACCGCACAGGAGGCATGTGATGACCGCCCGCCGCACCGTCCCTTCCGTCCGGCACCACACCGTCGACGTGGACGGCGTACGCGTCGCCTACCGCGAGAGCGGCCCCGCCGACGGCCCCGTCCTCCTGCTCCTGCACGGATTCCCGACCGCCTCGCACCAGTTCGCCCGCCTGATGGACGCCCTCGGCGACACCCCGTACCGCCTGATCGCCCCGGACTACCCCGGCTTCGGCAGGACCGAGGCCCCGGAGGGGTTCACGTACACCTTCGACCGGCTCGCCGACATCGTGGAGGGCTTCACCGACGCCCTGGGCCTCGACCGTTTCGCCCTGTACGTCTTCGACTTCGGCGCGCCGGTCGGGCTGCGGCTCGCCACGCGGCGGCCGGACCGGGTGACCGGGCTGATCGTGCAGAACGGCAACGCGTACGAGGAGGGCCTCTCGGACGCCGCCCGCGAGTTCACCGGGCTCCGGCGCGAGGTCCCGGGCAACGAGGAACGGATCCGCGCGCTCTTCACCCTGGAGGGCACCCGCTTCCAGTACGAGACCGGCGTCGCCGACACCAGCCTGATCTCCCCCGACAGCTGGACCCTCGACATGCACTACCTGGGCCTGCCGGGGCGGGCCGACGCCCAAGCCGACCTCGCCTTCGACTACGCCTCGAACCTCACGCATTACCCGGCCTGGCAGGGGTGGTTGCGGAGCGCGGGGGTGCCGGTGCTGGTCGTGTGGGGGGCGGGGGATCCGTTCTTCACGGTGGCGGGGGCGAAGGCGTATCTGCGGGATGCGGGGGGTGCGGCCGTGCACGTCTTCGAGGGCGCCGGGCACTTCGCCCTGGAGACCCACCTCGCGGAGATCGCCCCGCTGATCTCCACCTTCCTCACCGAACTCCCGTAGCCCCCCTTACGTTTGCCCCTGCGCGGGCTCCGCCCCCACTC
>NZ_JBICYR010000065.1:0-1494 GCF_043201175.1 Streptomyces sp. NPDC048337
GGGAGCGGGCTGGCGGGGCTCGGGGAGCGGCTGGACGCCGTGGATGGGGTGCTGGTGGTGGACTCCCCCGCCGGCGGGGGGACCACGGTGACCGCCGAGCTGCCGTGGCGCGACCGCACGGGGGCGGGCGCCGGGCGGGGCTAGCCCCCGGGCCCCCTTGTTGTGGCGTGGGACTCCCGTCCGGGGTGGCGGGGGTCCCGTTCGTTTGTTGTGCGGGTGCCGCGCCGCCTCCTGGGGCTCCGCCCCGGACCCCGCGAGGCTGAGGGTGCCCGGCGTGGCTGGATGGTGCTGCCCGACGTGGCTGGATTTTCCGTCCGACTACGTCAAGTGCGGCTTCAAGATCGGGGCTCCGGCCCGGACCCCGCGTTCCATCGCTGGGTTTGGTGGGGTTAACCCCCCGGTGGACATGCCGACTCGCCGGATGGTTCGGGGTGGGTGGGAGCGGGAGGGTTGGGGGGTACGGGCTGATGGAAGGGCGGGCGGGTTCATGGGGAACGGCAAGGGCACGGGCAGTGGTGGGGGGATCCGGAGCGTGTTGCGGGCGCCCGTCGAGGGGCGGACCTGGCGCGAGTTCGGGTACCTGCTGATCGGGCTGCCGCTGAGCGTCCTCTATTTCTCGCTCGCGATCACCGGCCTGAGCCTCGGTGCCGGGCTGCTCGTCACCTTCCTCGGGGTTCCGGTGCTCGCCGGCATGCTGGCCATGTGCCGGGGGTTCGGCCACCTGGAGCGGGCCCGGGTCCGCACCTTCCTGGGGACCGACATCCCCGACCCCGCGCCCATCCGTGCCGGGAAGAGCGGGGCCCTCGCCGCCATGGGGGCGCTGCTCAAGAGCGGGAGCGCCTGGCGGCACGCGCTGTACTCCGTGATCCACTTCCCGTGGGCGGTGTTCGGCTTCTGCGTGGCGCTGACGTTCTGGGCGTACGGGTGGGGCTTCCTGCTGTACCCGCTCTGGTTCTGGGTCTTCCCGGCCTTCACCGACCAGTCCGGGCTCATGGTCTTCAACAACGGCGACTACGTCCTGAGCCTCGACTCCCCCGCGGAGATCCTGCTCACCTCCCTGGTCGGGCTGGCCCTCACCCTGGCCACGCCCTGGGTGTTCCGGGCCCTGACCACCGTCGACCGGGTCCTGGTCGGGGGGCTGCTCGGGCCGTCCCGGCTGGACAGCCGGGTGAGCGAGCTGGAGTCCGACCGGGGCGTGGTGGTCGACACCGCGGCGGCTGACCTGCGGCGGATCGAGCGGGATCTGCACGACGGGGCGCAGGCGCGGCTGGTGGCGCTGGCCATGGACCTGGGGCTGGCGAAGGAGAAGCTTGCGGAGGACCCGCTGGCGGCCGCGCGCATGGTGGACGAGGCCCACGGGGAGGTGAAGATCGCCCTCCAGGAGCTGCGGGATCTGGCACGCGGGATCCATCCGGCGGTGCTGACCGACCGGGGGCTGGACGCGGCGCTGTCGTCGGTGGCCTCGCGGTGCGTGGTGCCGGTGAAGGTGGCGGT
>NZ_JBICYR010000066.1:0-1406 GCF_043201175.1 Streptomyces sp. NPDC048337
GGTCATGTCCCTTGGAGTGGTGTAGCTGATCATTCGGTGGTGCCGGGCAGGCAGGTGTTGTCGTCTGGGTAGAGGCTGTCCATGCTCTCGATGGAGAGGTAGCGGCGGGGGAAGGCGATCCACTCGTCGTGGAGTTCGACGAGGACGGCTGTGGTCAGGCGAGCGACGGCGGCGGTGTTCGGGAAGACCTGGACGACGTCGGAGCGTCGCTTGATCTCCCGGTTCAGGCGTTCGAGCGGGTTGGTCGACTGGATCTTCTTCCAGTGCTGGCTGGGGAAGTCGGCGAACGCGGTCAGGTCCTCCTTCGCCCCCAGCAGCATCTCTTTGACCTTGGGGAACTGACGGCCGAGCATGACCGCGACGGTGTCGAGCTGGGCTCTGACCGCATCGGCGGTGGGCTGGGCGAAGACCGTGCGGATCGTCGCGGCGACCATCTCCGCAGACCCCTTCGGGATCACGGAGAAGACGTTGCGCACGAAGTGAACCCGGCACCGCTGCCAGCCGGCCCCGATCATGACCTTGCGGATCGCTTTGACCAGGCCGCTGTGGCTGTCGGAGATCACCAGGCGGACACCTGACAGGCCGCGTTCGCGCAGCGAGCGAAGGAAATCGGTCCAGAAGATTTCGGTCTCGCTGTCGCCGACCATGACACCGAGGACTTCACGGCCGCCGTCTTCGGTGACGCCGGTGGCGATGACGACGGCCTGGGAGACGATCTGATGGTCGACGCGGGCCTTGACGTAGGTGGCATCGAGGAAGACGTACGGAAACCGCGTGTGATCAAGAGGCCGGGCCCTGAACGCGTCGAGCTGTTCGTCGAGGCCGGCGCAGATCCGGGAGACCTCGCTCTTCGATATGCCGGTGTCCGAGCCGAGGGCTTTGACCAGGTCGTCGACCGAGCGGGTCGAGACCCCGTGGACGTAGGCCTCCATGACGACCGCGTAAAGGGCCTGGTCGATGCGACGCCGGCGTTCCAGCAGACTGGGGAAGAAGCTCCCGGCCCGCAGCTTGGGGATCGCGAGTTCCAGATCGCCGGCCTGCGTGGTCACGGTCTTCTCCCGGTGACCGTTGCGCCAGGTGGTACGGGTGTCGGTCCGCTCGCCCCACTCCGCACCGATCCGGGCGGTGGCCTCGGCCTCGATCAGTTCCTGGAGCAGCCGCTCGGCGACTTCGCGGACGAGTTCAAGACCATCCGTTGAACGTAGTGACTCAAGCAGGCGAAGTAGGTCATGCTGGGACAAGGCCACCGTGCGCTCCTTGGGTTGAACTGCCCGTTCACCAAGGACATTTGCACGGTGGCCTGCCCCGTTCTCAAGGAGTATTCACCCACAGCCGATGCACGCGGGAGCACCAGGACGGCGCACATCCCAGCCAAGATCAGCTACACCACTCCACGGGACACCATC
>NZ_JBICYR010000067.1:0-1360 GCF_043201175.1 Streptomyces sp. NPDC048337
TTCGGGGCACTGCTCGAAGCTCGGTGCGGGCAGTGCCCAGGTATGAACGACGACGCGGCGGACGCCGTCTGGGCCCAGGAACTCGACGAGCTCTTTCTCCGCATCGGCCACCGCTTCCCGCGTGCGGACCTGCGTGCCCGTATGCGTGCCTATGTCCGTGGCCTGCTTGGCCCGGTCGGCCGCAAGAACGGCTGGCAACTGGCCGAGTTCGCTGGACACCGCACCCCCGATGGCCTGCAACGCCTGCTCAACGGCTCCAATTGGAATGCCGACGATCTCCGCGACGACCTGCAGGAGTACGTCGCCGAACACCTCGGTGCGGACGACGGGGTGCTGATCGTCGACGACACCGGCTTCATCAAGAAGGGCACCACCTCCGCCGGAGTCCAGCGCCAGTACTCCGGGACCGCCGGCCGCACCGAGAACTGCCAGATCGGCGTCTTCGCCGCCTACGCAACGACCCGGGGCCGCGCGCTGGTGGACCGTGAGCTCTATCTCCCCAAGTCCTGGACCGGCGACCGTCAGCGCTGCCGGGCGGCCAAGATTCCCGACGACCGTGACTTCGCCACCAAGGGAGACCTGGCCAAGCGCCTGGTGCTCCGCGCCTTGGCCTCGCCGCTCCCGCTGGCCTGGGTGACGGCGGATTCCGCCTACGGCCAGGACGGACACTTCCGCCGCCTGCTGGAGCAGTCCGGCCTCGGCTACGTCCTGGCCGTCCCGAAGTCCCAACAGGTCTTCGGACCCCGCGCCGACCATCTGTTCGCCCAGGCACCGGACACCGCCTGGGAGCCGATGTCCTGCGGAGAAGGCGCCAAGGGCCCGCGGATATACGACTGGGCGGCGCTTCAGCTGCCCGCGGTCCGGGAGTTCGACTACCAGCGACGCAAGCAGGTCCGCCAACGGTGGGCACTGGCCCGGCGCAGCCGCAGCAGGCCCGACGAAATCGCCTACTACCTGGCCTACGCCCCCATGGACAGCACAATCGCCGATCTTGTGAGGGTTGCCGGGATCCGCTGGCAGATCGAGGAGTGCTTCCAGGCCGCGAAGAACGAGTGCGGCCTGGATCAGTACGAAGTCCGCCGCTACACCGGCTGGTGCCGACACATCACCCTGGCCATGCTCGCCCACGCCTACCTCGCGGCGATGACCGTCGGCACGGCGGCAAAGGGGGGTGCAGAAACGGTTCCGGCGGCCCGGACCTGGTCCCGCTCAGCGTGGCAGAACTCAGGCGGCTGCTGGCGCCTGGCCTCGTCCCGCCCCACCTCCATGACCGGCCGCTTCGCCGGCACGCTCTGAACTGGTCGCGCTGGCGACGGCAACACCAGGCAATCGCCCGACACTGCCACTATCAACGCAGAGC